>CAYXFV010000013.1:0-46190 GCA_964464365.1 uncultured Nitrosomonas sp. | reverse complement strand
ACCAAGATCAATTGTTTAGCCGAAGATTGAGGGCTTATCCCGAACTCAGGTTAATGTATTACAAGTGCATAGCCCAAGTAGCTATGATCAAGTATTCCGACTATAAGATCATCCTCTTCATAAGAATTATGCAGATAAACGGCCTCACCAACAACCAGATCGAATAATTCCTCATCAGTCCAGGCAGAAATTTCGGGCGCATCGTCATCATTTAACGCATCAGCAAGTAACGTGAAAAAATCTTCAGGATCGCCATTTCCCGGAAATGCTTTAATTTGGTTCAATTCTGTTTGATCAAAACGAGAAAATATGTTGATCAATGTGCCATAAAATATGGATTCTATATTCTCATCTGTTGCAGCGATATTACCTAGTTGAGATATACCTAATTCTTCAGCATCATAGATACCGTCATCAAGCTGAAAATCATAGAATTGCATAAAAAAATAATCATAAAAATCATCTACCTGCCATTTAATCAATGACTTAACCGATTCTCTGAGTGAGTCATTCGATAAAAGACCGGTATTGTTATTAAAATCAACCAGCGTTTCCAGCTCGCCTATATCCGTATTAAACAAAATACTCGTACGATCCAGTCTCTCCGGATGAAAATCAGCATCAATAAAATAATTATCAATAACAGCGGCAGACGCATCAGTAATTTGATGTAACATGGCCCTGGTTACACCATACTCCCGTGCGGTTGCATAAATCATTTCCGGGTCATCCAAATTGGCAATGATAAAATCATAAGCCTGCTCCACCGTTACATTAAGTTTAGCCAGATGTTCTTCTGCGGATATAAACGGTTTGCTTGACATAAACGTACTCCTCCTTTTTACTTTTTTAATTCATTAAAAATCGATACTATGCAACTGCCAGCCCCAAAAAGCTCTGATCCAACACCCCGACGATCGTGCTGTCTTCCAAAAGTTCTGTAATCAGAATCGCGGCTTCCCTGACGACCAGTCCTGCCAGTTCATCATCCGGTATTGGCACCGTCAGCGGAATATCGCTTAACGCTTCAAATACAAATGCCTGGAAGTCATCGGAGTTGCGCCTTTCCGCGGCGGGAAACAGAATAATCTGGTTTAATTCGATTTGATCGAACCTTGAAAACATGTTGATGAGTGAACCATAGAACAGCGATTCGATACTTTCGGTGGTGGCCGACACATTGGTCAGCGTGGCTACACCCAGTTCTTCTGCATCATAAACTTCGTCGTCAGCCTGGAACGCAAATTGTGGGCCAAATACAGAATCATACTGTGAAGGATCGCTGAGTGATTGCTGAACGAATCCTCTTAACGATTCATTGGATAAAATGCCTGTTCGCTCGTTAAAAGTAATCAAAGAACCTAAATCGCCCGGATCCGAATTAATCAGGATGTGGGTATGATCGAGTTTACGGGTATCCAGACCGAAGGACGCAAAATAATTGCCGATCACTTCCGGTGAGAATTGGGTTATCTCGCTGAGCATTGCGGTTGTCACCGCAAACTCGGCGGCGGCATTGAATATGACCCCAGGCTGCTCAACATTGGCCATAATAAAGTTGTAGGCATGTTCAACAGTTACGTCAAATTTAGCCAGGTGTGCTGCTGCTGACATTCTATTTTCCTCTCGTCATGTTTACAGGATATCCGTCCACCGGATTCTATATGTACTTCAAAACCAGTCTTCCTCCAATGGATGGAAGAAGGAGAAAGGCACTGATGCCTGATTTTATGATCAATCCGTCGCCCGCGCCAAACTAAAGTTATACACCAGGAAGTAGCCGTCGCGCTCAACCAATGTCATGTTAAGACTCACCGGCCCTGTCGAATAATCCACGATGCCGGAATAATTGATACGCTTATCACCAAATAACGAGAAAACACTCGCGGTGCGTGAAAAATTCAATTCGCTGACGGAATAAAACCAGCCGAATTCACGATACCGGTCCAGTAATTGTTTTAACTGTTCATCGGTAATGGTTTCCCTGGCTTCGGGGGCCAGATGCCGCAATAACGGCTCTTCCTGCCAGGTGGAGATCTCTGCCAGAATCTGCGCGACGACCGGTTCAGCCGTTTTGCTGTAGAAGCGCTGCTCACTGTTGGTGTGCATGTACAGCATGAAGACAATAATCACCAATACGGCAATGATCAGACGTAATGTTTGAGCTTGTTGCATAATTCAAAAATGAAATGGATTAATCATGTCAGGTATGGCTTTCTTCCCACAGTTCACCCGGCAGACCATTTTTGGGCAGGGGAATGCTGAAATGATGAAAGGCGATGATGGTCGCCATGCGTCCGCGCGGTGTACGTTTCAGAAAGCCCTGCTGGATCAGGTACGGCTCCAGCACGTCTTCGATGGTATCACGTTCCTCGCTGATAGCCGCCGCGAGATTATCCACACCGACCGGGCCACCGCCAAATTTTTCTATCACGGCCAGCAATAATTTACGATCCATGATATCCAGCCCGATGGCATCGACATCCAGCATGCTGAGTGCCGCATCGGCGATCTGACGGTTGACCTGGCCATCCGCCCGGACTTCGGCAAAATCGCGCACGCGGCGCAGCAGACGATTGGCGATACGCGGCGTGCCGCGCGAGCGCCGTGCAATTTCAAATGCACCATCCGGCGTCATCCGCACATTTAATAATCCCGCTGAACGCATGACTATCCGGCTGAGTTCATCCGCGCTATAAAACTCCAGCCGCGACACGATACCGAAACGATCGCGCAGGGGATTGGTCAACATGCCGGCACGCGTGGTTGCGCCAACCAATGTAAACGGTGGCAAATCCAGTTTTACCGAACGCGCGGCAGGCCCTTCTCCGATCATGATATCCAGTTGATAGTCTTCAAGAGCCGGGTAGAGTATTTCTTCAACCATCGGCGACAGGCGGTGTATCTCGTCGACAAAGAGTACATCATGCGGTTCCAGATTGGTCAGCAATGCGGCCAGATCGCCCGGACGTTCGAGTACCGGCCCTGAAGTATGGCGCAAATTGACGCCCATTTCTCTGGCGATAATGTGCGCCAGTGTCGTTTTGCCCAATCCTGGCGGGCCAAACAGCAGAACATGATCAAGCGCTTCTTTGCGACGCCGGGCGGCTTCGATGAAGATCTGAAGTTGCCCTCTGATTTTTTCCTGGCCGACATATTCGTCAAGCTGCTTGGGACGTAGCGCGCGTTCCTGCAGATCTTCCTGCGAAGAAACCGCTGTTGCAGTGATCAACCGGTCTGTTTCTATCATTTTTAATGCTATTTATCTCTGGACAACCGCTGCAGTGCCTGACGTATGCCTTCTGCAACCGTTGTTTCAGTCGGAATCTGTTGTACAGCCCAATCCGCCTCGCGTTCATTATAGCCCAAAGACAGTAATGCATTGAAAATGTCGTTTGTCTGATGTGATGCAACGGATATTTCTGACATCTCTGTCATCTGAAGCGCGTCGGATTTCTCTATCTTGAGCTTGTCGCGTAATTCAAGTAAAAGCCGCTCAGCAGTCTTTTTGCCAATGCCCGGAATTCTGATCAACCGCGTGCTGTCGTGCGAACTGACGGCCTGATACAATTCGGCAATACTCATGCCGGACAATAATGCCAGCGCCATTCTTGAGCCAATACCCGTTATCTTAATGAGTTGACGAAACGTCCGGCGCTCCGCTTCGGTTGCAAAACCGAACAGAAGATGCGCATCTTCACGAATCAGCAGATGCGTATATAGTGTTGTTTGCTCGCCCATAGGCGGCAGGACAAAAAAAGTGCTCATGGGCACGTCGATTTCATAACCGACGCCATGCACATCCAGCAACACCTGCGGCGGTTGCTTTTCCAGAAGGATGCCGCTCAGCCGCCCGATCACACCAGCCGCCCCCGTTTCATACGCATGTTTGCTTTGCCGATTTCAATCAACCCCGACCCGCTATGTGCATGACATATTGCACAGGCCAAAGCATCCGCAGCATCCGCGCCGGGCTTGCCTGCCAGATTCAATAGCCGTATCACCATTGCCTGTACCTGGTCTTTATGCGCATGGCCATTGCCGGCCACGGCTTGCTTGATCTGCAAGGCAGTGTATTCCGCGACTTCAAGATTATCGAGAACGGCGGCACAAATCGCCGCGCCGCGTGCCTGCCCGAGCAGCAGGGTTGATTTTGGATTGACATTGAAAAAAACCTGCTCAATTGCGACCTGTTCCGGGCGATAACGCAGAATGATTTCACGCAGGTTATCCATGATCAGTTTGAGGCGGGACGGCAGAGAGCCTTCGGCTGTTCTGACACACCCGCTGCCGACATAGGTCAATTGATGGGCATGATGATCAATGACGCCAAATCCGGTGATGCGCAAACCGGGATCTATGCCAAGTATCCGGATACGATCACCTTTAAAATTTATTCGTCCAGTACTGCGGTGGTATATACGGCCTGCACGTCGTCCAGACTTTCCAGCGCGTCCAGCAGTTTTTGCATTTTGACGGTATCATCGCCAGCCAATACCGTTTCATTCATCGGTTTCATTGTCGCCTCGGCAATTTCGGCGATGAATCCTGCTTTCTCCAATATTTCCTTGGCGGTCACAAATTCATACGGCGCTGTAATGACTTCCATGCTACCGTCCTCATGGGTAATGACATCTTCTGCACCGGCTTCCAGTGCAGCATCCATGAGTTTTTCCTCGCTGGTGCCCGGTGCAAAGAGAAATTGCCCGCAATGTTTGAACAAAAAGGCAACCGATCCATCCGTCCCCAGATTACCGCCATGTTTGCTGAACGCATGCCGCACATCGGATACGGTACGCGTGCGGTTATCCGTCATACAGTCGACGATGACCGCTGCGCCTGAAACGCCATAGCCTTCGTAGCGAATTTCCTCGTAGTTCACGCCTTCCAGATCACCGCTACCGCGTTTAATGGCGCGCTCAATATTATCTTTGGGCATGTTATGTCCAAACGCTTTGTCCATTGCTAACCGCAGGCGGGGATTGCTGTCTGGATCGCCCCCACCCAGGCGGGCAGCAACGGTAATTTCCTTGATAAGCCGGGTAAAGATCTTCCCGCGTTTGGCATCCTGAGCAGCTTTCTTATGCTTGATATTTGCCCATTTACTATGACCAGCCATAGATTTATATCTCTCTAATTAAGGATGACTTATCTTATCATTGCATCTGTCAGTGATAAAGTCTCCATTACACGCCAATCGGTAAAATAAAAAACCTGTGGAATCTCTTAGAAGCTGTTCATGATCTCGATCAAGGGGTGCAGTGTAAGGCAAAATTGAACGAAAAAGCGCAGCATACGTGAAGTATGTGAGCATTTTGAGTTCGATTTTAACGCAGCAATGCGCCCTTCAGTGAGATCATGAACAGGTTCTTATCATTCGACGGTTACCGCTTTGGCAAGATTACGCGGTTTGTCTACATCGGTGCCTTTGACCAGCGCCACATGATACGCCAGTAACTGTAATGGAAGCGTATGCAGAATCGGACTCAGAATCCCCGCATGTTCTGCCAGCCTTATGACATGAAGTTGATTACTTTCTTCGATCTGCGTATCGGCATCCGCAAATACATATAACTCGCCACCACGCGCATGTACTTCCTGTAAATTCGATTTTAATTTACTCAACAGCTGATCATTCGGTGCTATGGCAACCACGGGCATTTCTTTGTCTACCAGCGCCAGCGGGCCATGCTTCAATTCACCCGATGCGTAGGCTTCCGCATGAATATATGAAATCTCTTTAAGTTTCAACGCACCTTCCATCGCTATCGGATAATGCACGCCGCGCCCGAGAAACAGCGCGTGCTGTTTTTCCGAGAAGCGTTGCGACCATTCCTGTACTTCAGGCTCTATCTGTAACGTTGACTGCAACGCTGCAGGCAGGTGACGCAATGCAGCAATCACAGCGACTTCCTTTTCAGGAGACAATTTACCCCGCATTTTTGCCAATACCGTGGTCAACAGAAGTAACGCAGCCAGCTGCGTGGTAAATGCTTTAGTTGAGGCAACGCCGATCTCAGGCCCCGCACGGGTGAGAAAGCGCAGATCGGTTTGTCTGATCAGTGCGCTCTCGGCGACATTACAGATCGCAAGACTGTGCCGATGACCGAGTTCTTTCGCGTAACTCATTGCTGCCAGCGTATCCGCAGTTTCACCGGATTGCGAGATGCCGACCACGAGCGTGTGCGCATCCGCTATTGGGTCGCGATAGCGATATTCACTGGCGATTTCTACTGTACAGGGTAAACCGGCGATTGTTTCCAGCCAGTATCGGGCAACCAATCCGGCATGATAACTGGTGCCACAGGCCAATATTAACAGGCCCTTTGTCTGGGAAAAAATTTTTTCGGCCGCGCTGCCAAATAAGCCGGGGGATATGGCTTGCGCATTAAGCACCATTTCCAGTGTATTGGCCACAGCGCCAGGTTGCTCGAAAATTTCTTTCTGCATGAAGTGCGCATAAGGCCCCATATCAATCGCATCGCTGGTCAGGTCACTGTGATGCACGGGACGTTTAATCTCCTGACTGATATTACCGTTCCTGCATTCAAAAATCGCGTAACGATCTTTATAGAGTTCAGCAATATCGCCATCTTCCAGATATATCATGCTGCGCGTTGTTTTCAGTAAGGCCGAAGCATCCGATGCGGCATAATTGCCGTGTTCTCCCAGTCCTAATAACAGCGGCGCGCCGTTACGGGCGACAATGATCCGCTCCGGGTGATTTTCTTCCATGACCGCGATGGCATAAGCACCTTGTAATTCTGATATCGCCAGACCCACTGCGCTCAGCAGGTCATCTGATTTCCGCAAATTAAACACGATTAAATGCGCGATGACTTCGGTATCGGTATCTGAATCAAATCGAAAACCTTCGGCTTGCAGCCGTTTACGCATGATTTCATGATTTTCGATAATACCGTTATGGACGACAGCAATTTTCGATTCGGCACTGGAAAGATGCGGGTGCGCATTACGCTCGGAAGGTTCTCCATGCGTGGCCCACCGCGTATGTGCAATGCCTGCGAATCCGTTGGTTTTTTGTTCGCTGACCTTTTTTTCCAGTTCCGCAACACGGCCTGCCGTGCGCAGTCTTTGCAGACCATTATTGGTAATCACCAGACCCGCAGAATCATAACCTCTATATTCCAAACAGAATAATCCATCTAGCAAAACCGGAACGATATTTTTTTCAGCAATTGCGCCTACAATGCCACACATTTCGAGCTCCTGTGTACTTGTAAAAGGTTCATATCTTGAATTTTATTTATTCTTCGATGGACGTTTCCATCCCGTCAATGTCATTTGCCTGGTTCTTGATAACGTTAGCTCATTCTCTGGTGTATCTTTGGTAATTGTCGATCCTGCACCTATCGTTGCCCCCTGTGCAATTGTTACCGGCGCAATCAGCTGTGTGTCCGATCCGATAAAAACATGATCTTCAATAACGGTTTGATGCTTATATGCGCCGTCATAGTTGCACGTGATCGTGCCCGCTCCGATATTGACATTTTGCCCCATAACGGTATCGCCGATATAACTTAAGTGATTCACTTTGCTGCCATTGGCGATATGGCTTTGCTTGATTTCTACAAAATTCCCGATATGTACATCGTCGCTCAGGTTTGTATTCGGGCGAATTCTGGAATACGGGCCGATTTTACAGTTTTTCCCAATGGCTGCATTTTCAATGTGTGTAAAAGCGTGAATAGTTGTGCCGTCTGCAACGGTAACATCCTTTAAGACGCAATTGGCTTTTATTTTTACATCATTGCCGAGTTTGACCTGTCCCTCGAATACGCAATTGACATCAATTTCCACATCGCTGCCGCATTCCAGTTTGCCACGGACATCGATACGCGATGGATCATATAATGTTACGCCTTCATCAAGCAACCTGTTTGCATATTCTCTCTGGTACAGACGTTCCAATTCCGCCATTTGAGCACGGCTATTGACGCCCAGAATCTCCCAACTGTTTTTTGGCTGCGTGGATACGACAGCGACTTTTTTTTCGACGGCCATTTTAATGACATCGGTCAGGTAGTATTCCTGTTGCGCATTATTATTTTCCAGTTTCGGCAGCCATTCCAGCAGATATTTATTGGGAACAAGCATGATGCCTGTATTGATTTCATTAACGCGCAATTCTGCTTCGGTGGCATCTTTTTGCTCAACAATGCGCGCTATGGCATGGGTGTCTCTATTTCTGATAATTCTTCCGTAGCCGCTGGGATTTTCAAGCGCTGTTGTCAGTATGACGCACTTTTCGCCCATACTTTCCTGAACGAGTTTGCTGAGCGTTTCCGTTTGCACCAATGGAACATCGCCATACAATATCAATGTCGCGCCTTCTCTATCGAGATGCGGTAATGCCTGTAACACGGCATGACCGGTGCCGAGTTGCGGCTCCTGTTTAGCCCAGGTCAATTCGTCTGAGCTGAAAAAATTCTTAACCTGGTCACCGGCATGACCGATTACTACACAGACCCGATGGGGTTGCAAAGCCTGCGCAGCTTCTAAAACGTGCGCAAGCATCGGCTTACCCGCTAATTTATGCAATACTTTCGGCAATGAAGACTTCATTCTTTTGCCTACACCCGCTGCCAATATCACGATATGAAGTTTTGATCTCATTTGTGTCATGTATAAATTTATGATTTTTACCTTATGGATTCCTGAAATCAATCATAATCCATCTGAAAATAAAAAATTCACTGCAATCTGTCACAATGATTATAGTTTAAAAAAAAAGGCGACTTTTATTGTCGCCTTTTTTAATTTATCCGAATAGTGTACTAATGTCTCCGTTTTCTCAACTTTTCAATTGCCGCTAATTGAGAAACCGCTTCCATCAATTCAGCTTGTGCTTTCGCATAATCCAATTCTGAAGCTTTGTCTTTTATAGCTTCTTCAGCAGCACGTTTTGCTTCTATCGCTTTGGCTTCATCCAAATCATGGCTGCGAATTGCGGTATCAGCAAGTATTGTCACTACATCGGGCTGTACTTCGAGCATTCCACCTGATACATAAACAAGCTCTTCTTCTTTTAGCTGTGCTTTTATACGTACCATGCCTGACTTTATCCTGGTCAACAAAGGGGTATGTTGTGGATAAATGCCTAACTCTCCCATCTGCGCCGGCGCAACCAGGAACTCAACAGGACCTGAGTAGATTGACTCCTCTGCACTTACAATATCAAGATGAAAAATAGTACCCATTAATGTTTACTCATTTTTATTGAATGCTTTTAGCTTTTTCAACGGCTTCTTCAATGCCGCCAACCATATAAAAAGCCTGTTCTGGCAGATCGTCATATTCACCGGCTACGATGCCTTTGAAACCTTTAATGGTTTCTTTCAAAGGAACATATTTTCCTGGCGCCCCTGTAAATACTTCCGCTACGTTGAAAGGTTGCGATAAGAATCTTTGGATTTTACGCGCACGGCTGACAGCCAGTTTATCTTCGGCTGATAATTCATCCATACCCAAAATGGCAATAATATCTCTCAATTCTTTATAGCGTTGCAGTGTTTGCTGCACTTGACGGGCGGTATTGTAATGTTCTTCGCCCACAACAAGGGGATCAAGCTGTCTGGATGTTGAATCAAGCGGATCCACAGCCGGGTAAATACCCAGTGATGCAATGTCACGCGACAATACAACGGTCGCATCCAGATGACCAAAAGTCGTTGCAGGTGACGGATCGGTCAAGTCATCCGCTGGGACGTAAACGGCCTGTATGGATGTAATTGAGCCTGTTTTTGTTGAGGTAATACGCTCTTGCAGGCGCCCCATTTCTTCGGCCAGCGTAGGCTGATAACCCACCGCTGAAGGCATACGACCAAGTAACGCCGAAACTTCAGTTCCTGCGAGGGTATAACGATAAATGTTATCAACGAAAAACAGAACGTCTTTGCCTTCATCCCGGAAGGATTCAGCCATTGTCAGTCCGGTCAAAGCCACGCGCAGCCTGTTGCCTGGTGGTTCGTTCATTTGGCCATAAACCAGCGCAACCTTATCCAATACATTGGAATCTTTCATTTCGTGGTAGAAGTCATTGCCTTCGCGTGTTCTCTCGCCAACTCCGGCAAAAACGGAATAGCCACTGTGCTCAATCGCGATGTTACGTATAAGCTCCATCATGTTGACCGTTTTTCCGACACCAGCACCACCGAATAAACCGACCTTACCCCCTTTTGCAAACGGGCAGATCAAATCAATAACCTTAATCCCGGTTTCCAGCAACTCGGTTGAAGCTGACAACTCATCGAATGCAGGTGCTTTGCGATGAATTGACATGGTCTGTTCGGCTCCGATTACACCCAGTTCATCGATAGGTCTGCCTAAAACGTCCATAATTCTTCCCAGTGTTTTAGGTCCTACTGGAACTTTTATCTCAGCTCCGGTATTTTTTACCATCATGCCTCTGCGTAATCCATCGGAAGATCCTAATGCGATTGTACGTACGATGCCATCGCCCAATTGCTGTTGCACTTCCAAGGTCAACTCGGAACCTTCCATGACCAACGCATCATATACTTTTGGTATGGATCCCCGATCAAACTCAACGTCTACAACCGCACCAATACACTGAACAATTTTTCCTTGACTCATTGTTTTATCCCAAATACTTGTATTTTTAAACTGCTGCTGCGCCACCCACGATTTCGGACAGCTCTTTCGTAATTGCAGCCTGTCGTGATTTATTATAAATCAACGTCAATTCATCAATAACATTTCCGGCGTTATCTGATGCGGCTTTCATTGCTACCATTCTTGCTGATTGCTCAGAGGCCATATTTTCTGTTACAGCCTGATATATAAGCGCTTCTACATAACGGACCATAATATCGTCAATAACTGGCTTGGCTTCCGGCTCGTAAATATAATCCCACGTCACTTTGATTGAAGGTTCGCTCTCCGACTGCATTTTGTCGCCTGACAGCGGTAATAGCTTTTCCATCACCGGCTCTTGCTTCATGGTGTTAACGAAGCGATTATAGAAGATATAAACACGGTCAAAACGATCGTGTGTGTAGCCGTCTAAAACCACTTTCACCGCACCAATAAGTTTTTCCATATCGGGCGTATCACCCAGACCGGTCACTTGAGAAATGATATTTGCTTTAATACGGCTCATGAAACCGAGACCCTTATTCCCTATACAACAAACCTCAATTTCTTCGCCTTCGGTCTGCCATTTTTTCATTTCTCCCAAGGTACGGCGCAATATATTCGTATTTAACCCGCCACACAGACCTTTATCTGATGTAACAACGATTATGCCTATACGTTTGACCGAATCCCGTTCTATCAGAAAAGGATGACGATATTCAGTATTTGCTTTGCTCATATGCGCGGCAACGTTCCGAATTTTTTCTCCGTAAGGCCTTGCTTTTTTCATACGATCCTGTGCCTTACGCATCTTGGAAGCAGCCACCATTTCCATCGCGCGCGTGATCTTTTGCGTATTTTTTACGCTTTTGATCTTATTACGAACTTCTCTGCTACCAGCCATGACCTAGTATGTTCCATTCTTTTTAAATTCTTCAATTGCCGCAATCAGGCTTTTTTCAGTTTCAGCATCCAATTCTTTCGTGCTTTCAATTTTATCCAGAATCGGTCCATGCTGTCCGCGGATATAACTCTTTAAAGCCGACTCAAATGCCAAAGCCCTGTTTACTTCAACATCGTCATAATAACCGTTGTTGATTGAAAACAGTGTCAGCGCCATTTCTGACACGCTCAATGTTGCGAATTGTGGTTGTTTCATCAGCTCTGTCGCCATTTTTCCGCGATCAAGCTGTTTCCGCGTTGCTTCATCCAAATCTGAAGCAAATTGCGCAAACGCCGCCAGCTCGCGATATTGTGCGAGTGCCAATCGAATACCACCGCCCAATTTTTTAATGACTTTGGTTTGTGCCGCACCGCCGACGCGAGATACTGAGACACCGGCATTGATTGCCGGGCGTATACCTGCATTAAATAAATCGGTTTCCAGGAAAATTTGTCCGTCCGTGATAGAGATCACGTTTGTCGGTACAAATGCTGTTACGTCACCCGCCTGGGTTTCGATGATTGGTAAAGCGGTCAGTGAGCCTGTTTTGCCTTTTACTGCGCCATTAGTACATTTTTCAACATACTCTGCATTTACACGTGCAGCGCGCTCCAATAAGCGGGAATGCAAATAGAAGACATCCCCTGGATAAGCTTCACGTCCAGGTGGTCTTCTGAGTAGAAGTGAAATTTGTCGATAAGCCCATGCCTGTTTGGTCAGATCATCATAAACGATCAATGCATCCTGACCTTTATCACGGAAATACTCACCCATAGTACAGCCGGAGTAAGGCGCAATAAATTGCATTGCAGCTGATTCCGATGCGGTTGCAGCAACGACGATGGTGTATTCCATCGCTCCAAATTCTTCTAATTTACGCACCACGTTTGCAATTGACGACGCCTTTTGGCCAATTGCCACGTATATGCATAACATATTCTGGCCTTTTTGATTGATAATCGCGTCAATCGCAACTGCGGTTTTACCGGTTTGACGATCACCAATAATCAATTCCCGCTGCCCTCTACCAATCGGCACCATTGAATCAACTGACTTTAATCCTGTCTGTACAGGTTGATCCACCGATTTCCGCCAAACGACACCCGGTGCAATTTTTTCAATGGGTTCTGATCTCTCAGCGGTAATAGGTCCTTTTCCATCTATTGGTTGCCCAAGCGCATTGACAACACGCCCCAGCAACCCTTCTCCCACCGGAACTTCCAGAATTCTTCCGGTACACTTCACCGTATCGCCTTCTGAAATATGCTCGTAAGAACCCATAACAACTGCGCCCACTGAATCTCTTTCCAGATTAAGCGCCAAACCATAAGTATGGTTCGGGAACTCAAGCATTTCACCTTGCATTACATCTGACAATCCATGCACCCGTACGATACCATCTGTAACTGAAACTATGGTTCCCTGTGTGCGAACCTCTGCTGTATCAGCAAGACCTTCTATCCTGTTTTTAATCAGTTCACTGATTTCGGATGGATTTAACTGCATTTTATTTAACTCCTAGCTTTTAAGGGCATTTGCCATAGCTTCAAGCTTACCACGTACAGAAGCATCAAATATCTCATCACCGATTTCGACGATAACACCACCTATCAATTCGGGATTTACTGTAATATTTGCCTCTACTTTACGCTTGAATTTTTGTTCTAATGCACTGATCAATTTTTGTAGCTGATTACTGTCTATCTCAAACGCAGACACAATATCCGCTTCCAGGACACCATCGTGCCGAGCTTTCAATTGCTCAAACAAATCTCGAATTTGCGGCAACACATTTACTCGATTATTTTCTGCGAGCAAAGCCAGAAACTTGCGTCCATCTTCATTGAGACTGGCTTTGCCAATTTCCAACAATAGATCACCTAATTGCCGCGACGTCACTACCGGATTACCGATCAGCGCCTTAACATCTTCATTTTCCGCAATATCTGTTGCGTCACGCAACATTCCGGACCATTCGACCAATGCATTTTTAACGACGGCCAGCCTATAGACCGCTTCAGCATAAGGCCGTGCCACTGTAACCGCTTCAGCCATTATTTAAGATCTTCCTCAATTGAGGCCAACATATCGGCATGCGCTTTTGCATCCACTTCTCTGCGTAGTATTTTCTCAGCACCGGCAATAGCAAGTTTAGCGGTATGTTGACGTAATGCTTCTTTCGCACTGAATATTTCGTGATTTATCTCGGCTTTTGCACCTGTAATGATGCGCTCGCCTTCTTCCTTAGCTGTATTTTTAGCTTCTTCCACAACCTCGGATGCACGCTTTTCAGCTTGGAGAATAATTTCTGATGCCCGCTGCTTTGCTTCTTTCAGAATGTCGGATGCACGCTGACTGGCCAGCTCCATTTCATGCCGACCACGCTCACCCGCCGCCAAGCCATCTGCTATTGTTTTTTGACGCTCTTCAATGGCACGCAGCAAAGGTGGCCAAACGAACTTTACTGTAAACCAAATAAACGTTGAAAATGCGAGTGCCTGAGAAATTAATGTAAAATTTATATTCATAACCAACCCATATTGGTTCTTAGATCTTGTTTTACTGAATCACTGCAAGCAATGGATTTCCAAATGCAAAAAGCATAGCCAAACCAACGGCAATAATAAACGAAGCATCGGTCAAACCCAGCAGCAGAAACACTTTACCTTGCAGCGTAGGAATCATTTCCGGCTGACGCGCAGCACCTTCGAGGAAACGACTACACATTACACCCACACCGATACATGCACCTGCCGCACCCAATCCGATCATCAAACCAATACCAATTCCTGTATATGCCTGAATCAGAGCCAAATATTCTACATTCTCCATGCCTATTTCCTTTAGTTAAAATTAACGATTTATAACAAAAAATAAATTAATGCGACTCATGTGCCATTGAAATATATACAACAGCCAGCATCATAAATATGAATGCCTGCAAAGTCACGATCAAAATATGAAATATTGCCCAGCCAGCACCGAGTACCGCACCAAAAATCGTACCCGCTACGCCTGTAGCAGCCCACATGCCCAGTAACAAGAATATGATTTCACCCGCATAAATATTACCAAACAAACGTAATGAATGGGAAAGCGGTTTTGAAACATACTCGATGAAATTGAACAGCAGATTCAGGATCCACAATAATGGATTTTTACCGAATGGTGTACAGAACAACTCATGCATCCACCCGCCGAATCCCTTGACTTTCACACTAAAGAAAATCATCAGGAACCAGATTGTTAAAGCTAACGCGAAAGTGGTATTAACATCAGTTGTCGGAACTATCTTCCAGTAGTGCAAACCAAAGACATTTTCTAAAACCCAGGCTGTTATATCAATGGGCATAATATCCATGGTATTCATTAACAACACCCAGATAAATATTGTTAATGCTGTCGGTGCCACAAAAACATGCCGATTCCCATGAAAAGTACCTTTCACTTCGTTATCGATAAATTCGATCATCAATTCGACAAAAGCCTGACGCTTGCTGGGAACACCCGGAGTTGCCTTGCGCACGACCAACCACACAAAGCCCATTCCGATAATGCCTAAAATGATTGACGTCACCAGCGTGTCCAGATGCAACGTCCAGAACGCGCCTTCTTTGATCTGTACGGTCATGTGCGTCAAATGATGATCGATATATGTCGTTGGAGTTAGCTCTATATCTGCTGCCATCGCTGCCTTTGTAAGATATCTATTATTTATTCTGAATTACATTATTTTTTTCTGATACAAATAACGCCATGCTGTGCATTATGATGGTCAATATGAACATTCCTACAAATGCCAGCGCATTTACATCTTCATACAACTTAAATACCAGCCAGAGCATGAGAATAATCAGTGTAACTTTAACTGCTTCTGCTCTCAATGCCGTTCTGATTGCACCGCCTGCCGTATATCCTCGATGACGGGAAACAATCACTGCAAATACTGCTGAAGAGACAACACTAATCATCCCTCCCAATAGTGCTGATATAGCAATTTCCGAATCGTAGCGCAGCGCCAATCCAATTGTAATGACCACTGTGCTGATCAGCTGCCAGCGTATCACTATTTGTAGTGGCTTTACTGTTATCCAAGATGACATCGGCTTTATCCTGGAGAAAGACCTCTACGCTATAAAAAAGCGGGATTTTAAACTGATATCCATGGACAGTCAATGTTAAATGCTGAGCATAGGTATTTATTTTCTAACTTGTAATTAAACAAACCCGCTGCGAAAAACATGGCATTTGATCTCATACGCACAATGCTTATGTCAATTTGAACTGCAATGAAGCCAGTTGAAAATACAACTGATTTGCCGCCATTAACTCTGCATGCGTACCAATTGCCTCCAGTCGTCCGTGATTAAGAACCGCGATCCGGTCTGCCGCTTGTACTGTAGACAATCGATGCGCGATCACTAATGTTGTTCGATTAATCATGAGCTGTTCAAGCGCCTGCTGTATCCAGTACTCACTTTGCGCATCCAGCGCGCTGGTTGCCTCATCCAATAATAATACCGGCGCATCTGCAAGTATTGCCCGCGCAATGGCTAATCGCTGTTTCTGTCCTCCTGACAATCCCTGCCCGCCATCGCCCAGTAGCGTCTGATAGCCTTGCGGTAATTCACATATAAAATCATGTGCAAAAGCCAGCTTTGCGGCTGCCTCAACTTCTGATTGCGTCGCATCGGGGTGAGCGTACCGCAGATTTTCATAGATTGAACCATAAAATAGCGCTGGTGTTTGTGATACCAATGCAAAACATCTGCGCAATGCAAAAAGCTCTATTTGACGGATATCGATGCCGTCCAGCTTTATACTGCCTGATTGGCAGTCATAAAAACGTAACAGCAAATCGAATAAAGTCGATTTACCCGCACCCGAAGGCCCAACCAGCGCCAGTGTTTCACCTGAATTGATTTGTAAGGAAAACCGGTCAATTGCGAGTGCGTCCAAACGTGAAGGATAGGCAAAAGACAGGTTATCTATGTTAATAGTGCCCGATACGTTATGCAGCGCTTGCGCAACCTGGAGGGACTGTATCTTGTTGGGCACTTCCAGAAGTTCCATAGTACGCTCAGCCGCACCAGCGGCACGCTGCAATTCACCGATCACTTCTGAAATCGAAGCAACCGCGGAACCCACAATGACGCTATAAAATACGAAGGCGGCTAATTCTCCACCGCTGATGCGGCCTTCAATAACGTCAATGCCGCCGACCCAGAGCATCATACCCACGGCGCCCAGCACCAGAATGATAACCACAGTGACCAGAAGTGCGCGCTGCGTAATACGGTGCTTTGCAACCGCGAACGCATCTTCAACATGCTCCTGGAATTTCTGCTGATCTATGGGTTGATGATTATACGCCTGAACCGTTTTAATCTGACTGAGCACTTCACCCACATACGCACCAACCATGGCCACCTTGTCCTGGCTTTCTCGCGACAATCCGCGCACGCGCCGTCCGAACACCAGAATGGGCACAACCACCAGCGGCACACACACCAAAACAATGACAGTCAGTTTCACATTCGTAATAAACAACCAGACAATACCGCCAATCATCATAATCAGATTGCGCAACGCGAATGAGATTGACGAACCGATTACAGATTGCAGCAGCGTCATATCCGCCGTAAGTCGGGACTGAATTTCTGAACCCCGGTTTTTTTCAAAAAAACCGGGATGAAGGTGAACCAGATGATTAAATACGCTGCAACGGATATCCGCTATCACGCGCTCACCCAACCAGGTTACCCAGTAATAACGTGTAAATGTACCTACCGCGAGCGCCAACACCAGACATAAAAAAATAACCACATACTGACCGAGTAGCATGCGGGATTGTGTTGCGAATCCATGGTCAATCAGCAGGCGAATACCTTGCCCGATTGACAGCGTTATTGCCGCGGAAAACAACAACGCCATCAGACTGTAGATCATCTGACGCTTATAAGGCAAAATAAAACCCAATACCGCTTTCACAACCTGTCGGCGTTTTTTTCTGTCAGGTATCTGGTGGTTCATTAAACGATGTGGAATGTAAAATAAAAACGCTGACAGACAAAAGGGAGCTACCCAGCTCCCTTTTACTTACCCCGCATTGACAGTGCACCGCGGGTACGAAGGCCATAATAATACCCGTGACACAATGACTATTCTTTACGTTCAGTGACTTCCACCAGATGATATCCGAATTGTGTTTTAACTGGGCCTTGCACTTCACCGACAGGTGCGCTGAAAACGACCGTATCAAACTCCTTGACCATCTGCCCTGGCCCGAATTCACCAAGCTCACCGCCCTGCTTTCCGGATGGGCATAATGAGTGCTGTTGTGCAATCTCACTAAAATCAGCACCCTGGGTGATTTTATCCTTCAAATGATTACACTCTTCCTCGGTTTTCACCAAAATATGCCGCGCACTTGCTTTAGCCATCAAACGCTCCTGATTGAGTTAAGAAATATTTACTTCATTACACATTTAATCATAAATTATGTCATTAACGAATTTTTCTGCCTCAAGTCATTCCGGATTGAAACTCTATTTCTTCGCATTCAGCGCTGAATTTAATGCATTTTCCGGATACGAAAAAAATTACACTGAAACTCGTGGGAATGCACTCCAGCAACAGATGTTACTGCTATAGATCAGAAACATTCGCCATCCTCAAGGTAGCGCCACATTCCTTCCGGCAGATTACCCAATCTGACTTTACCAATCCGCACACGCTTCAAGCCGGTTACACGCAAATTGACCATTTCACACATGCGGCGTATTTGACGTTTTTTGCCTTCGCGCAGAATAAAGCGCAATTGATCTTTATTTTGCCAACTCACCTGCGCCGGCTTCAGTGCTTTACCATCAAGACGTAACCCATGATTGAGCAATGCCAGTTTTTCAGGCGGAAGATCACCAGCTACCCTGACCAAATATTCCTTTTCGATTGCTGACTCGCTGCCGATTAATTGTCTGGCGATGCGTCCGTCCTGAGTAAGCACCAGCAATCCCTGCGAATCAATATCCAATCGTCCGGCTGGCGCCAGATTTTTCAAATGCATCTTTTTGAATTGTCGGCATGAGGGTTTTCCACAAAACTGCTGCTCTGCTCTGACCAGAAGAATTGCCGGTGAATATCCGGATTCCGCCTGTCCGGAAACGTAACCAACGGGCTTATTGATCAGAATCGTGACCAGTTGCGTCTGCTGTGTTAATGCCTGCTTATGCAGTGTAATTTTCTGTGTGGGTAAAATTTTACTGCCCAACTCGGATATTTGTTTCCCATCAACAAATACCCAACCACGCTCAATATATTGATCTGCTTCACGCCGCGAGCATATGCCCTGTTCAGACATCAGTTTGGATAAACGAACTTTTTCCATTGATTAATGTTCCATGGATTGAATATAGCGTAATGATATTTCAAGCGCTGCTCGCATTCATGATAAAAATTAATTCACCAGACACAAAAAAGCCTCCAGGGTTGCCCCTTGGAGGCTTTCTTCACAAACTCGCGGTTACTACTCTTGCGGGTTTGCTACAGCAGCTGTCGTTTCGGTAGTCTGCGGATTATTGACAGTAATACTTTCACCAAGCTGCCGCATTGTGCCTGGACCGATACCATCAACGGCGACTAAGCCTTCTGTTGATGTAAACGCTCCATTCTTCTCGCGATATTCGATCATTGCCTTTGCTTTAGCGGGACCAATGCCCTGCAGCGTTTCAAGTTCAGCTTGCGTTGCAGTATTAATGTTGACAGCAGCATAGGTGTGCCCGACAAACAAGAATATCAGAGCGGCTAAAATTAAAATCTTTCTCACTTTCTCTCCTTAAAAATAAGCTGGATAAATAAGTTTATATTCATCCACTTTAATCATCGGTTAATAAAAGTTTGTCTTTCTGCACAGCGTTTAATCCGCTAAACAATCAGACCTAATTTACATCGGAAGATTAAAACAATTATTAAGGGAGATATATAACCATATATACAGAATTTTTATAAATAAGTTTACAATCAATAGCTTATTAACTATCCAGCAAGAAATTTTTGACAATCATGATCTGTTTTTCATCCAATAAAATCGGCGCATGGCCAATTCCGGGCAATTCAACTACCTTTGCCTTAGGGCCTCTTTCCTGCATTGCCGCCGCAGTTTCAACAGGCAATATGTCGGACTCGGATCCCCGTATCACCAGCGTCGGGGTTTGCAGAATATCCCAGTACTGCCATAAATCGATATCCTCACATAGCTCGTGCATTCTAAAGCTTGCCGATATTTTGGGATCGTAGCAGAAGCTATAGGTACCATCATTGCGCAACCGGACACTATGTACCGTCAGATGCCGCCATTGGTCGTCCGATAATGGCCCGAATGGTGCTGAAATCTTCCGGATATAGGCTTCAAATTCATCAAGATTGTCGAAACGTATATCTTTTCCAACATATGCGGCGATTCTTTTTAAAGCAGCGGCGGGAATTAACGGACCAATATCACTGATCACCAGTTTATTGATTCTGATTTCAGATTGTATTGCGATCATCATCCCGATCAAACCGCCCATTGATATCCCTACCCAATCGATGGTAATGGGAACCTGATACTGACTCTGAATGAATGCAATGAGCGTTGCGGCATCTGAAAGGTACAAAGGATAATAATCGTAGTCCTTCTCATCCTCCAGCCAATCGCTTTGGCCGCGCCCGACAACATCCGGACAGATGATTCGGCAATCTGAAGAAAGCGCTGCCGCCAAAAAATCAAAATCCCGACAATTTCGCGTCAAGCCATGCACACAAATTATGACATGCGGGTTATCCGACGCACCCCAATCAGTATAAGCAATGTGACGCGGTTTTTTTTGTGCTCCGTCCTGCGACGGCGTTGGTACAAGCAGCTTTTTGACGATAGTTTTCATAAAGAACACTTTTTAAGAGAGTACTGGATACTGTGCTGCAAGCAGTGTAACCGGCTTCAGCAAAGGTACAAAATCTATTCCAGCATTGCTGGTGAAAATCGTCAGGTAAAGCTTTGAAAAACTTCTATACGAACCGTTTATACTGGCGCACTGGATTATGCCAAAAGACTCCAGCGTTCTTTCTTATTACCCGTGAGAACGCACAACCAGACAATCCATGCCTTGACGCGACAAATTCTGACACACGGTATGCGCCTGTTTTTTCTGGAAACCGACCAGTCTGGCGCGGTATACCGTGCGGTTGCTGATTTCAACCTCGACAATCGCCACTTCGCCTGTTACCCAGCGGGTTGCAGCGCGCGCCTGTGCGTGCGCACGATCCGGTTCATGGTACGAACCAATCTGGACCGCCCAACTGTCGTGATGCGCCAGCGATACACTTTGAGTTACTTTAGGTGCTGCTCCAGTTACTGTTCTAGCTGGTGTAGCAGCAGGAACAACAAACGATGCCGGTGTAACATAGCCCGCAACGCTGGCTGAACGATTCGATGGTGGTAATGACGGTAATGGCGGCATTTCACCACGAAGAATTGCGGCAGGATCTGGATCCGGATTTGCACGTGCCAGGACTGTCGTAGTCGGTTTTGCAACCGGAATCGGCGCTTTAGCGACCACTACTTTTCCGGCATTCTGATTTCTATTGCTTGTCTTTGGCGTTTGCGCTGCCGTTGCTACAGCCTGACCAAAGCTACGATTCAATAACTGCGCCACCTGCTGATCACGCGCCGCAGCGGTGTTACCCCCCATGACGACTACGATAACCCTTCTGTTATTACGCTTTGCCGAGGTTGCAATATTAAACCCGGAAGCTCTTATAAACCCGGTCTTCAGTCCGTCCACGCCCTGGGTGTTGCGCACCATGCGATTATGGCTGTTGTAGGTTGTCCCTTTGTAGCGAAACGATGGTGTGGAGAAATAATGATAATGCTGCGGAAAATCTTTCATCAACCGGGAAGACAGCCTTGCCATATCACGCGCGGTTGTTTTCTGCGCGCCGTTCGGCAAGCCGGATGCATTACGAAAAGTCGTCGCGGTCATCCCTAATTGACGCGCCTTTTGCGTCATCATATTACCAAAGTTGGATTCCGTATTACCGAGCGCTTCGGCTACGACTGCCGCAGCATCGTTGGCAGATCGCACTATTAACGCAGAAATGGCATCCCGAACACTGAGCGTTTCCCCCGCACGCAAACCGATATTTGTCTGTGGCATTGATGCCGCATGTACAGACACCGGCATCCGTGTGTTCAGATTCATTTTTCCACGCTCGATAGCCTCAAACAACATATAGAGCGTCATCATCTTAGTCAGTGAGGCCGGATAACGGCTTGCATCAGCATTCGACTCATGCAGTACCTTACCTGTATTAGCGTCTGTCACGATCGAAGCTGAACGTGAATTAGTCGCCCATACCTGGCTAACCGGAACAAAACTCAGCAGCAACAATACAATAAGGGCAAAAAAGCTTTTTTTTCCTGTCAGTATCAGAGCAAACATTGAATTTATCCTCTCTAAAAATTATCGCCACGTCATCAACACTAAACTGTGGTCGCGCCAAATACAATCCGTGCATAGAATATCTTAACTGCTCACATTCTAGTCGTTCAGGTGACGCTACCATTTTCAAAATAGTCATCTGAAAACAATGCTGTTTCAAGTTTACACAGAAAAAAGTTAAATTACTTTTTTAAGTTTATATTGTAATTTTATGATTATAAACCAAACAAAGCATTTTACAAATCTAATGCGCGTTCATACCCTGTCAACTCAAGATAGCCTTGCCCGACCGGCTGATGTTCTTTGAAAATTCTGACTGCCCCTTCCCAATACACCGCACCTGTAGTACGGCGTGAATCCAGTTCCTGATCATCAAAAAACGGGGCCA
Organism: uncultured Nitrosomonas sp.; assembly: GCA_964464365.1. Classification (GTDB taxonomy): domain Bacteria; phylum Pseudomonadota; class Gammaproteobacteria; order Burkholderiales; family Nitrosomonadaceae; genus Nitrosomonas. The sequence continues at coordinate 23,764 of CAYXFV010000013.1, read as the reverse complement.
ACCGCCATTCAATTTCTCCCGTACGGACACGCATTTCAACCGGATAAACGGCATTGGTATGCGGTGATTGCCAAACGCGCTCGGGTATAAATTCAATCTGCTCCGGGTCAAAAAATCGCGTTTCGCCTGCTGCATTCCGGAATTTGGCATAAGCCCAGAGTTTGGCGCCATCCTTGCCGCGAATCTGGAAAGCCATCAGTGATGAACCGTCAAACAGATTCATACTGACCCAGTCCCAGCCATCCGCCCGGGTATCCAGCAGTTCGGAAGACCATTCATGATCAAGCCAGGCATAGCCGTTTACCGCCAGGGTTTTACCCTGATGTTTGATGGTTCCGGCTACTTTCAGATGGGGTTCGCTGTAATAATAGCTCGCCTGCTCAATACTCGGCCCCTTACGGGAAAAACCGTGTTCGCCTTGCAGCAGCATTTTTTGCGTCGGCATCAATGAAAGTTGCATACCGAATTTTTCAGCGTTTATCTGCGTCTGGTAGTGCCCAGCCGCATCACGAACGAAAAACCAATCGTCGAGCTTGACGTTTGTATCGCCCTCTCTGGCATAAGCCAGATCGAACCCCGTGCGCGCAGATTTTTCACCGTATATCAGCCGCCCGATGTCCGGATCCGATAAAGCAGCATGCGCAATGACTAATTGTTTCGGTGCAAATTGACTCGGATTTTCGTGATGATGGCCGGTGGAAGAGCGAAAAAAAGTAACCTGAAAGCCCAAAGTCTTTTTATCCTCTGTTTCCAGCCAGCCGGTCACATACCACCACTCGATGCGAAAATCGGGATGCGCACCATAATCCTGTGGAAATACCAGTGTATAGCCGGGTAAAACATTTGCGAACCGATGCTCTTGATCGACCTGCTGCGACACAGATGCGGATGTCCACAAAATAATCAGCAGGAAAAGCCAGAAAATTCGGCGCTGATTCAAAAAAAGGGGTATCACCAATCCTCCTTTACCGCACGGATTACGCCGCCGCTTACCACATTTCGCCCGGCAAGCCAGGCGGTCAATGAAGCGCTGACAAGCATGACGACCGATATCAGCAGGAGCCAGTTCCACGGCATATAAAGCTGCATCGTCCAATGAAAAGACTGTGGGTTGATAATAAAAATCAGAATGAAACTGATGCTCAAACCGAGCACAAATCCTAATACCACGCCCAAAACTGTCAGAAAACAACCTTCCGCAGCGAGCATGAACATTATCTGGCGTTGCGTTACACCGATATGCCGCAGCATGCCAAATTCTTTTGTTCGAGCCAGCATCTGCGCCGAAAAACTCGCTGCAACGCCTAACAAGCCAATGATGACAGCGACGACTTCCAATATATAAGTAATGAAAAAACTGCGGTCAAAAATGGCCAGACTCGACGCCCGCATATGCTGCGATTGCGTAATCTCCAAAGCACTGCCGAATGGCAACTGTTGCAGCGCCGCCAGAGCTTCGGTCATTGTCGTTTCAGTATCCAGCCATAAGGCGACTGAGTTAATACTGAAATCGCCGGTCAGCGCCTGATAATCGGACAATTGCATTTGCACCGCACCAAATTGCCGGCCATAATCCCGCCACACACCTGCAACCCGGAATTCATGCAACACATCTCCCATCGGGATCATGACCTGCTTACCTACAGCGTAGCCGTATAAATCAACCATCGCTTCCGATACCCACAACGGGATGGCGCCCTCAGGCAACTCTTCGGGCAACTGGTCCAGTCCTATCGCATCATCGGTTAAAGGCAATGTGTTACCGGGTTCATTCGCGTCAATCGGCCGTGCAATCAATGTAATTTCCGGGCGATCCGGGTTCAGCGTCAAGTGCTGCACACGAAAAAAATCCGCGCGGACAAAACCGGGCAATCGGTTGATTGCGCTTTGTTCGTCTATCCGGAATCCGCCTTGTACACCGCTGTCAGCAACACGCACATACAAATCAGCGGGTAAAACATGATCCAGCCATTGATCTACTGATACCCTGAAACTCAGCACCATAATGGCCATCGCCACGATCAGACTGAAGCTTGCCAGCACGCCGCCCAATGCAATTGAAGCCTGATTCGGCGCATTGGCCTGGCGCGCGACAGTCACCAGGATAATGACATTCCTGGAATAACGCCCCACATGCTGCTGTAAAAAGGAAAAAACCAGTTTTGACAAGCCAGGCATCAGTGCAATACCCCCGATCAGCAACAAAGCAATGGCCATATAGCCAAAAACAGGCAATTCATAAACCGGGGGGAATTGTGTCATCAGAACACCGAAAAACAGGCAGACCCACGCAGCGCGCGACCGCCACGCATGATCCAGGGTACTGTCCTCACCACCCGATTTCAGCGCGCTGGCCTGACGTGCGCCGATGATCTCTCGAACAGGTAGAATGACGCCCAGTGCGGTAACACTTAGCCCGATGATAAAAAACAGGGCAGCATCCTGGAAACTGAAAAAAATACTGGGCTGTATCCCCGGAAAGATATAGCTGTCCCAATCCCCACCCAGCAGATTGATTGCGAGAACAGCACAGCCATACCCAATCATCAGTCCGAATAAAGAGCCTATCGCGCCAAGCACGAGGCCTTCAGCAAGAATCTGTAACAACAGCTGCCGCCGGGTATACCCCAGCACACGTAAAAACACAAACTGGCTGCGCCGGCGAATGACTGACAACATCTGGGTCGAAAATACGATAAACGAACCGGTAAATAATGCGACCAGCGCAAGCATATTCAAATTGATCCGATAAGCGCGTGACATATTGGCGATACGCGTTTCATGATCTGCCATTTCAGAAACATAAAATTGCTCGCCGAGTTCCAGCGCCAGTTTTGCTTTAAAAGCTTCATGATGAATATTAGGCGCCAGCTTAAGTTCAACCCTGGAAAGTAAACCAAGATACTGGAATCGCCATTGCGCCGCACCGATATCCATGACGGCGATACGCTGACCGGCACGCGCCCGGGTAAGGCCACCGGCCACACGCAACACGATGGTCTCCAAACCCACATTAAGATGCAGCACATCGCCCTGCTCGAGCCCCAGCCATTCCATCGCGGCAGGTGACAAAAAAATCGCATCGTCTGCGAAGCTGTCCAGTGACCGACCCTCAGCAGGAACACCCAGCAAATCGGGAGAGATATCTGCCGCACGTAATACATCAATACCGAGTATTTTCAGCTTATGATCATTCCGATTTTCTAACTCGGCTGACACCGTTGCTGTAAATTCCAATACCGGATTTGCCAGTTTAACACCTTCGTATTGTGCCAACTTCGGATAAACAGTTTCATCAAAAAAACCTTGCTTGCCATAAACCTGCACATCCGATTGACCCGAGAGACTTTTATTTGCTGCAGAAAACTCATTCAGCGCTGCCGTATTGATCAGGTGAATCGAAAATCCCAGTGCCACACCCATTGCAATCGCGATCACCGCAACGATGATCTGTACAAACCGGGCGCGCCATTCCCCCTGCAATAACCCGAAAAACAACCGTATCATACGCATGTATCTACAGTGATCTCTGTCGGTTGCAGACCATGCCGAGTCAATGTCAGGACATAATCCGCGGTAGACGCCGCCACCCGGGAATGCGTCACTAGAATGCCGGATGCACCATTTTTCTTAATTTCCCGGCGTATCAATTGAAGAACGCCGCGCGCAGTATCCGGATCCAGGTTGCCGGTAGGCTCATCCGCCAGCACAAGCTTCGGTCGATGAACCAGCGCACGCGCAATGGCGACACGCTGCAATTCTCCTCCCGACAATTGGCGGGGAAAATCATTCTCACGCCCCTGTAAGCCTACTTCAGCCAGAAGAACATTTGCACGATCAACCGGTAAACCGTTTAGCAGCAAAGGCAGTGCAACGTTCTGATTGAGCGTCAAATGCGGCAGGATGTGGAATCCCTGAAAAATAAAACCCAGTTCTTTTCTCCGTAATAGCGTTGCATCATCATCATTCAACACTGAAATCATAGTACCATTAACGAGTACCTCCCCCGCGTCAGGCACATCCAGGCCAGCAATAAGATTAAGCAAGGTTGATTTACCCACACCGGAATCACCCATAATGGCAACATATTCACCCGGTTTAAGGCAGAAGGACACATCGGACAACACCTGATGCGTCGCAGCATAAGACTTGTGGAGATGGCGTAATTCAAGCATTGGCTGACATAAAACTTAACGAATGGATATTCCTGTTGTTTATCACACTACGCATGACAAAGCTATCATTGAGTCGTCATTGAAAAATATCTGACTCAAATTTTAAAACACCAGAGATGGCAGATCACATTCCGATCACTGATTACAGATAGCGATACGATGGCTTCTTCCTGGAAAATGAATGAATTCTTCGGTAAAATCGTGTTACATAAGCTATAGTCCGGTGATGATGTACCGTTAACTTGTCACGGGCTATTCTAAGTGAAAAGACTGCCCCCACCTGAATCCAAATACTGATATTCACTAACCTATTGATTATTTGCTATTGAATTTGCCTGTTTCCGTACAGGTCACGCCTGACGTCAGCAAGAAACGGCTGCATTAATTTGAACGGCGAAACTGCAGTAATATCGGCGTCACGCACGCCGGCCTGTTGGTAGATGTAAAAAAGTTCATTTCCATTTAGGATATCCCCCAAATTTTTATAGATGCTGGAGAGGAAAATTGTTCAAAATTCATAGTCATCACATCTCGAAGTTTTCTATTTTAGTTGTCGGTACAGACTTCCTGTTGTTATTGGCCGCTTATTTTATCGGTATTCAACTGCGGTTTGCTGATGCGCAGGTGCTATCATCCGATTTTTTAGAGAATTTAACCACTGACGCTGTAATCTTTGCGCTGACCATGATGTTCAGTATGGCCGTCATGGGCATGTACCTCTCCAATCTGAGCCGGAGTATCAATACAACGTTATTCCGCCTCATGCCGTCTTCAGCATTGTGCTTTGGGTTATTGATACTGATTTTTTATCTCTTTCCAGAGACGCATCTGGGTCGCGGATCGCTCCTCATCATCATGATGCTGGCTTTTTTTGAAATTCTGGCCTTCAGATTCATTCTGTACCGATGGTTCAATTCTTCCATACTGAAACCGCGCACATTGGTATTAGGCGCCGGAAAAAACGCCAATGAGCTGTTTTATCAAGATGATAACCCGGAGTATCTACAGCCCCGCATCGTCGGTTTTATTCAATACCCCGGTGAAGAACGCCATGTTCCTGTTTCATTGGTTGTAACAGAAAAACAATCCCTGTATTCACTCGCACAGAAATACAGAGCCGACGAACTCATTATTGCGCCTCAGGAAAGAAGAGGCGGTTATTTTCCAATTCAGGAATTATTGGAATGCAAAATGCACGGTATACACGTCACCGATATTGCCACGTTTTTTGAAAGAGAACGCGGTTATATCCGCATGGATTCACTCTATCCAAGCTGGCTGGTTTTCGGAGGCGGGTTTGATCAGAGTTTTTTACGCTCACTGATCAAACGCGTTTTTGATATTCTGGCAAGCATCATCCTGCTGCTCGCGACACTGCCGGTGATGTTGATTACAGCACTGCTTATTCTACTGGAAGACGGCTTTCCCATTTTTTACTATCAGGAAAGAGTTGGAAAAAACGGGGAAACCTTTATGGTGAGGAAATTCCGGAGCATGTTAAAAGATGCTGAGAAGAATAAAAACCCGCAATGGGCAGCTTCCGATGATCCGCGTATTACAAAAATCGGAAATTTTATACGTAAAGTGCGCATTGATGAATTACCCCAGATTATCAATGTCTTAAGAAACGAAATGAGTTTTGTCGGCCCTCGCCCGGAGCGTCCTTATTTTGTTGACATGCTTATCGCACAAGTGCCTTACTACAACGTCAGACACAGCCTTAAACCCGGCATAACCGGATGGGCACAGGTACGCTATCCCTACGGATCTTCCATTAACGATGCGATAGAGAAACTGCAATATGATTTATATTACGTCAAAAATCACAGTTTATTTCTTGATTTAGTTATTCTCATTCGGACCGTTGAAGTGGTATTGCTGCAAAAAGGCAGCAGATAATAACCCTATCAGGAGCACATAAAATAACGATGTGGACCGACATAGCAACAACAAGTTATTCAATAGCGGCTCTGGCTTTCTTTTTTCTATTTGTTCTTTTAATCACCAGTTGGCGTGGTCGTCTCTATGGCATGATATTGGCAGTTGCATGTTTGCTATCATCCGTATGGGCTTTCGTTATTGTCATCAGCATCAGCTGGAATCCCTCATTCACCGCCGTGACAAACCTGCTTGAAATCCTGCGCAGCGCAGGATGGTCGGCATTTCTTATTGCACTTATCGGTCCCTTTAAACAAAAACAAAAGCAAAACAGCACGCTGATTCCAAAAATCAGAATCTCAGTTCTCGCAATCACGTCTGTTTATTTTTTACTGGTTTTTTACACGCTGTTTGTATATCGCGACGATGCGCTATTTCCGGGATCACCGATAACAACGCTGACCGGTATTGTCGGTAATATCATTATTGCAATTATCGGCATCACACTTGTGGAGCAATTCTATCGCAACTCACCTGTCGAAAAACGCTGGGGAATTAAGTTTATTTGTCTCGGCATTGGCGCGATCTTTATCTACGATTTTTATTTATACAGTGACGCGCTGTTATTCAGAAACATCAATATCGAGCTCTGGAATGCCAGAGGCGTTATCAATGCATTGGTTGTTCCATTTATCGCCATTTCAGCAGCACGCAATCCACAATGGGCCGTAGGCATTTCCGTTTCACGGCAGATGATTTTCTACAGCGCAACCTTGTTTGGTACTGCCACTTACCTGCTGATCATGGCCGGTGTCGGCTATTACCTGCGTTTCTCCGGGGAAAGCTGGGGCATCGTATTACAAATGAGTTTTTTGTTTGGCGCTGTTTTATTGCTTCTCGGGATTTTATTCTCTGGCACCATTCGTTCCTGGTTGAAAGTCTTTATCAGCAAACATTTTTACAGCTACAACTATGATTACCGTGAAGAATGGCTGCGTTTTACGGCGACTTTGTCAGAAGATAAGGGTGAATTAAAGGGGCGTGTCATCCAATCTCTGGCGCAATTGGTCGAAAGCCCGGGAGGCAGTTTGTGGATTAGACACGAGGCTGGTCATTATACGCTCGCACACCATTTAAACATGCCCCTTATCCAGGAAACAATAGAAACCGATTGCCAATTTTGCGATTTTCTGGATAAAAAAGAGTGGGTTATTGATCTGAAAGAATATCAGAAGAACCCCGGGCTTTACACGCCCCTGATTATTCCGGATTGGTTACAAAACACTACGCCAGAAGTCCAATTTGTTGTACCGCTGATTCTGCATAGCAGATTATTTGGTTTCGTAATTCTGCTCAAACCCAGAAGTACCATAAAACTGAACTGGGAAATACGCGATCTGTTAAAAATCGCCGGCAAGCAGGCCGTGAGCTATCTTGCACAGGAGGAAGCCTCTCAGGCGCTGATGATTGCAAGACAGTTCGAATCGTTCAACCGCATGTCCACCTTTGTTGTCCATGATTTAAAGAATCTGATTTTCCAGCTTTCCCTGTTATTGTCGAACGCCGATAAGCATAAACATAATCCCGAATTTCAGGAAGATATGATCCAAACGGTTAATCTTTCAGTAGGAAAAATGAAACGTTTGCTGGAAAAACTCAGTAAAGGCAACGCATTGGATAAAACCGATCTTATTTCTTTGAATCAGATTATGGAGCAACTTATTGAAAGCAAATCCATTTTTGAACCAAAACCTGTTTTTGAACGATACCCTGGCGAAATACTGGTCTCAGCCGATAAAACGCGGTTGAGCCGTGTCATCAGTCACATCGTTCAAAACGCCATTGAAGCCACGCCTAAAGACGGTTCAGTCAGAATCCGTTTATATTCCGATTCTGAACATTCTCAGGCTGTCATTGAAGTGCAGGATACCGGACATGGCATGAGCGAAGAATTTGTTCAGAAAAGGCTTTTCAAACCTTTTGAGTCGACAAAATCAGCAGGTATGGGTATCGGTGTTTTTGAAAGCATGGAATATATCCAGGAGCTTGGCGGTAAATTGGAAGTAACCACCCAGGAATCCGTCGGGACTACTTTTTTTATTCATTTAGAACAACATATTCCAGACAATCCAGATGCCGCTGTATGACCCATTTAACACTCAGGATGCATCACACCTGCACACTTTATGGCATTAATCCATCAATCTTTTTTAAACTGAATTCAAGAAAAAACAATCAGGATCGTTAATATATTACATTATTTTTTTAACAAGATCGGCGTATGTATAATAAATAAGATATGCCGCAATCGATTTAAGTATATTAGGCCCACACCATGACGGAAAATCGGGGGAAAAAAAGATTACTGATTATTGAAGATGATCTGGGTTTGCAAAAGCAATTACGCTGGACTTTCGATCAGTATGTTGTCTCAGTAGCATCTGATCGCGAAAGTGCGCTGGCCATGGTAAGACGCTACGAACCTGCTGTGATAACCATGGATCTTGGCTTGCCGCCCGACCAGGATGGCGCATCTGAAGGGCTTGCGACATTAAAACAGATTCTAGCGCTGGCTTCCGATACAAAAATTATTGTACTGACAGGAAATCAGGATCACGTCAATGCACTCAAAGCCATTGAAATCGGCGCCTATGATTTCCAGCAAAAGCCTTTCGATCCCGAAATGCTGAAACTTGTCGTCCAAAGAGCCTTTTATTTACACGCCATTCAACAGGAAAACAAACGACTGAGCCTGACACTAAGCCATTCACCTATCGATGGCTTGATAACACGGGACACTGATTTGTTGAAAGCATGCCGCAATATAGAGAAAGTCGCGCCATCTGATGTCACCGTCATGCTTTTGGGCGAAAGCGGGACAGGTAAAGAGGTTTTGGCAAAAGCATTGCACAATCTGAGTAATCGTAAAGACAAACGTTTTATCGCTATTAATTGTGCGGCGATCCCCGAAGCACTATTGGAAAGTGAGCTATTCGGACATGAAAAAGGCGCTTTCACAGGCGCATCAAAACAAACTCCCGGGAAAATAGAACTGGCTGACGGTGGCACCTTCTTTCTGGATGAAGTGGGTGATTTACCTTTTCAGCTACAAGCAAAATTGCTGCGGTTTTTGCAGGAAAGAGTCATTGAACGTATTGGCGGGCGAGCAGAAATCCCGGTTGATGTGCGTATTGTTTGCGCGACACATCAAAATCTCGATGAACTGATGAAACAAGGACGATTCCGCGAAGATCTCTACTATCGGCTCAGCGAAATTGTCATTCTAATTCCACCACTTAGAAAACGAATCGGCGATGCAATACTGCTGGCGCACCACTTTAAAAACAAGTTCTGCGTAAAAGAGGGAAAAGGGACGCTGAACTTCAGCCAGGAGGCATTGGCCGCCATCGAAAACAATCAGTGGTCAGGAAATGTGCGTGAAATGGAAAATTGTATTAAGCGTGCAGTTATTATGGCCGAAGATTCAATCATTACACCGCAGGATTTAGGACTGCGGATGGAAAATGATGATAATATAGAATCGCTTAACTTAAAAACGCTGCGTGAACAGGAAGAATGCAAAGCAATCATCAAAGCACTGGCAAGGGCTGATGGCAATGTCGCACACGCAGCAAAACTACTCGGCATTAGTCGCCCCACGCTCTATGATTTAATGAATCGGTGTGGACTGAAGTAAGCTTGCCATAGACTCTTGACGGTTTAAGCGTTAGGATACGCTTTATTTACCTTTTTCTCAAAGTAGGCAAAACAGGTGGTTAATTTAGTACATGACTTGATTTATCATTCTGCAAACCGATCGCCTCAAGCAGACGCAATCGCCTATCAGGGACAAATAAAAAGCTATGGTGAAATTGCGCATGAAGTCGAGCGTTGCGCAAAAGGTCTCCTGACTACAGGATTATCGAATCATGAACGCGTCGCGGTCTACCTTGAAAAGCGTATAGAAACTGTCATTGCGTTGTTTGCTGCGAATGCTGCTGGCGGCGTTTTTGTACCCATAAACCCGCTGCTAAAACCAGATCAAGTCAGGTATATCATGACAGACTGTAATGTCAGGGTTTTAGTCACTTCAGCAGAACGATACAAACTACTTGCTGACGCGTTACCCGCCTGCCATGATCTTCATTCGATCATCATAGTCGATAATACTGAAGATATACCTCAGGTTCAGGGGCTTAACCTGTTAACCTGGGATGATTGCCTTTCCGCCGAGTCCGGTCAGAGGCCTTTCCGCGTTATCGACAACGATATGGCCACTATTCTGTATACCTCCGGCAGTACCGGAAAACCCAAAGGCGTTGTACTCTCTCACCGCAATGTCGTTACAGGCGCGAAAAGTGTTTCCGAGTACCTGCGCAACCAGCCTGAAGATCGTATCCTTTCGGTACTGCCGCTCAGTTTTGATTATGGCCTTAGTCAATTAACCACAGCGTTTCATGTCGGCGCCACCAATGTTCTCATGAATTACTTATTACCTAGAGATATTATCCGCGTTATCGAAAAGGAGAATATCACCGGGCTTGCCGCCGTACCACCGCTCTGGATTCAATTGGCCCAGTTGAATTGGAGTAACATCAAATCCCTGAGATATATCACCAACTCTGGCGGCGCAATGCCGCGCGCCACACTTGATCAGCTTCGTAATGCTTTTCCCGATACGCAGATATTCCTGATGTATGGACTGACAGAAGCATTTCGGTCGACTTATTTGCCGCCCGGTGAAATTGATCAACGCCCGGATTCTATTGGAAAGGCTATTCCAAACGCTGAAATTCTGGTTCTGCGCGAGGATGGTTCGCCGTGTGTGCCGGGTGAACCTGGAGAATTGGTACATCGTGGCGCACTGGTATCGCTGGGATACTGGAATGATCCGGAAAAAACTGCCGCCTGTTTCAAACCGATTATTTCAAAACAACATGGCCTGACTATTCCCGAGCTCGCTGTATGGTCCGGTGATACCGTACGCATGGATGAGGAAGGTTTTCTATACTTTATCGGGCGGCGCGATGAAATGATCAAGACTTCAGGATATCGAGTCAGTCCGACCGAAATTGAAGAAGTTATTTATGCCACCGGAATGGTTGGTGAAGCAGTCGCAATAGGCGTGCCTCACCCGGTACTCGGTCAAGCCATATTAGTCATCGCCACACCGCGCAGAGATGAAAAACTCGAGATAGAAGACTTGTTGACAGCATGTAAACGTCAATTGCCAGCTTTCATGTTACCCAGTCATATCGATATACGTCCAGGTCATTTACCACGAAGCCCGAATGGCAAAATAGACAGGAAGACACTTTTTCAGGAAATGCAACATATCTTTACAGAACATTCCGCATGATCAGTCATTCGCCAAAACACACCGCACTCGATCAATTTCCGATTCATGAGGATTGCTTAATTATAGGTGGCATTCCACTTACCCGTCTGGCTCAACGCGTCGGACAGACTCCTTTTTATGCCTATGACCGGAAAAAAATCACTGAGCGGGTCACATTGCTGCGCAACGCGCTGCCCAGCGACATTCATCTGCACTATGCGATGAAAGCCAATCCCATGCCCGCCGTGGTGCAACATTTGGCAGGTCTGGTTGATGGCATTGACGTTGCTTCTGTGGGTGAAATGCACGTTGCACTGGATACCGCCATGCCCGCCGAACGTATCAGTTTTGCAGGTCCTGGCAAAACAGACCGTGAGTTGTCATGCGCGATTTCCGCCGGTATCGTTCTGAACATGGAGTCGGAACAGGAAATGCACCGCATTACCGAAATCGGAGAACATCTGGGCATTCAACCGAATGTTGCTGTTCGCGTCAATCCGGATTTTGAATTAAAAACAGCCGGAATGAAAATGAGTGGCGGCCCCAAGCCGTTTGGCATCGACGCTGAACGTGTACCGGCTTTGTTGAGCCGCATGAGTAAACTGAATCTGAATTTTTTGGGATTTCATATTTTCAGCGGATCTCAAAACTTAAAAGCAGAAGCCATACAGGAAGCACACGAAAAAACAATACAACTCAGCCTGCAGCTTGCTGAGAAAGCGCCTGGCCCTGTTCGTATATTAAATATTGGCGGAGGATTCGGCATTCCCTATTTTCCAGGTGAAAAGGCCCTTGACATTAATGTTGTCGGCGACAATCTGGATCGCCTGCTGCCAACCATCAAACAGCATTTGCCCACGGCCGATGTCGTTATTGAACTTGGCCGTTATATCGTCGCCGAAGCAGGTATTTATGTCTGCCGCGTTCTGGAACGCAAAAATTCACGCGAAAGAACTTTTTTAATCACGAATGGCGGGCTGCATCATCATCTCGCAGCTTCAGGCAATTTCGGCCAGGTCATTCGAAAAAATTATCCGGTCGTTATCGGCAATAAAGTAACCGGTAGCAAAAGGGAAGTCGTTTCAGTGGTTGGCCCATTATGCACACCACTGGATGTGTTGGCTGATCAATTGGAAATGGCCCAGGCTAATGAGAACGACCTGGTCGCTGTTCTGCAGTCAGGTGCATATGGCCTGACCGCCAGCCCCACTGCTTTCCTCAGCCACCCAAAACCGTTAGAAATACTGGTTTAGAAATTTCCTGAACATGACTTGGGATTAACAAAAATTATGCTTGCTATGACTTTAATCAATAAGCCAAGCATTAGAAAACAACTATCAGGCTGCATAGTATATATTTATTATGCTGCCTAATTTTTCTGGAGAATAGAATAGTATGGGTGGAATTTGTGGCTGGACTGGCTGCAAGGTACCAGCGAGTGAGCGCCGCAAGGTGCTTGAAAATATGATTCAACCAATGGCGCAATATGACAATCGTTCGGTAAACATTTTACTGAACGATACATCAGCCTTCGCAATCATCGATCATCCCGAAAATGTGCATACGTTCCAAGGTAACGGTTTCACAGTCATTTTATGGGGACAGGTGAGATTTAACAGCATCTCGCACAATCAACCGGATGCAATTCGGAATCCCGCCGAATATTTTCTTGAGCATTGGCGCAGTAACAGCGAAGAAGCGCTGTCAAATATTGCCGGTGAATTTATCGTCTGTATCGCAGATGACAATCAAGGCCAACTCATGCTCGCCATAGATCGGTTGGGCACCCGCTCTCTGGCCTATCAGGCCATAGACGATGGTCTGATTTTTTCGACATCACAGGATGCGCTCATTAGACACCCCCAAGCCACGGCACAAATTAATTCGCAGAGTATCTATGACTATATCTATTTTCATATGATACCCAGCCCGGATACCATCTATAAAGACCATTACCGGCTATTGCCGGGTGAATGCCTGACTTTCCGGAACCGCGAAATAAAAAAACACCAATACTGGAAGGCCGTATTTATCGAAACTTCCAGACGCCCGTTTGCAGAACTTAAATCCGAATTACGACAGTTACTCCAGTCAAGCGTGCGCGATGCCATCGGTAATGCATCTGTCGGTGCCTTTCTCAGCGGCGGCACAGACAGTTCAACGCTGGCGGGCATACTCGGCGAAGTCACCGGAGAACCGGCGCACACTTATTCGATCGGTTTCGCAGCGCAGGGCTATGATGAAATGGAATACGCGCGAATTGCAGCGCGCCATTTTTCTACCCGCCACCATGAATACTATGTAACGCCGGATGATGTTGTAGCGGCGATTCCACAAGTCGCGGCTATTTTTGATCAACCTTTCGGAAATGCTTCAGCGATACCTGCTTATTATTGCGCACGCATGGCAAAAGAAGACGGTATGACCCAGCTCCTTGGCGGCGATGGCGGTGACGAATTGTTTGGCGGCAATGAACGCTACGCTAAACAACATATATTTTCGTTATATGAACGCTTACCAGCCATTATTCGAAAGAAAATTCTCGAACCCTGGGCGAAACGTGTATCCGGAAAAACACAGCAAACCCTGCTTCGTAAAATGTACCGCTATATCGAGCAAGCATCCATCCCCATGCCGGCACGCATGGAAACTTATAATTTGCTGTTGCAGCATGGCGCCGATTCAATTTTTACTGCAGAATTCCTGGAAACTGTCGATTTAAAATACCCCGAATTGCTTTTGAATCAAACCTATCATCAGACACAGGCAAAAAGCCTGATCAACCGCATGCTGGCATATGACTGGAAAATTACACTTGCCGACAATGATTTGCCCAAAGTCGTAAAAGCCTGTGAGCTGGCCCAAATCGATGTCGCATTTCCATTAATCAGCGATGAAATTGTCGCGTTCTCAGTACAATTGAGACCGGATTATAAAGTCAAGGGCACGAAACTACGTTATTTCTTTAAAGAGGCGCTCAGGGATTTTCTGCCCGGTGAGATTATCACCAAACAAAAACATGGTTTCGGATTGCCATTTGGCGTATGGTTACAAGAGCATGCACAGCTTAAAATGTTAGCTGCCGACAGTCTGAATGATCTGAAATCCCGCCGACTCATTCGCACGGATTACATCGATACGCTGCTCGACCAGCATTTAAAAGAACACGCCGGTTATCACGGCACCATGATCTGGATTTTAATGATGCTAGAATGCTGGTACAAATCCAGATCCCAATAGTAATATAACCTGAATAAAAACAATAGGAGCCGCTTTATGGTAAGTGAACTATACGATGCTTATCAGAGATATTTTGAAATTATCATCGCTGAAACACCGGAGCAAAAGGAAACAGCCTACCAGATACGCTACCATGTTTTGTGTCAGGAACGACGCATTCCCGGATTCGACCAATCCAGCTACCCGGAAAAACTGGAAAAAGACGATTTTGATGATCGCGCCATGCATGCACTGGTAAGACATCGATCGTCCGGTAATTATATCGGTACTATACGATTAGTACTCCCGGACCCCAACGCTCCGGAGAAACCTTTTCCGGTCGAATCCTACACACATCTTGATACGGAATACCTCAAAAATCGGAACGTTTCCCGTCTGGAAATGGCTGAAATATCGAGAGCGCTTGTCGTCAAGGAATTTCAAAGGCGAAAAGGAGATTTGCTTTATCAGGAAAACGGTGAAAGAAGCTGCGAAAAAAACGGCGCAAGCGAAACCGGTGAGGAAAACAAATTTTTTGATAAACAAAAAGACCGGCGCGTCACGGCCAATATTTCATTAATTCTTATGGCAGCCGTTGTACAGATGAGTGTAAGAAGTAACGCCGAAGGCTGGCTTTCCTTCATAAACCCAGCGCTCAATCGACTGCTCAGTTATTCGGGTATGGAATTTATACCGATTGGACCACTCGTTGAATGTCATGGTATTCGTCGGCCTTATTTTGCAAAAATGACAGATATCCTGGATAAAACATATTCGGAATATCAGGATGTCTGGGAGATATTGACCGACCAGGGTAAATATGTACCCGCTAAAGCAGATACCTGAGCTATACCTACTGGAACGAGTACACAAAATCTCATTTTAATTTTATAGAATGAAGTATATTTTGCATAACGCTATGTCCAAAATCAAAGCAATCATATGCCTAATACTTCTTTTTTTAATGCTCGATAAAACATATGCATCGGGACATTATAAAGTTATCGCTCATCCCGATGTGGAACTTGAATCCGTTACGGTGAATGTATTGCGCGCAATCTTCAGCATGCGTATGAAAACCTGGCAGAATGGCAAATTAATTCGAGTGTATGTCTTGCCGGATGACCATGAACTACACCAGATTTTCTCAAAAGAGACATTGAATGTTTTTCCATATCAACTACGTTCTACCTGGGATCGCTTGGTTTTTTCCGGAACGGGCCAAGCGCCAACAACAGTATCCTCGGCTGAAGAAATGCTGCAAAAAATAATGAGTACACCCGGTTCGATCGGTTATTTGCAAGATATATATCTCAATGACGATGCTAATGTTAATGTTTTACAGATCAAATAATAGTTTGTTCAATGAGACTTGCAGCTTGATATGCAAGCTCGCCATGTATTCATTCCTGTTAAGTGCCTGCATCGCCAACGCATCCGAACAAACAAAATTTGATCAGACAGCAACATTAAAAAATACAAACTCATCTTCTAAATGGTTTTCAGAAACAAACTTTCTGGATAATCTGAAATTTCAGGGCTTCGCAAGCCAGGCATTCATCGCGACATCGGATAATAATGTTTTCGGTAAAACCGATCAGGGCGGCGGTTTTGGGTTCACCGAAATTGGGCTCAACGCATTGTTCCGCCCGTTACCCCGGCTCCAGTTATCGGCACAAATGCTGTCCCGTCGCGCCGGCGAGGGTGGTAATGCAGGTGTACCACGTCTGGATTTCGGTTTTGCTGATTACCTGCTGTACTCACATGAAGTGCATCAATTTGGCATCAGAGTCGGCCGGCTAAAAAATCCGTTCGGATTTTACAATGATACACGCGATGTCGCCTTCACGCGTCCAAGTATTTTATTGCCGCAATCCATTTATTTTGATCGTACACGCAACCTGGGCATGTCATCGGATTCGGTACAGCTTTACGGTGAAACTTCGCATCCGACCATTGGCAATTTCTCGGTACAATTTGGTGTGATGCGCTCCCTAGTGAAAGATAGGGAAACGGAATATGCCATTTTCCATAGCTCACGAATCGGTGAATTATCGCCCGAGACATCGTTCATAGGCCGAGGGATTTACGAAACCCACGATGCACGACTACGTCTTGCGATCAGCGGTATCTGGCTAAATACACATTACAATCCCGGTGGGCCCGACGATACTTTGACGCGTGGATCTTTTTCCTTTTCTCCACTTTTTCTATCCGCTCAGTATAACGCCGAAAAATGGAGCCTGACTGCCGAGTACGCGCTACGCCGTCTGGATTTTGCAAATTTTGGCACACCAACCTTGGATGAACAGGCCAACAACACAACTGGCGAAAGCTTTTATGTGCAGGGTGTTTATCGCTTTCATCCGAAATGGGAAGCGCTTTTGCGTTATGATGTCTATTTTGCGGACCGAAGTGATCGTGATGGGAAAAAATTTGTTCAGTGGCGGATAGATCATAATCGTTCTGTTCCTCCTGCTCATTCACGTTATGCCAAGGATTTAACCGTTGGTCTGCGGTGGAATATTACGCCCCAAATCATGGCGCGTTTCGAGTATCATCACATCAATGGAACAGGCTGGATTTCAGGATTAGACAATCCGGATATTGCATCAACTGTTAAGGAATGGGACCTTTTTGCGGCACAATTGTCCTTCCGTTTCTAATCGCAAACATGACTTCTTATGTCACAAGTTGTTAAAACGCGAACCAATGAAACACAAACACGTAAATTTCTTAGCTTCAGATGGAAAATTACATCATTAAGCAGTCTTATACTACTGGCTGTCGTTTTGTCATTCTGCATTGTCAGCTACTGGGGACTTGTTGCCAATTTCGAGAATCAACGTGAAATTGAATTCAAACGCTACGGCAGAGAAATAGACAGCCTGATCGAACGGTTGTCGTTAGGCTTACGCCAACAAACGGAAGCCATTCCCTTCCTGGATGGCATGCCCGAAGCGCTGTTGTCCAGCGATCAAAAAAAAATCAAACAGATTTTTAACCAGTATTGGCCGTTGATCCATTTCAACAGTGGTATTGAATCCGTACGTCTATACAATACATCCAATCAGTTGATTGCAGACTGGAGCAGTCTGGAAAACCATCCGGAAGACGAGCAATATATTCTTGAATGGGTTCAACGCGTCAATCGTCAGGAAAAGCCGATTCATCCCTTATTGTGTAAAAAAAGATGCATTCAGCATACCGTGGCGCCATTATTAATTGATGGTAAAGCGGGCGGAACAGTTGTTATCGGAATAACATTGACTGATGCAATGCTCGCATTCAATCGTGTTTCAGGCGCGGATATTGGTTTACTGATACATGGCAATAGTGCGCATCCAGTTGATAATGTTTCCTATATGGTACCCTGGAACGCACATATCGCCGCGTTGACTAGAAAAAATGAAAATCATCAGATTCTAAAAACCGCTGCAGAAAAATTTCCATCCATAGACAGTTTGCGAAAAGGCATACAAATTGATTTATCGGATAACCACTACCAGATAAAACTGTACGCGCTCAATGCTGTGGGCAGTAACAAGGCAAGTCTGGCCGTCATTACCAATATCACTGCTGCGATGCATAATATTCACGATTCCATCTGGAAAATTGCAGCAATCGGATTTCTGGGGCTTATTTTCTCGGAAATTCTCATGCTTGGAATTTTTACGCGGCTACTTTCCCGCTTAAAAGACATATCCTATACCCTGCCGCTGCTGGCGAGCGGTCAGTATGAAAGCTTCCGGCAATCGCTCATCACGTCGAAACATGTCCAGAAATACAGTGACGAAATCGATATGCTGAATGTCGCGGCGGTGCAATTATCCATGCAGCTCGAAGAACTCGAACAGAAAGCATCTATCCGTGCACAACAACTCATTGAGCAAAAAGACGAATTGAGTAAGGAAAGAGACTTTATCGCCAATCTGCTGGATACTGCACAGGTGATTGTATTAACTCAAAACGTACTGGGCCGAATCAATTCAATGAATGCCTATGGCGAAATGCTGACGCGCTATTCCGAAAAAGAACTTCAAGATACACACTTTCTTCAATTATTGGCGTCGAATTATGATCATCAGTATCTATCGACGCTTCTGGACGAAATTAATCTGGGCACGCGGGACCAATTCAGGCATGAAACCACAATCCGCTGTAAAGATGGTTCCAAGCGCGATATCGCCTGGCTTCACTCCCGTCTTCATTCCAGAGACAGTACATCCGACCCCACCATTCTGTCCGTTGGTCTTGATGTCACGGAATACAAACTTGCACAGGAACGTTTAACCTGGCTGGCGACGCATGACCCTCTGACCGATCTGCATAACCGACGCCGCTTTAGTGAAGAGCTTGAACTCTTGCTCAGCCGATCGGATCGTTATAATCATCCGGGTGCACTGCTGTTCTTTGATCTGGATCGTTTCAAATATATTAACGACACCAGTGGACATCAGGCAGGCGATACATTTCTCAAATTAGTCGCCAAAATGCTATCGCAGACAATCCGTTTCGGCGACATTACCGCGCGTCTTGGTGGTGACGAATTTGCGGTCATTCTGCCCGAAACCAACGCCGATGGCGCAATTGAGGTCGCAAAAAAAATACTCAATAACATCAGCAGCCTGAATCTGACATACGATAACCGTAATCACAGAGTCTCGGCCAGTATCGGAATCGCCCTTTTCCCGGAACACGGCGAGAACGTACACGACCTGCTGGCTGCTGCCGATCTGGCTATGTACCATGCCAAAGACACCGGAAGAAACACATGGCACTTGTTCTCTATCGAAGATCGGAGTCGCGAGCGCGTACAAACACTTGTTTACTGGAAAGAAAAAATAGAATTTGCTCAAGCGAATGATAACTTTATCCTTTTCCTACAGCCGATTATGAATGTCCGCACCAACCAGATCAGGCATTACGAAGTACTACTGCGCATGTGTAACGGCGATGAATCGATTCTGCCGCCGGCCGGTTTTATCTATGCTGCAGAACAGACCGGCTTAATACATGTCATTGATCATCTTGTGCTGCGAAAATCCATTGCTCTGGCTGCGGCCATCAACCGCAACAGAACACAGGATTTCATCAGCCTGTCGATTAATTTGTCCGCGCATGCATTCAACGATCCCGAATTGTTGCCCATACTGTTTCATGAACTGAACAAGTATGAAATCAACCCGGCATTGCTGATGTTTGAAATCACTGAAACCGCCGCGCTTGAGAATCTGCCAGGCGCACGCACGTTGATGAAAGAAATTAAAGAATTAGGCTGTGGCTTTGTGCTGGATGATTTTGGCGTGGGCTTCTCCTCGTTCTATTATCTCAGGGAGCTTCCGGTTGACGCTGTAAAAATCGATGGCTCCTTTATCCGCAATCTCGGTGAAAACCCCGATGACCAGATCCTGGTCAACGCATTATGCAGTGTTGCTTCCGGTTTTAGAAAACTCATTACTGCCGAATTTGTTGAAAATGAAAAAATCCTCAACCAGATCCGGAAAATGAACATCGATTATGTACAAGGGTATCATGTAGGAAAACCCGCGCCCTACAAGGAATTTTTTAGTGACATCAACTTATCATAAGCTATCGATAAAGCGATTGCGGATTAACACGCCCGATCAAGCAGAGCAGTATCAAAATTATCATTTAATCAGCGCATAGAGGGTGGCAGCGGTTCGCCAAAAAACTCGCGCATCAGAAAGTTTTCAAGTCCTTCATTATTCCTTGGGTGCGCGGACAAAACAATGACGCGGTTGAGACGGTGCGACTCCCAATTGAAGTCTTCCTGATGATACTGGCGGATGAGCTGGATCATTCTTCTAATAATAGCGCGTTCAATATCACCATCCGGCCCCGCTTCCACGTCAATCAATTCACGTCGCGGATTGCTGACGTTGGTTGTCCATGCGCGGAATGAAAACTGCGCATAGCGGGGACCTATTTTAGTGATCTGAAAAATACCGCTTGTTCCGGGTATCTGCAAATTGCGTTTAACGCGCGCCTGCCTGATCTCATCTGCTGAAGGTTTCGGTTCCGGATTGATATTTTTATTATTTCCAGCGCCATCAAAAATACCTGCTGAAGGATTCTGCGCCCTTTGGCGATTGATATACTCCGACAAATCAGCCGGCGCATCCGTATCCTTTTTTTGCGGAGTATCGACCCGGGCTTTTTCTTTCGGTGGTCGAACCTTAGCCTGTTCCTTAGCCCGCTCAATGGCATCCTTTCTGACAGCAGGCGGAGGCGTCGCAACAGGCGGTCGGGTTTGCGGTAACGGTGGTTGTGGCGGTCGCGGTGGTGTTTTTAATGCCGACTCTGCCTTAGCCTGCGGCGGCGGAGCAGACTCCTGCTGCGGCATTTCAGGAAGCTCCAGGAATTCCGCTTCTATGGCATCCGGAATTACGATAGCGTCGTCAACCCCAGGTTCGGACATAAAAAAACCGAACCCCCAGATAATCAACAGCCAAAGCAGCACCGCCAACGGCAGCGGCCACCAGAGCCGGACTTCCACGGGCCTTGAACGGATTATTTCCATGAACGATTCAGAAATCGCCTACTTATGTTTAACCGCGATCAGGAACTGCTGTACCCCGGCATTTCTTGCACGCAGCATCGCCTGAACAACAATGCCCTGCGGCGCTTCGTTGTCAGCAGAAACAATCAGCTTTTGCTGCGCATCCTGCAGTAGCGGCTTAAGCGTGGCAGCCAGCGTATCGAGCGTAACGCGCTCCTTATTAATGAAAATTTCGCTGTCTTTGGTCAGCGTCAACGTAACCGGTTGTTCAGTGCTGAGTTTTTCAGCCTGACCCTCAGGCAGATTAACCTGCAGCGAATCCAGTTTCTGCATGGACAAAGACGCCAGCATAAAGGTAGCCAGCAGAAAAAACATGACATCAATCATGGGTATAATCTGGATATGGCCTTTACGCGGCGTTCTGGATTTACGCAGTTTCATGAATTGCGTCCTTTGCATCCTTTTGATCCAGACGGATATGATCAATTAGGCGCGTACCCAGACGCTCCATTTCATCCATCGTTCGCGATTGCAGGCGGGAAAAATAATTGAATCCGAACAAAGCCACCAGTGCGATGATTAAGCCGATCACCGTTGCAATGAGCGCTTCGGCGACCCCACCGGTTACCGCAGTCGGATTAACAATACCTTCGCTGCCGATCACCTGAAAAGCACGCATCATGCCGACAACCGTACCCACCAGCCCGAGCAGCGGCGCAGCGGTAACGATGGTTTCCAGCGCCCAGAGTCTGCGCGCCAGCGATTCTTCAATCAGTTGCGCCTCATCCGCAGCACGCGATTCCGTCCACCAGAATGGCTGATTCCGGTTGGCAATCACCACTTCAAAGAAACGCTTGTAATAATGACGCCCATCCAGCCCGGACAATATTTTTTCCAGATCCTCCCATTTGAAGCCGTAAGTCTCGATCAGATTGGACAAATCGCGCGAAAGGCGGGCAAACCGCCAGTAAATAAACGCTTTCTCAAGCATAATCGCAAGCGCGATGATACCGAGCAGCGACAGCGGGATGATAATGATTCCACCCAGTTTTAACATGATCCAGGTTTGGTTGAGATGTTCCATAAATAACTCCATATTGGGAATATCCATATTATTCTCTTCTGTTTACAAAGATCAAAGGCTGATCGTTTGATTTCATTTTAATTCGTGATATTTAAGAAAACGTGCCGATGACATCACCACTGGTGAGAAATCGCTATACTGCCATATCCGGTGTTTTTTAAGGAGAAATCTGCTGCGACAGGAAAAGCTTTTGCACCAGGCATTGATATGCCTCGGCATTTTGAAGTCTTTGACTGTTAGCGGTGGTTATTTCAGAAAATCGTCGTGAACGATCTCATACCGCATGATTATCGTTATCATCTGACTGAGACTGAACCAATGGGGAAAAATTTGCTTGGCATTCATGACCAGATCTCGTCAACACGATTCCAGGCAAGCAAACCACGCTGAGGTGAAAGGTCAATTACGCTGCAATGAAAACAAAAGCCCGATTACGTGAAACTAATCGGGTATACACGAGATAAGCAGAATAACATTCTGGAATATATTGATAAAAATCATCAATCAATCATTTTCAATGACTGTAAAAAAAAGCTGGCTTGCCTGGGGAGGATCAGGCTGGCTGGCAATAATGCCGCGGACAAAAGAGAGTAAAACCGGCGGCAACGGAATCAAATTCTGTTTATTTGGTTAATATCAACTTATCATTGCGTGTACGACGTAGTGAATAACGTTCACCATGATGCATGATGAATACCACTTCATTATTCGTAAACAAGGCATCACTGTTCAGCACCGAGCTTTGATCAGACGCCACTGATACATGCTTTTCAAGACAATGAATCGTAGATGTCTGTATTTTAGCGAAATGGCCCATATTGATATCCTAAAAACATAAATGAGAATGATTCTTATTATACTTGGAGCTCGCCAAAATGCAAGTTTTAATTTTAATTTGTAACAAAAATCATACAACCGTCTGCTAAAAACCTGATGCTTACCGGTTGAATCAGAACCGTTTCCGCTCGAAGTTATGCTGGTTCAGAACAGATATTTTTCAGTGCCTGCCATTCTGCGTCATCCAATGCTTTTGGATAAGTTTTTAAATCTGTTCCGTTTTTTATGAGCTTATTAATGCGGTGTTCTATCTGCGGGTGAGTTGAAAAATATTCATCGAGATTGGACCATTTAGCGTTGGAATGCGCGCCGGCTTTTGCTTCCACCTGCTTGAGCCGTTCAAAAAAAACCGCCAGACCCGAAGGATCGATACTGGCTTTTTCGAGTAAATGGTGGCCGCCCCGATCAGCTTCCAATTCATCCTCACGGCTGTAATGGAGTTGATTGATCCACCCGGCAAATTGGGCCGTATTACTGATGGCGCCCGCGTCACCAAACATCATTTGCAGCATAAACGTAACACCCAGATTACGCATTAACGATTTCATCGGGTGATTCATTTCAATATGCGCCATTTCATGCGCCAGCACGCCGGCTACTTCTTCCGCAGAATCTGCATTTTTTAAAACGCCGCTGAAATATAGTCTAACCAGTAAAGAATGATTTAGAACATATAGGATTTGAAGAGCTTATCGACGGTTTGGTTTTGT
>CAYXFV010000012.1:0-46630 GCA_964464365.1 uncultured Nitrosomonas sp. | reverse complement strand
ATCCACACCGGATCATTTACCCTTTCATCAAATCACCGGGCAAGGGTAACGATTGCATGACATGTATTCACCTGGACATGATCAGCACGAATCAGCCCGGCATAAGCCGTAAGGTATATCAATGGCAATGTAAAAAGCATCATCTAATACTTGAAGCTTATTATCTGCGGGAACGTGTCCTGGTTGCTCCTGTGGAGTGTACTGACTACAGCAAAATGAATAGTAATCCTAATCAGGTAAGGGGCGGGTAAAAAGTCTGTGAGTTTCGTTCCGTAGACCGACCGCCTAGGGGGATTTTTATGGGATGTAATTTTCAGGGGGGGGGACATCCTGTTCATAAGGACAGAATATAAAAGTGTTCAAGGTACTTCCAGCAGGTTCGTTCATGAGGGTAATTCGAACCTCAATAAAATTCCAGCGTGTTGCACTGGAACATATGCAACAGACAGCTATCTGACTCACGAAAACCTGATATTGCACTGATTAAAAATTAGGCAATGAAATGAAAACAGGGGTAACTATTGAAGTATCGGAATAATATAATGTTTATATACAGTTATTTATTCTTCCAATATGAATGACACCGCCCCGTACAAGTCCGTAACAATCCACGAAACCCAATAAGAAAGCGCATTACAAGGCTTTTCTTATCCGTAACAATCCGCAGGAAGCCATGAAAAAATGTGGCAAATTGTGTAGTAACTTTTTTACCACATTTCATGCTTATCCCAATTTAGTTGTCCGCCAGACCTGAGCAACCCCGCTGGCCATCGCTACGTGGGCGGGTAAGCACTGGCCAGTGGAAAATCAAGTATAGACCGAAGGCTGCGACCCAGCACAGGCCTGCAGCAGCAATCGCAAGGCTCGCTTCAATCTGGCTAAAGCCCATCGCTGCACGCAGGAGGGCGGCGCAGATGATGAGTGTAACGGCAATTGGAACCCATGTTCGTGTATCTGGCTTAAAACCAGCATGAACACGTCCGGCAATGTTCATCACAGCAAATACGGCTAATCCCAGCGCACCAATCATGAGTAGATGGCGACCGGCACTGACCCATGCGGTTTCCGTGAGGATTGCCGTTCCGATCACTGCATAACCGAGTGCCATAAGCCAGTAGATCAGGTATAGCATAAAGGGCCAGCGCCGCAGTACAGCACGACCGACATGCCAGTCATTCGTTAAGTTGAACAGAGCGGCTGCGGCTGCCAGTGCGATCCAGCCTGATACCGGGTGATACGGTGCGATGAATTCAGTCAGCGTATAAAGAAGAATGCAGAAAATCGCCAGGTTGCGCCTCGGCGGTCGTGCCAGGTATTCAACACCGGTTTTGCCTATTTCCTCGAGTGCGGCGTTGACAACACGCATTGAGATACGGCTGATCGCGATGACGATAAGTACCATCAGCAAACCGGTAAGTGCAAGTAGCCAGCGCATGGGATAGGCGCCGACCAGTGTATCGAAATAGAATCCACTCGTGACCGCGGCTAAGGCAAGTAGTACCCACAGGAAAGATAAATGACGACGCTCTGGATCGCGCCACAAACGCGGTGCGATGATCGCGATCAAAATACCCAGCAATCCAAGATCGGCAAGCAGTGCGACAATGATTCCAGTTACTCCGGTCGAAGCGGTGAACGCAATACGGCCCGCAATCCACAGCATGAGCAGTACGAACAGGCGATTGCGCTCGATCGCACGTGTCGAGGTGAATTCCGGAATCGCAGTGAGAACAAAGCCAGCAACAGAGGCCATTGCAAATCCGAACAGCATTTCATGGGCGTGCCATACGATCGGCCCTCCCAGCGTAGGCGGCAGCGGTACGCCAGCAACGAGAAACGCTGTCCACACTACGATGAAAAACATGGCAATCACCGCAGTCAGCAGAAAGAATGGCCGGAAACTACACTCGAAAAGTGCAGCCAGCGGACCTGAATGAATGATTTTCAGCATCGCAATGCTACTCGTTTGGCCGGTTACCCGGCAGATCGATGCGCTCGGTATTTCCCAGATACATTATTGCGTCGTCGCTGCTCCTGGCCGGCACTGATGCAATCGGGGTCAGGCCAAAACTTGAACGCACCGTACCGTCCTGCAACAATGATGCGGTAGTGGTGTAAACAAAGGTATCATCGCGTTGTGTCGCTGGCCGTTCGATCGTGATACGGCGCACGATACGTCCTGGAGACGAAGCCATGACCAGGATCACATCGGATAATCGCACGGCTTCCATAAGATCATGTGTAATCATCAATACGCCCATGCAGCGGGATGCCAGATGATGCAGAAGCAAGGCATACAACTCGGTTTTAAGACCGATATCGAGTGCTGAGAAGGGCTCGTCGAGCAGCAGGAGGTCAGGTTCGATCACCAAGGCACGTGCGAGCGCGATGCGGCTTTGCATCCCGCCAGACAATTGATGTGGAAATTTGGCGAGATCCGCAGGTGTAAGCCCCATTCTCATTCCGAGTGTATTGGCACGCTGAGTACGCTCAGGGCGCGCGATACCGGCTGCTTTGAGGCCCAGTGCAATGTTGTTGAGCGCGTTTTTCCAGGGTAACAGGTACGGTTGCTGGAATACGCATGCTGGTCTCAAGAAATCACTGGTAATACTGCCGGTGCGTACTGTTGCAAGGCCGGCGCACAGATGCAGCAATGTCGTTTTACCGCAACCGGATGGGCCCACGAGTGAAACGATCTCACCGACTGTGATGTCGAGATCGATGTTCTCGAACACGGTATGGAGGGCATATGCATGTGTGAGCGCGCGTACTTTGAGATGTGCGGAAGAAGGGGCCAGGTGACTCATGTGGGTGCTCTCCAGCGTTCAACCTCACGTTTGACCGGTTCGAACAGCAAATATTCAACCACGAGCAGCAGGCTGACCACAGCGGTGATCCATGCCAGCGTCGCAGCCGTATCCAGGTGTGAGCGGCTTACTGCAAGCGCTGCGCCCACACCGTCACTTGATGCGAGCAACTCGGCCATTACAACAACTTTCCATGAAATTCCCAATGCTGTGATCCAGGCTGGGAACAGATATGATACAACATGCGGTAGAACCACATCAGTAAAGTACATCAGCGGTGGCAGGCGATAAATAATGGCCATATCCCTGAGCTGTTTGTCGAGTGTACGCACGCCCTGCATTGCACCGATAAAAATAACCGGTACACAGGCGACAAATACGGTGAATACCGGTGTGCCGTCACCGGCACCGAACCACAGCAATGCAAGCACCAGCCATGCGATTGGCGGCGTACCGATTAGAATGGTAATGATAGGCCGCGACATCATTGACGCAGTCATCGATACGCCGGCCATCAATCCGAGTGTGCTGCCCAGAATAAGCGCAATACCGAAACCGGTCAATGCGCGGCGTGCGGTCACAGCCAGTTCTGACCAGGCACTGCCATTCGCCATTAATTCAGTCAGTGTTCGGAAAGCTGTACGTGGATCGGGCAAAATAAGCTCGCCATAGGTATAGGCTCGCCCATTCCCAGGCGGCAAACAACAGCATAAGGCTTGCCATCGCACCCCAGCCACTCCACAGATAAACGAGGAATGACCTTAGCCCGTTACGCAACAGGGTCACGGTGAATCTCGTCCATAGAAGCCGGCATCTGGCATACGTCCCCCAATCACTGCAGGATTGCGGCGCATAAGCATAGTGAAGAGAAACTCCAGCTCTTCACGTGCGGCTGGAGCAGGTACGGCCTCAAGTGGGCTGACTGCGATCGCATCGCTAACCGCATCGGCCTGGAGCATGTTAATGTGTGCGGCTACCATACGCCCGCATTCAGCTGCATTTGTCTGGCACCATACCAGTGAATCGCGATAAGCTTCATGAATGCGTGTAATCCATGCCAGGTTATCGCGTACCTTACCCATTACGGCAATACCAGCCTGTGGGATACGTGGAGTGCGTGCCAGTACTCGCCCCCACTCGGTCTGCAGATTGATGGAGCGATGCAAGTCGGGTGCGACGATATTAACTGGAAAGGATTGTGTACGGCGCAACACCATCGATACGGCTGGCTCAGCCAGTAGCGCGTGATCGACGCGGCGTGCGATCAGTAGCTGTATTGCATCCATCGGCGTAGCGACATAGCGCAGCCTAAAGTCACGGCGGGGATCCAGGCCCTGTGCATCACTGATCAGTCCGAACAATAAATCCGGCATATCCGCGCGAAACGGTATGGCGATTTCCTCGTTTTTCAGGTCAGCTAACGTTTTCAAGTCAGCGCTGCGCGATACCAGCCACAAGATACCCCATGTCGATACATTAATCAGCTCGAGCTGGGCGCCACGATTATATAGATTTGCCGCAACATTGGTCGGCATGGCGAGAACGTCGGCTTTACCTTCAAGCGCAAGGATACGCAACTGATCCGGATCCCGCCAGGATACAAACTCAACTGTCTCGGCAATATCGGCTAAAGCATTTGATTCGATCATGTGGATGAACGGAAATGATACGGCCGCCGGAGGGCCTGCAAGGATGAGATGCGGTTTCCGCTCAGCATGGGCCAGCAAAGCCATGAGCATGATGAATGCGGTGATGAGTGCCCGTGCTATCGTTCCCATATCAGAAAATGCTCGTGTGAATATTGGTATGTCATCGTAATGGTGCTGCCAATTTTTCACCTGCGCACCTTTGCGTCTGACACGTGATTGGATGTTATCGTCGCATTTGCCAGAAATGTCAAACCTTTCCTTTATTAGATTGATCACAGTACTTGCAGGGATTGGGAACAATCCTGATCGAGATCTTGGGCAGGTTCTCAGGTTTCATTAGCACCATACCCAATACTTCAATTAAGTTTATTACGACAACACACGACTGAGCCCATGAAGAAAAAACCAATCAGCATCACAGCCAAGGTACTTGGCTCTGGCACCCGGGCGATGTCCACAGCGACTTGAGTGAGTGATACAAACGGCTGAGATGTCAGGTTGAAGTGGAAATCAGTAGCTGTATTGTCAAAATACCATAATCCAAGATATTGATTCAGTTCATTATTGCTTACGGAAGTACCCGTAAAAGTTTTATCCCAACTGAATGCCGCAAGACCGTTGAGGAGAGGCGCATTGGGTTCTAAACCCCAGGTCTCAACCTGCAATGCGACGATGAGCTGGCCTGTAAGTGATGCTATTGGCGATATGTAGATATTGAATTCTTCCGCTACACTCGGGGAAATGAGGTTGCCTGTACTGGTGGAGATTAGACCTGGATTCCAACTGAGATAGGCGTCAGCAGCGTTGTAAGAACCCACATCGGGAGCGGCTGTTCGATCGCTACTGGTACCATAACTGGCGTCCACAATGGTATCCCACTCTGCATAGAGGGTATTTGTCCCACCGCGAGTCCAACCGCCCCAACTGGCTTCAGTCGGCATATCGAAACCATAGCCTGTATCGTAGGGGTTCTGGCCATTAGCGATATCGGCGATAGCCAGGCTATTTAAGAAAATGAATAAGAGGCCAACGATAATTTTGCATAAAGATAACATGTAATTACACTCCTGAAATTAACGAGCAACATATATTGAGCTGACAAATTTCTAAACACTCAGGGCTGATAAGCCCGCAGCGGATTCTCGCCAGCAATCAATAAACTACCTGGCGATACTAAAATATCTAAAATACGGGGCTGGCTTACCCGGAAACGGATAATGGCTGGCAAAAAATGTCTATTGAACAGAATACTCGAAGCTGCTTTTCTGTTCTGAAGGAACGGCATCTGCTAGAGATTGCATCACTGCAAGTAAGAAGAAGAAAATCACTCACACGCAACCGATCCTCAAATAAAGTACCAGATAATGAGAATGATTGTCAATAACGTGCTTGATCGTGGAGAAAGGTGTGTCAGAAGGTAAGCTATAGGTAAATTACGCTCGAATTTTGAATATTTACCCGGTTTTCTGACTGCCCGAGGGAGGATTATCATCGCCAACCGAAGAAATCAGCTTATGTAGTTTGACTGAAATTAAAAAGCCCCCGGGATCAGTTCTTCCATGCTGCCATTTGCCGGACTACTCAGAATCTGTTCAAAATCTCAATCAAGAGATGCAGTGCAAGGCAAAATTGGACGACGCAAGCAAAGCGCAGCGAACAGCCGTAAGGCTGGCCCGTAGGACGAGGCGCTTGCGCCGAGTAAAAAGCGGCGCATACTCACATACTCAAAGTACGTGAGCATTTTGAGTTCGATTTTAACGCAGCAATGCGCCCTTCAGTGAGATCTTAAACAGGTTCTCAGACGCGTTTCCTGAATTCATTGGTATGCGGATCGATTTCGATACGGTCGCCGATTTCCACAAACGCAGGTACCTGAATTTCAAAACCGGTACCCTGCAGGCGCGCCGGTTTCATCACTTTACCGGAAGTATCGCCGCGCACCGCAGGTTCGGTATATTCGACTTCGCGCACGACGGATGACGGCAGTTCGACCGATATCGCCTTGCCGTTATAAAACGTGACCTGACAGACATCTTCCATGCCGTCGATGAGATAATTCAGGACATCCTGCATGTTATCCGCTTCCACTTCGATCGGGTTATATTCCGCGTCCATGAACACATAGAGTGGGTCGGCATAGTAGCTGTAGGTGCAGTCCTGGCGATCAAGTACAACCACATCGAATTTCTCGTCCGCTTTATAGGCTGATTCCGTGGTTGAATTGGAAAACAGGCTTTTCAGCTTCATTTTTACCACAGATGCGTTACGTCCGGATTTTGTGAACTCAGCCTTTTGTACGACCATAGGATCATTTCCTATCATCACAACATTTCCTGAGCGTAGTTCCATTGCGGTTTTCATATTTTTTCCTGCGAATAATAGTTATAAACAAGACATTGCGTCACCTGTTCCGTGCGCAGCGGGATTTAAAAAAAGGGGGATTATAGCTGATTTCCGGCGAGCTGCACCAGATTGAATGCCAGGTCATGCTGCGCTGTCAGTGATTGCCGCCAGGCAACGTTGAGTCTGTTCAGCGCCGCGAAACAATCGCAGTAGTCTTTCCACGCCGATGGTCCTATTTCAGCCATACCATTCCAGCCATACCAGA
This sequence comes from uncultured Nitrosomonas sp., assembly GCA_964464365.1. Classification (GTDB taxonomy): domain Bacteria; phylum Pseudomonadota; class Gammaproteobacteria; order Burkholderiales; family Nitrosomonadaceae; genus Nitrosomonas. Next base: position 39,566 of record CAYXFV010000012.1, on the reverse strand, counting down.
ATTTTCGTAAAGCATCGGTCACGTTTTTCGGCATTTGTTTCGTGTACACCGCCAGAAAAGCATCGAGCTTCCGCCAGTGCGTATTTTCCGATTGCGGATAAATATGCCAGACAAAAGGTTTTCCCACCCATTGCGCCCGGACAAAGGAATCTTCGCCGCGCACGAAATTCAGATCACAGGCCCAGAGCAATGTGTCGTACTGCGTCTGCTCCAGGAAGGGGATGATTTTGACCGACAACCGGCCCGATGTGATTACACTGTCGGAATCCGCCAACCGGGTGTTCAACATGCTGGCCACCTGATCCGCAACCCGGCCTTGCGGTATGATCAAGAAAACAGGAACCGGTGATTGAACCCAGAGGGCGATCAATTCTTTGAGCGGCGCATGTTCATAGCAAAACAGCGATACGCGGCATTCTTGCGCCGCACGTTCAGGTACACCGATGGATTGCCAGAATCGCCGCGCTTCTTCTTCATCGAAATGCTGTCTACGCCGGATCAGATCGTTTTCCCGTAACAGCCCACCAGTACCCGGCACAAAACCGGGGAAAAAGAATATTTTCTTCAACGGCAGACGTGGATGCGGTGAACACAGACCATGATATGTCGGCACCCAGTCCTCGGCGCTCAGGTATTCCAGGTTGATCCACACTGGCGGGTTGGTTTTTTTGGCCATCCCAGCCTCATAAACTTCCGGCAGTGCGCACGCAAACATTTCTATAACAACGTTTCCCGGTTCGCACGCCGGAAAGGAAGGCGGCCACTGCCGGATTTCAATACCTTGGAAAAACCGCTGCGGCCTGTCAGGTTTGAATTGCGGCGCGATATGCGTCAGGCTATTCAAATCATCGACCCACAACCTTACCACCTGCCGGTAATCGTGATGCAGTTGACGGGCAAGCCGCCAGCTCACGCCGATATCGCCAAAGTTATCGATTACACGACAAAAAATATCCCACTGGCGCATATTTGATTGGATGAATAGACGTGTTTGCATGCATCAGGTAATCGCACATACGCTGAACATCATCGTTACCTGTCTGGTTTTAAGCACGACAGTATTGCGGAAAATCACCCTAAAATGTTTAGGATACCGCTGAGGAAAACTGAATTTATTGGATTTTCAAACCCGGAAACAATCGATCATCGAACAAACCGGATATCAAAAAACGCTGTACCGCTTTGATTCATAAACATCCGATAAGTATCAGATAAATATCAAGGCTGGGCGAGCAGTTGCTCGATGATACGTTCCTTGTAATCAACCTGACCAAAAGAAGCATTATGCAACGCGCCTTTTTTATCAAAAATAAGCGCGGATGGCGTACCTTGCAATGCAAAACGTTCGAATGTTTCCGCCTTCATGATTTTTTGTTCCATAAACGTGCGGACCTGATTCAGTATCGAGCATTGCTGTTCTTCCGGCAATCGGTCGAATTGCGACAAAAGCTGACGTGAATAGGCTAACACGCGCGCATCCGTTACCGGTTCATTATCAGGTATAACGCGATCCATGGCCACTGCAAAAGGAAGCTTCCACGGCAATTTTCCGGCATCGACCAGTTGTCCGTGCTGACTCAGTGCTTTGTATGTTTCACCGATCACTTCACCGGCATTCACAAGTAATTTCAAATTATCCAGCGTATTCTTGTCATAATCTTCAAATGCGGTTGCCAGACCGATGACTTCGAGTCCCTGTTCATGATATTTCTCATATAAGTGAATAGCAGCAGGCAAGGCATAGAGAAAACAACCCGGGCAATTGACCTGAAATACCTCAATCAAGACAACGGAACCCGATAAATTATTCAGGTCCATGGGGCCATTCTGAACCCACGTGTCTACAGATACATCAGAAAGTCTGAGATTATTCATCTATCTCCGGTCCTTTAAGGAAAGATTGATTAATAAAGCGCATGTGAATCGTATGAAATACGTTGAATCTGGAGAAGTATGCGACGGGAGCGTTTATGATTTTTTCCTTCAATCAGCGAGAACCTTATTTATTCAAAAGGATGACGCAATACAATCGTATCTTCCCGATCCGGACCCGTTGAAATCATATCAATCGGTGTTTCACAAATTTCTTCGATTCGTTTTAAATAATTCTGGGCAGCCTTGGGTAATTGATGAAATTGCTTTATGCCTGCTGTATTTCCAGACCATCCTGGAATCTCTTCATAAACCGGCTCGCATAAATTCAAATCCTCAGCACCTACGGGCAGTACTTCCGAATACTCGCCATTCGCCAGTGTATAGCCGATACCGATATTCAGTGTTTCAACGCCGTCAAGCACGTCGAGCTTGGTAATACAGAATCCGCTTACCCCATTAATCTGGATTGAACGCTTCATTGCAACCGCATCAAACCATCCGCAGCGCCGTGGACGCCCTGTCGTTGATCCAAACTCATGACCGCGTGCCGCCAGATGGCTGCCTATTTCATCTTCCAGTTCTGTTGGAAAGGGGCCGGAACCGACACGCGTGGTATACGCCTTGGTAATACCAAGAATGTATTGCAGCATTTGCGGCCCGACGCCGCTCCCGGTCCCTGCGGCACCGGCAATGCAGTTACTCGATGTCACAAACGGATAAGTACCATGATCAATATCCAGCAATGCGCCCTGCGCGCCTTCAAACAACAGGTTATCACCCGCTTTATTCGCATTGAACAGGAGCTGCGGTACGTCGGCAATCATGGGTTTTATGCGTTCGGATTGCAGCATCGCCTCATCCAGTGTTTTTTGAAAGTCGACAATAGGCACATTAAAATAATGTTTTAAAACAAAATTATGATAATCCAGCATTTCTCCGAGTTTGGCGGCAAGCCTGTCTCTATGGAATAAATCCTGCAATCGTATGGCTCTACGCGCGACCTTATCCTCATAGGCCGGCCCGATTCCCCGTCCGGTGGTTCCTATCTTACCCGTACCACGGGCTATTTCACGCGCCTGATCCAGTGCGACATGACACGGCAATATCAAAGGACATGCTTCGCTGATGCGTAACCGCTCGGTAACACTGACGCCCATGCCTTCAAGCATCCCGATTTCCTTGAGTAGTGCTTCGGGTGAAATAACCACGCCATTGCCGATATAACAGGTTACATCGCTGCGTAGAATGCCCGACGGAATCAGATGGAGGATCGTTTTTTTATCGCCGATCACCAGTGTATGGCCGGCGTTATGTCCGCCCTGGAAACGAACCACACCCTGCGCATGGTCAGTCAACCAGTCGACAACCTTCCCTTTGCCTTCATCGCCCCATTGCGTACCGATCACTACAACATTTTTAGTCATCGCTTCAAATCTCGTATATGTCTCATCGTTCTAAAACTAAATGTCCTCAACAACCCATTCACCGTTACGCAGCACCAATTGTCGATCACAATTCAAAGCACTTTGTGTCTGCTCAGGCAGTTCCACGATGACAATATGACCGGCATTACGCAATTGTTCTATCGCCTTGTCCAGCACGATATTTTCTTTCTGATACGGCGCGCTGATCCCTGCCGGATAAGGCTTTCCTTCAGCCATTCTGGATAACTCGCGCAGATCCAGACTAAAGCCGGTCGCAGGTCTGGCTCTGCCAAATGCCTTGCCTATTTCATCGTAGCGCCCGCCAAGCGCAATTGCATTAGAGCAGCCATCTGAATAGGCGGCGAAAACCATACCCGTATGATAGTGATAACCGCGCAAATCCGACAGATCAAATGCCAGTGTATCGACCAACGGGCTTAAGGTATCCCCTGCTTTCTCCAGTTGATCCAAAGCCAGAGCGATTTCTTTATGTAACGGTAATCTTTCTTTTGCAATCTGCAAAATAGTTTTGTCACCGTAAAGCTCCGGCAATAACAGCAGTGCCTCACGCGTACTTTTCTTGAGCCCGCTGCATAGCGCTCTTAAAGAGGCCAAATCTTTTTTCTGCAAAACAGCATACAGCTCGGTTTCCATATCCTGAGAAATATGCGCATTTTTTATAATCCCTCTGAAAACCGCAACGTGCCCCAGATCGATATGAAATTTATTCAGACCGGATTTCGCCAAACACTTGATCATCAGCTGCTGGATTTCAAGATCGCTTTCCAGCCCTTCATGACCATACAGCTCAGCGCCAACCTGCAACGGTTCGCGCGTCTGTGTCAGACTGGTCGGCACGGTATGCAATACACTATTTGCGTAACAAAGCCTTGTTATGCCATTACAATTTAACAGATGTGCATCAATACGCGCGACTTGAGGCGTCATATCGGCGCGCAATCCCATCATGCGTCCGCTCAGCTGATCAATCACTTTAAACATTTGCAAGTCCATGTCGCTACCGCTGCCGGATAGCAACGACTCGACAAATTCCAGCAATGGCGGGGAAACCAGGCGATAACCATGTACCGTGAGCAGATCGATCATACTGCGCCGCAACATTTCGATATGATGAGCCTCAGCAGGAAGAACATCCTCAATATATTCGGGCAGTAACCAGTTACGCATGGCAGTTAATTAATGAAATCAGGCGGGATTTTAGAGAGAGATGAGTCAGATAATCAACTGAACATGAGAAATAATGCCAATCCAATCAACATGGATGTCAAACCGATAAAACGTACCTGGCCATCGTGCAGTTCTGTCATTTTTTTAAACGCTTCACGCCAGATCCGGGGCGATAAAAAAGGAAGAGCACCTTCGATAATCAACATTAACGCGAATGCCATCAGAATAGTATCCAGCATCTCGCTTTTCCTCCTGTATGCACCAGCCTCGAATATTTTGCCGCAGAACTCCCAAGCATGTCTGATAAAACATACTCCGTAGACACATGCTTAAATAAGTATTTGATAAATCGTCGAACCAGTTTAGGAATTATGGTAACAATTGACACCAATTCTGGTGCATCCGTAACCAATGATTGTCGGATGCACCAGAGACGGGTTTCCTAGTTGGCTGCCGGACTCTTCAGATACTTAAAGAAATCCGATTTGGGTTCAAGCACCAGCATATCGTTTTTGTGTCTGAATGCACTTTTATAGGCATCCATACTGCGCCAGAACGAATAAAACTCAGGGTCTTCTTTGAAAGCTTCCGCATAAGTTGCGGCTGCCTCTTTATCGCCTTCACCCATTGTTTTTTGTGCTTCACGATACGCTTCAGCTAAAATCACCTCACGCTGACGATCCGCATCCGCACGTATCTTCTCGGATTCTGCTGCACCCGTCGAACGCAGTTCATTCGCCACACGTTTACGTTCAGCTTCCATTCTGCGGTAAACCGATTCACTGACTTCCTGCGGTAAATCAACACGCTTCAGACGCACGTCGATCACTTCCACGCCAATAGTACGCGCATCCGCATCCGCTTTCTGTCGCATGATTTCCATGATGACATCCCGTTCGCCGGATACAACGTCATGCACGGTACGGTTACCAAATTCATCACGCAAACTGGCGTTAATGGTCTGAGCCAAACGTATCCGCGCCAGGCTCTCATCGCCGCGCACACTGATATAGTATTGCTTGACATCGACAATACGCCATTTCACAAATAAATCCACGAGCACGTTCTTTTTCTCGGATGTAATGAAACGCTCGGGTTCATCCGTATCCATCGTAAGAATTCGTTTCTCAAAATAGCGGACATTCTGTGCGATAGGGATTTTGAAATACAAACCGGGCTTGCTTTTTACATCAACAACCTCACCCAACTGAAACAAAATCGCCTGCTGTCTTTCATCGACAATATAAATTGCTGACGTCACCAGAAAAAAACCGGCAACGAGAATTCCCATTAAAATGGATGAAAAGCTTTTCATTTATCTCACCTCCCTTTCACGCCCACGAAATGTTTCCCGTGCACGCAGATTATTGGCATCAGGCATTATTTCCTGAGCGACTGGTGATTGCATCTGTGCTGCGGGCGGCATGCCACCGCTCGATCCACCTATACCGATTAATTTATCCAGCGGCAGGTATAGCAAATTATTTCCATTTTCCTGGTCCACCATGATTTTAGTCGTACTGGACAATACCTGTTGCATCATATCCAGGTATAAACGTTCACGCGTGACATTCGGCGCCTTGCTGTATTCTCCAAGAATCTGGCTGAAACGACTGGCATCACCCTCTGCGCTTGCAATGACACGTTCTTTATAACCTTGCGATTCTTCAATCAAGCGCGCGGCATTACCTCTTGCTCTTGGGATCACATCATTAGCATAAGCCTGACCTTCATTCTTTTGACGCTCTCTGTCCTGCCCGGCCTTGACCGCATCATCGAATGCGGCTTGAACTTGCTCAGGCGGCTGTGCGTTCTGCATCGTGACCCTGCTGATCGCTATACCGATCTGGTAACGATCCAGGATATCCTGCATCAGAACTGTCGCAGCAGACGCAACCTGCTCCCGTCCCTCATAGAGAACATAATCCATTTTACTCTTGCCGATAATCTGCCTGATCGCTGTTTCCGCAGCTTGTAATACGGCATCATCTGGATCTCTGTTATTGAACAGGAAACTCTCCGGATTATTCAGGATGTATTGCACCGCAAACTGAATATCAATGATGTTTTCGTCATCCGTCAGCATGAGTGCTTCGCGTAATACTTTACTGCGCACGTTATTCCGATAACCGATTTCCACCGTACGGACCTGACTGACGTTCACGAGTTCCACCTGCTCGATCGGATAAGGCAGATGCCAGCGCAACCCGGCAGGTGTCGTATCGACATAAGCACCGAATCTTAATACCACACCACGGTGACCTTCGTTGACGATGTAGAAACCGCTGCCGATCCATACAATCAGCAACAAGACCAATATGATGACAATACTGCCGCTGCTGTATTGTCTTGGCTCCGTATTGCGGGGACCGCCGCCATCTTTACCACCTTTACCTTCCTTTGCGCCAAAAATAGTGTTGATTTTCTTGTTGACATTACGCAGTACTTCGTCCAGATCGGGCGGCCCGGAGTCGCCTTTGTTTTTTCCCCACTGAGGATCATTTAAACCCATAATTCTTCCTGTTTTATTTATTCAAAATATACTTACACCGTAGCACTATTATGCTTAACTTTTTCGAAATCCAAAGACTTCTCGTCTAGCGGTTCAGCTCCTTTTGAAACAGCCTCGGCCAAAGCCTGCCTTACAAACTCCAGACCTTCACCCGTTTTTGCACTTAACCGTATGCGCGATATTCTATCATATTCATTCCGTACAACACCCGCTCCCTTGTCCGACTGATCACTCAGGTCAATTTTATTCAGAATCAGAATTTGAGGAACACGATCTGCGCCGATCTCTGCCAGTATTTTATTAACCTCGGCGATCTGCTCATCCCGATTGGAGCTGTATGCGTCGACAACATGCAGCAGTAAATCAGCCTGCACGGTTTCTTCAAGAGTAGCACGAAATGCCGCAATAAGTGTATGCGGCAGTTCCTGAATAAAACCAACGGTATCCGAAACCACAATCGATCCGCAATCCGGCAGGTATAGCTTTCTTGTCGTTGTATCAAGCGTTGCAAACAACCGGTCCGCCGCGTAGGCATCTGCACGCGTCAAGCGATTGAACAGCGTCGACTTGCCCGCATTGGTGTAACCCACGATTGAAACCGATAAGACACGGGAACGTTCTCTGAAGCGTCGCTGCACTTTACGCTGACATTGCAGCCCAGCCAGTTTTTCCTTGAGCAGCTTCACTCGTTTTCTTAACAACCGCCGGTCAGTCTCCAGCTGTGTTTCACCAGGGCCACGCAGACCGATACCGCCTTTTTGCCGCTCCAGGTGAGTCCAACCGCGCACAAGACGTGTCGCCAAATGCTCCAGTTGTGCTAATTCGACTTGCAGCTTACCTTCGTGACTTTTAGCGCGCTGCGCAAAAATATCCAGTATCAGACTGGTACGGTCAATAACAGGCACGTTTAAAAACTGCATCAAATTACGTTGCTGCGCAGGCGTGAGTTCGTGATTAAAAATCACCATATCACTTTCGGTATCTTCAAGCACCTTGGCAATTTCATCAGCTTTGCCGCTACCGACATACATTCTGGGATCCGGATGCGATCTTTTTCCTTCAACAACTGCCACCACCTCAATCTGATCACTGACTGCCAGCTGTTGCAGTTCTGTCAAACGCTCCGAATATTTACCCTCATTCAAATCCAGGCTTACCAGAATAGCCTTATTCGATTTGTGAAACAGAAGGGGGCCTGATGTTTCAGACATCAGGTGTCGCGCGTTTCAGGATTTTCGAACGGAATCGTCACTGCTTTGGAAGGTACCACAGTTGATATTGCATGCTTATATACCATTTGTGTTACCGAGTTTTTCAACAATACGACATATTGATCAAACGAATCAATATGCCCTTGTAGCTTGATTCCATTGACTAAATAAATTGAAACAGGAATATGCTCTTTGCGCAATATATTCAGAAATGGATCTTGCAGCAGCTGTCCCTTGGTACCCATGCGTAGCTCCCTGTTCTAATTATTGGTTATAGGAGTAATGACTCTACTTGATTTTAAAATGCAAATCCAGTGTCTGGTTGCACATTTTTACGAATATTCTTATTTGAAGATATTCCAATCATCACTATCCGAATCGTTTTCTCGTTTTCTGACGATCCGGATAGTTTGATTATAGCGATATTTTGCAGTCTACTTCCTTTTTAGATACAAACCGAGCCTTAGAATGGCTGTGGTCTTGGCGTATCATTATTGGAAGGCGGTAATATCGGCAACCTGATATCGGGTTGCTCACCGGTCAGTGTTTTCAGGAATGCGACAATGCTGTCAATTTCCTTTTTATTGAAATCACGGTCAAGCTGCAACTTACCCATTGTTTTCACTGCTTCTTCCAGTGTCCACACGGCGCCATCGTGGAAGTACGGATAGGTGAGTTCGATATTGCGGAGTGTTGGCACTTTAAACACATGCAAATCCGAATCCTTTCCGGTTACTGCTTTACGACCTTCTGCTGTACTTTTTGTTTTGTACGGATGGTGAACGCCAAATTTTTGATAGAGCGTACCACCTACAGCAGGTCCATTATGACATCCCGCGCATCCGCTGCTCTTAAATAATTTGTAGCCTTCCAATTCCTGCTTGTTCAGTGCATCTTTATCGCCTTCAAGCCATTTATCGAAACGCGATCCCGGCGTGACCAACGTATCTTCGAATGCGGCGATAGCCGTTGTGACACGATCGATATCCACTTTATCCGAACCAAATGCTTTTTCAAATTTAGCCCGATATTGCGGAATGGAGTTAATAACACTTACCGCAATTTCATGCGTAGACGCCATTTCCCCAGGATTTGCAATCGGGCCGCCCGCCTGTTCTTTCAGGTCTTTAGCGCGGCCATCCCAGAATTGCGCCAGATTCATCGTTGCATTTAATACGGTGGGTGCATTAATTGGGCCCTGTTGCCACGCATGACCGATCGATGTGGGTATATTGTCAGTACCCCCCATGCTCAGATTGTGGCAGGAATTGCAGGATATCCAACCGGATTTGGACAAGCGTGGATCGAGAAACAACATTTTACCGAGTTCAACCAATTCAGGATTACCTGGCTTAACAGCCTTGATCGGTTGTATCGGCTCATTTTCATTAGCTGATATATTAATCGAGGCGACAAGCGCGCCAATTGACAGCAACGATATCACCAGTGTACGCATCATCATCGACATTCTCCCTAAAAAACGGCTGTAATGGCGCAGCCGATTACGCCTGATGAATCACCCACGAACGGGAATTCAATAAAAAAGGAGCAGAAAAGCTCCTACTTTTAACTCTTTTTTAAAAACACTTGTTATAGTTACAGCGTATTACTCTGCCTGCCATCATGCCTGACCTGCAGTCTGAATACAAAATCTGTAGAAAACATACCTCTGCAAAAATTTCTTCTGTCCATAGGGTTATTATATTTATCGTTTCTATTAACTGTATTACATTACTTCTGTTCAAGTTTTTCCGGAATATCATGCAACAAACCGGACAGTTCAGTTAATGCCTGTTTATACACCTTGCGTTTGAATTCGACAACCGTATCCAATTCGACCCAGTAATAGTTCCACCGCCACGCATCAAATTCCGGATGTGTGCTTTTACGCAAAGACACATCGCTGTCCCGGCCAATCAAACGTAACAGATACCAGATTTGTTTCTGTCCTTTATAGTTGCCACGCCACTCGCGCCTGATCCATTTTTCCGGAACTTCATAGCGCAGCCAATCCCGTGTACGTCCAACAATCTTAACATGATTCGGCAGCAAACCGATCTCCTCGGTCAACTCCCGATACATCGCTTGCTCTGGGCTTTCTCCCGATTTTATCCCGCCCTGAGGAAATTGCCAGGAATTTTGCCTGATTCTTTTACCCCAGAAAACTTCATTTTTTGAATTCAGCAGAATAATCCCGACATTTGGACGATATCCATTACGGTCAATCATGTTAAAAATCCATTTGACCCATTAAAATAATAATATAAATTTATCCATACTTTTTTATAGAATTAAAGCACCGATTAAAGCGCCATAAACATAATCGACTGCTTAACATAATCGAATGTTTATCAATGCCCGAATTTTAACAGACCATTTCCAATTCTAATTATCTCTATTCTTCTGTAAGACTTAACCATACTTAAGCAAAGATTTCAAGGTAGAATTGCATCCCTTCTTTAATCATTGATGGAACCAAGCATGCGCGTCTCGCAATTTTTCATTTCGACACTCAAAGAAGCCCCCGCTGAGGCCGAACTCATCAGTCACAAGCTGATGCTGCGAGCGGGACTTATCAAACGTCTGGGCAGTGGATTATATACTTGGATGCCGCTCGGTTTAAGGGTGTTGCGCAAAATAGAACATATCGTCCGCGAAGAAATGAACAACAGCGGCGCGATAGAATTACTCATGCCCGCAATACAACCCGCTGAACTATGGCAGGAATCGGGGCGATGGGATGTATTCGGGCCACAGATGTTAAAAATAAAAGACCGCCATGAGCATGACTTCTGTTTTGGCCCAACGCACGAGGAAGTCATAACCGATATTGCGCGCCGCGAAATAAACAGCTACCGGCAATTGCCCATCAATTTTTACCAGATTCAAACAAAATTCCGTGACGAAATCCGTCCACGCTTTGGCGTTATGCGCGCACGCGAATTCCTGATGAAAGACGCTTATTCTTTCCATGCGGACGCCACCAGCCTGGAAGAAACCTATCAACTGATGTTTCAGGCGTACAGCCGCATTTTCACCCGCCTGGGTTTAAATTTTCGCGCAGTCGCCGCTGACACCGGCGCGATTGGCGGCAGCGGTTCACACGAATTTCATGTACTGGCGGATTCCGGTGAAGATGCCATCGCATTTTCTTCCCATTCTGATTATGCCGCCAACATTGAACTGGCGACATCACAAATTCCTGAAGATTCTTCGCAGCAGGAACCTGCCGGAGAAATACAGAAAACACATACGCCCGATCAGAAATCCTGCACGGATGTCGCCGAATTTCTTGGCATTCCATTACTGAAGACTGTAAAAACACTGGCGGTAACAGCCAATGGCAAATGCTATCTGCTGTTACTGCGCGGAGATCACCAGCTGAATGAACTCAAAGTCAGGAAAATTCCATTTCTCGCTGATTTTGAAATGACCAGTGAAGAAATCATTCTGCGCGAGATGGGTACTATCCCAGGGTTTATCGGCCCGGTTGGATTGGATATGGAAATCATCGCCGATCCGGTCGTCATGAAAATGCGTAACTTTGCTTGCGGTGCGAATGAGGCGGGATTTCACTATATTAATGTCAATTTTGACCGCGACCTCAAAAAACCACAGCATGTTTTTGATATCCGTAATATCTGCACGGGCGATCTTTCTCCGGATGGCACAGGCACGCTCGAAATCCGCCGTGGTATCGAAGTCGGGCATATATTCAAATTACATACGAAATACTCGCAACAGATGAAAGCAGGCTATCTGGATGCAACGGGACAACTGCAAAACCTCGAAATGGGGTGTTATGGCATCGGTATTTCCCGCATTGTTGCAGCCGCAATAGAGCAAAATCACGATCAGTACGGCATTATTTTTCCAGAAAGCATGGCGCCGTTTCGATTGGCCATTGTTCCCATCGGAATGCATAAGAACGATCAGGTCCGTAGTGAAACCGAGAGACTTTATCATCTGTTCTTAAACAATGGCATTGAGACCTTGCTCGACGATCGCAGCGAACGTCCCGGCGTCATGTTTGCGGATATGGAACTGATTGGCATACCGCACCGCATCGTCATAAGCGACCGCGGATTAATGCAGTCAACCGTGGAATATAAAGGCCGCACGGATCAAGATGCGCAGACAATTCCTCTGCATGAAATCGTTTCGTTTATGATGGCAAAATTATGTACAGATTAATCTTACTTTTTTTCGCACTGTCGTATGCATTTACGGTGCAGGCGAATACACCGCATTATGAGCGGATTATTGTCAGCACACATACTTTTTCACATACCGTAATCAACGACGAAGCCGTCACCTATCAGCAATATGCCAGACTGGCAACAGACAATGATTGGCTAGCGGTTATGAGCGAACGGCTCAAACGCTTCAAACCCGATCAATACGAACGTGAAGCCTTTTTACGCACGGTCTATTACGAAGCAAAACGTGCCGGGCTTGACCCACAGCTCGTGCTCAGCGTCATCCAGGTTGAAAGTGGTTTTAAGAAATATGCCGTATCACATGCCGGCGCGCGCGGTTACATGCAAATCATGCCCTTCTGGGTTGATGCCATAGGCGACAGCAAGCACAATCTATTCCATCTGCGCGTCAATTTACGCTATGGCTGCATGATTCTGAGACATTATCTGGATAAGGAAAACGGCGATTATTTCCGTGCGCTGGGACGCTATAACGGCAGCCTCGGTCAGGCATCCTACCCTCAGCTGATTTTCAACTTATGGTTCGGCGCCTGGAGCTACGCCAATCATACCGCATAAAAGAAAAGCACCTTAGCCTTAAGCCCTGGCCTGCCGCATCATCTGGAATCAATGAATGCTTCTATGCTTTCACGCGTGACAATCCCTAGCCGCCGCGCCGCAGGCTGACCATCCGGATCAAAAAAGTAAGTGCTCGGCAACATGGTAATCTCATCCAGTTGTGATGCGATACGTCTGCTGCCGAGAATTGTTGGATAACTGATCGACATCGATTCCACAAACTTCATTACCACATCCGGATCGGAAAATTCCATCGCCACACCGATCACCATCACATCTTTCCGGTTCTCATACAATGCGATCAAATCAGGAATTTCCTCCAGACACGGCGGACACCAGGTGGCCCAGAAATTAACAACCACCCAGCGCCCTTTATAATCCGCCAGTGTATGAATCTTGCCTTGCGTATCCTTAAACTGGAATGCCTCAGCCTGCAGCACAAACAGCAGCAAGGCGAAACCGGCTACAATGCTTAGGCTACGGCTGTACTTCCCGGCATATCTTATTCTGGAAAATGATGTCATTAAACCTGCGGGTGCTCTCTTTCCAACTTGCTGCTCAGTTTATTCAATGCACTTAAATAAGCTTTTGCAGACGCCACGACAATATCCGTATCGGCGCCATGACCGTTGACAATACGACCGGCTTTCTGCAAACGCACGGTCACTTCACCCTGTGCATCTGTACCGCACGTTATATTATTCACGGAAAATAACTGCAAATCAGCGCCACTGATCAGCAACTTTTCAATTGCGCAGAAAGTGGCATCGACAGGGCCGCTGCCTTCGGATTCAGCGTGCAGTTCATTCCCATTATCGGATATCACCAGTTTGGCATACGGAATCTCTCCCGTTTCGCAATGAATAATCAACGACACTAAGCGATACCGCTCCTGAAGCACCAGTGCCTCATCGGATATCAGCGCATGCAAATCTTCATCGAAAATTTCATGCTTCTTATCCGCCAGTTCTTTAAAGCGCAAAAACATATTATTGAGCATTTCTTCCGATTCGAACTCGATACCCAGCTCTTTCAATCGGCTCCGGAAAGCATTACGCCCGGAATGTTTACCCAGCAGTAATTTATTAGCGCCCCATCCCACATCTTCTGCGCGCATGATTTCGTAAGTCTCGCGGTGCTTCAGTACGCCATCCTGATGAATGCCCGATTCATGCGCAAAGGCATTGGCGCCGACTATCGCCTTGTTCGGCTGCACCGGAAAACCTGTGATCCCCGATACCAGCTTGCTGGCGGGAACGATCTGCCGCGTGTCTATTTTTGTATCGCAGACGAAATAATCCTGTCGGGTTCGTACTGCCATAACCACTTCTTCCAGAGAAGCATTTCCGGCTCTCTCGCCAAGGCCGTTAATCGTACATTCAACCTGACGTGCGCCATGCGTCACCGCAGAAAGTGAGTTCGCAACCGCCAACCCCAGGTCATTATGACAATGAACTGAAAATATGACCTTGTCCGAATTAGGAACACGCTCGCGGAGAACCCGGATTAAATCGCCGAATTGCTCCGGCATCGTATAACCGACCGTATCCGGAATATTCACAGTCGTAGCGCCCGCATCGATGACTTTCTCGATGACCCGACACAGAAAATCTATCTCGGAACGCCCTGCGTCTTCTGGAGAAAAATCAATATCATCCGTATATTCACTTGCCCATTTAACCGCTTTAACCGCCTGTTCAATAACCTGCTCGGGCGACATACGTAGTTTGTTTTTCATGTGAATGGGCGAAGTGGCGATGAATGTATGTATACGCGCTGCTCCCGTTCCCTTGAGTGCTTCACCGGCGCGTCTGATGTCCGATTCAATTGCACGCGCAAGACCGCAGACGATACTGTCTTTAACAGACTCGGCAACAGCCCTGACCGCTTCGAAATCACCATTTGAAGCAGCGGGAAATCCGGCTTCAATCACATCGACCCCCATCCGTTCCAATTGCCAGGCAATACGAAGTTTTTCTTCTTTCGTCATAGACGCGCCGGGGCTCTGCTCACCATCACGCAAGGTCGTATCAAAAATAATCAAATGTTCCTGCATTTATACTCTCCACATAGGGAAGAAAATTAAGTCATGACAAAATTCGTAAATCGAATTTTATTTTAGAAAATGATATGGATACGATCTTATACTGTGCGCACGTGGCGCAGCAGACGCCCTGTCAGCAACAATGGCGTGTAAAGATGAAATGATGTGATTAAAGAAATATTAATAATCATAGTGCGAGAATATAATTATTTTTTTTCTTTTATGCAACAGATTCTATTTGAGTTTTACTCAATACCGGCTGTTTCGCTTTTCTTTCTGTTTTTGAAAAAGCGCCATGATTTCACGAGATACCCGGAAGAAGCATAGCCTGCAAAAAGACAAAACAACACCACCGGCGGATGACTTGGAATCAGTACAAAAAAGAACAGCACCAATAGTAAAATCGTGACAAACGGTACTCTTCTACGCAGATTGATTTCTTTGCCGCTATAAAAAGGAATGTTGCTGACCATCGTCAGTCCGGCAAAAAGCGTAACAACCAAGGCCAGCCATTGAACATCATTACCGGCCACATTAAAATCCAACGCCACCCAGACCAGACCTGCAATCAATGCAGCGGCCGCGGGGCTGGGCAGACCCTGAAAAAAACGCTTATCGATAACGTCAATATTGGTATTAAAGCGCGCCAGCCGCAACGCGGCACATGCGCAATAAATAAATGCGGCAATCCATCCCCATTGCCCCATGTCCTTCAACGCCCATTCATACATAATCAATGCAGGGGCCACGCCGAATGACACCATATCGGACATGCTGTCATACTCGGCGCCAAACTCACTTTGCGTGCCGGTCAATCGTGCGACACGGCCATCCAGGCCATCGAGCACCATGGCAATCAATATGGCAATCGCAGCATACTCAAAATTAGTATGTATGGCCTGAATAATCGCATAAAACCCTGCAAACAACGCCGCAGTTGTAAACAAATTGGGCAACAGATATATGCCACGGCGGCGCAGACGCAATTGATTGGCAGCGCCATCCGGCGACGCGGCTGGGTCTGGGTGCGATGTATCAGGCATAAACGATGTGAGTTTTCGACATACTGTTAGCGATCGACACTTGCTCTAAATTCGGCAAGTACTGTTGTCGTTGCCCGCACTTTATCACCGATACTGACATTGATCTTGGTATCCAGTGGAAGATAAACATCGACCCGCGAACCAAAACGGATAAAGCCGAATCGCTGGCCAGGTGTAAGATGATCGCCGGGTAGCGCATTACAAAGAATACGCTTGGCAATCAGCCCGGCAACCTGAACACAGGTCACATCCGCGCCGTTATCCGCCTTAATCCACAAGGCATTACGTTCATTCTCCAAAGACGCCTTGGGCAAATCCGCATTAATGAACTTACCCGGAAAATACCATTTATCACGCACTTCGCCATTAATCGGACTGCGATTGGAATGCACATTAAAGACATTCATAAACACACTGACTTTAATCGCTTCCCGCTTCAGGTAGGGATCTTCCACCTTTTCGACGGCCACAATTCTACCGTCTGCCGGTGATAAAATGGCATTGGGTATCACGGGCACTTCACGCGGCGGATCACGGAAAAACTGCAACACAAAGGCGGCAATAATCCAGAAAAACAGTGCCCAGGTAAAACCAGCAAAATAATGCACCAGCAAGGCCATTGAGAACGCTATCGCGATAAAGGGCCAACCTTCT
This sequence comes from uncultured Nitrosomonas sp., assembly GCA_964464365.1. Taxonomy (GTDB): domain Bacteria; phylum Pseudomonadota; class Gammaproteobacteria; order Burkholderiales; family Nitrosomonadaceae; genus Nitrosomonas. The sequence goes on along the minus strand of CAYXFV010000012.1, from coordinate 22,837 downwards.
TTAGCAATTAGAGGATGCGGATAGTTAGTCATAAAAAAGTCTTCAACAAAACCAGAAAATTCGATAACAATAAAACAAAAATCAATTACGTATTAGTTTTTACCTTGATCAACCAGTTTATTTTTACTGATCCACGGCATCATACTGCGCAATTGAGCACCCACCTGCTCGATCGAATGTTCAGATGCGAGACGGCGGCTTGATTTCAACATGGGCGCGCCTGCCTGATTCTCAAGTATAAATTCCCGGGCATATTCACCGGTCTGTATCTCCCGTAAAACTTTACGCATTTCAGCACGTGTTTCATCGGTGATAATGCGTGGTCCCCGGGAAATATCGCCGTATTCGGCATTATTCGAAATTGAATAACGCATATTGGCAATACCGCCTTCATAAATCAGATCGACAATCAGTTTTACTTCGTGCAGACATTCGAAATAAGCCATCTCAGGCGCATAACCGGCTTCGACCAGTGTTTCGAATCCAGCCTGAATCAGCGCGGTTAAACCGCCGCACAGCACAACCTGTTCACCAAACAAATCGGTTTCCGTTTCTTCACGGAAACTGGTTTCAATCACGCCACCCCGTGTGCCGCCATTTGCCGCTGCGTAGGACAATGCCACATCACGCGCCCTGCCTGATTTATCCTGATGCACGGCAATCAATGACGGTACACCGCCGCCTTGCAGAAAGGTCGAACGTACCAGATGCCCCGGCCCTTTTGGCGCGATCATGATCACATCCAGGTCTGCACGCGGCGAAACCTGGCCATAATGAATATTAAAACCGTGCGCAAAGGCTAAAGCCGCGCCCTGCTTCAGACCGGGTTCGATTTCATTAACGTAAACCGTCGCAATCTGTTCATCGGGCAGGAGCACCATGACAAGATCCGCGTCCTTGACGGATTCGGCCACTTCCTTAACATTCAGCCCCGCTTTCTCAGCCTTGCCCCAAGATGCGCCCCCTTTGCGTAAGCCGACAGTCACCTGAACGCCGGACTCATTCAGATTATTGGCATGGGCATGTCCCTGTGAACCATAACCGACGATGGTTACTTTTTTCCCCTTAATCAGCGACAAATCTGCATCTTTATCATAATAAACTTTCATCATTTTCCTTTTATACGCAATTTGAAACGGAAAGAAATCCTTCTTTCCTACTCCTGAAACTTAAGACCTCAATTTTGAAGCGATCATTATACCTTCAAAACCCAATCCCCACGTCCGATACCTGAAGCCCCGGTGCGAACCGTCTCCAGCACGGCGCTGCCGTCAATATTATCCAGAAATGCGTCCAGTTTTGAACTCGTTCCTGTCAGTTCTATCGTATACGACTTATCCGTAACATCGATAATAGAACCGCGAAAAATATCCACCAGGCGTTTAATTTCGTCGCGATCCGCACCGATTGCCTTTATCTTAACCAGCATCAGCTCCCGCTCGATATGGTCGCCATTAATCAGATCGATGACTTTCACGACTTCGATCAGTTTATTTAATTGTTTGGTCACCTGCTCAATCACCTCGTCCGAACCCGTTGTCACCAGAGTCATTCGTGATAATGTAGGATCCTCTGTCGGCGCAACTGAAAGAGATTCAATATTGTAACCGCGCGCAGAAAATAAACCTGCCACACGGGATAACGCACCCGCCTCGTTTTCCATCAACAGTGAAATAATATGTCGCATTTCTTTTATACCAGAATCATTTCAGAAAGACCTTTACCGCCAGGCACCATCGGAAAAACGTTTTCCGTCTGGTCAGTCAGAAAATCCAGGAACACCAGCCGATCCTTCAATTTAAAGGCTTCTTTCAATGCATCTTCGATGTCTTCAGGCCGTTCGATTCTCATACCGACATGACCGTAGCTCTCGGCAAGCTTGATGAAATCGGGCAATGCATCCATATAGGATTCCGAATAACGGTTGCCATGAAAAAACTCCTGCCATTGCCTGACCATGCCCATGTAACGATTATTTAAATTAACAATCTTCAACGGCAGTTTATATTGTTTGCATGTGGATAATTCCTGGATACACATCTGTATGCTGGCTTCACCCGTCACACAAGCCACTTTTGCCTTGGGATTGGCAAGCTGCACGCCCATCGCTGCGGGCATGCCAAATCCCATCGTACCCAGCCCGCCCGAATTAATCCAACGCCGCGGTTTATCAAATTTATAAAACTGCGCAGCCCACATCTGATGCTGTCCGACATCCGAAGTGACAAATGCGTCGCCTTTGGTGACCTCATACAGTTTCTCAACAACCATTTGCGGCTTGATAATACTGCTTGCCCGGTCATACTTGAGACAATCGCGCGCGCGCCACAGGTCGATCTGATTCCACCATTCACGCAGCGCATTCTGGTCAGATTCCTCTTTTGCGCTCTTCAGCAACCGGATCAACTCTTTCAGCACATCAGGTACATTGCCGACAATGGGAATATCGACCTTGACGCGTTTTGAAATTGACGAAGGATCAATATCAATATGAATGATTTTCCGGTTTTCATTGGAAAAATGTTTAGGATTACCGATAACGCGGTCATCAAAACGCGCGCCCACGGCGATCAGCACATCGCAATACTGCATGGCCATATTCGCTTCATACGTGCCATGCATGCCCAGCATGCCAATAAACTGCCTATCCGTAGCCGGAAAACCGCCCAGCCCCATCAGGGTGTTGGTACAGGGATAATTGAGCATCTTGGTCAACTCGGTCAGCAACTTGGCCGCATCACTGAGAATGACCCCGCCTCCGGTATACATCACCGGTCTCTTTGCGCTCAATATCAGATCGACGGCTTTCTTTATCTGCTTCGCATTGCCTTTGACAACAGGATTATAAGATCGCATTGTCAGCTTATCCGGATAATCAAACACGGCCTTCTGCTGGGTCACATCCTTGGGGATATCGACGAGCACCGGGCCTGGGCGGCCTGTAGACGCAATATAGAATGCTTTCTTCATGGTTGCGGCCAGTTCGTTGATATCGCTGACCAGAAAATTATGTTTCACGCAGGGGCGGGTTATACCAACGGTATCTACCTCCTGAAAGGCATCCAGTCCTATCGCGCTCGTCGGCACCTGTCCACTGATAATCACCAGCGGAATGGAATCCATATACGCTGTAGCAATACCGGTAACGGCATTCGTAACGCCCGGCCCCGAGGTAACGAGCGCCACGCCGACCTTATCGCTGGAACGCGCATAACCATCCGCGGCATGCACCGCAGCCTGCTCATGCCTGACCAGAATATGTCTTACCTTGTCCTGTTTGAACAATTCATCATAGATAAAAAGTACCGCGCCACCGGGATAGCCAAAAATACATTCAACGCCCTCTTCCTGTAAGCAACGTATCGTTATTTCCGCACCGGTTAATTCCACACTCATGCTTTCTGCATCCCAAATTTAAAATAATCACTCAAAATTTCAAACAATAATCTTTTCCAGAACGATGAATCGATGCCGCTACGTTTTACGCAATCTTATTATCCATCAATTCAAATCACCCTTGTAACGTTTGAATCGTTTACGCGCTTCCCGTACCACCCACAGTCAGTTCTTCGACACGCAAGGTCGGCTGCCCCACGCCTACGGGCACGCTCTGCCCGTCTTTGCCACAGGTGCCGACCCCGGGATCCAGCGTCATATCATTGCCGATCATGGAAACGCGCGTCAGCACATCCGGCCCGTTGCCAATCAATGTAGCGCCCTTAACCGGATAAGTAATCTTACCATTTTCTATCCGATAGGCTTCTGCGGCTGAAAAAACAAATTTACCATTGGTGATATCAACCTGGCCGCCGCCAAAATTCGCCGCATAAAGCCCATTCTTAACCGACGCGATAATTTCAGCGGGATCTTTATCGCCATTCAGCATATACGTATTCGTCATACGTGGCATCGGTATATGCGCAAACGATTCACGCCGTCCGTTTCCGGTCAGAGGCGCATTCATCAAACGCGCATTCAGGCTATCCTGCATATAGCCTTTCAGAATGCCATCCTCTATAAGCGTCGTGCATTGCGTTGGATTACCTTCATCATCAATGTTCAGAGAACCGCGCCGCCTGGCCAGCGTACCGTCATCGACAACGGTGACGCCCGGCGCCGCAACACGCTGGCCTATCCGTCCGGAAAACGCCGAACTTCCCTTGCGGTTAAAATCACCTTCCAGCCCGTGCCCGATCGCTTCGTGCAGTAAAATTCCCGGCCAGCCACTGCCGAGCACAACCGTCATGGCTCCGGCAGGCGCAGGACGCGCGCCCAGATTGATCACTGCCTGCTGTACCGCTTTAGCCGCGTAGTCCTGTAAAACCGCTTCGGTAAAATAAGCATAATCAAAACGTCCGCCGCCGCCCGCGATACCTTGTTCACGGCGCCCGTTTTCCGCGACAATCACCTGTACCGATACCCGCACCAGCGGCCTGACATCTGCTGCCAGCAGGCCATCACTGCGCGCCACCAGAACGACTTCATACTCTCCCGCCAGCGAAGCCATCACTTGAATCACGCGCGGATCAAGCTTGCGCGCATAATTTTCAAGCTTTTCCAATAACAAAACCTTTTCCGTATCCTGCAAGCTTGCGATGGGATCTTCCGGTAAATACAGCAATGGCATATTTTGAATCCGCGCATTCGCATTCACCTGGACAGATTGACTGCCGCCCTGACTAGAGATCGCACGGGTTGCCTTTGCCGCCGATTCCAGCGCAACCATGCTGATATCGTCCGAATAGGCAAAAGCCGTTTTATCGCCGCTGATCGCGCGCACGCCGACACCTTGTTCGATATTAAAACTGCCGGATTTCACGATGCCTTCTTCCAGCATCCAGCCTTCTGAACGGCTGTATTGAAAATACATATCCGCGTAATCGATTTTATGCGTCTGAATCTGATTCAGAACCTGCTGCAATCCTGATGCGTCGATATTGTAGGGTGACAGTAAACAGCGATCGGCTATTTCATAATAATCAACAGCTTTACTTGTCTGATAGCGGGATTCAGTCATCATAATCGGAGGATAGGATAGTATTAACGCCAGGAAACGATCGGTCAGTTAGCAAAAATTATAAACCATAGCGGGTTGTCTTAACCGCCGTATTATCGCCGCATTACAGCCGGCGGTGTTGCAAAGCCGGCAGACTGGTGCGCACCCGCTTCAGATACTTCGGATCAATCTCGGCAACCACCGCGCCTGATCCGCGCGGCAGACGTTTCAGCACAACGCCCCACGGATCCACAATCATGCTGTCCCCATGCGTTTCACGCCCATTGACATGATACCCGCCCTGTGCCGGTGCGATGACATAAGCCTGGTTTTCAATGGCGCGCGCACGAACGAGCGTCTCCCAATGCGCTTTGCCCGTTACCGCGGTAAATGCCGCCGGCGCAAGGATGATGTCCACATTGTTCATCTTGCGATACAACTCAGGGAAACGCAGGTCATAGCAGATGGAAAGCCCGAGGCATCCAAAAGGAGAATCAACGGTAATAACCTCATCGCCCGCCTTGATCGTTTTTTCCTCGGCGTAGCGCTCATGCTCCATGCTAAGTCCGAACAGGTGGATTTTGTCGTAACGCGCAACCTGCTCACCAGCGTCTGAGTATACCAAACAACTGTTATAAACCTTGTTTGGATCAGGGGATGTCAATGGCACAGACCCGCCAACCAGCCAGATACCAAGACGTTTCGCCGTTTCACTGAGAAAATCCTGAATCGGCCCCGTTCCGGGTTGCTCCATGGCAGCCAGTTTGTCCGTGTCCTTCATTCCCATGACACAAAAGTATTCCGGCAACACGACAAGCCTGGCATGCTGTGAAACCGCTTCTTCAATATGGCGCGCCGCCTCTTCCAGATTAGCGTCTACCGTCGGCCCGGACGCCATCTGTATGGCCGCAACATTAAAACAGCTCGCATTATTTTCTTCAGGCATCTTTAAACTCGTTTCTATACACTATAATCAGTTCGATTTTGACATCACGCAAAAAATGATTTAATACCGGCAAAGTACTAAACTATCCAAGGATATATCAAATCGGGCATTCTAGCATTTACTCTGATGTGATTCTATTTTCAATTACCATCAATTACTATAGCTGCTGAATAAATTTTCCATCGGCATCATAAACCAACCTGTTATAAATCAACCTGCCATTGACTGTCCTGGATACCCATGATTAACACAATCACAATCGCCCCCAACGCTCACCAGGCACTTGAAAAAGCTTTGTCTTTCAGCCGCTACATGCAACGGACATTAAACGGCAATCCGGCGGATAAAGCCATTCTGCTGCAACATCTGGAAAAAGCATTTCGGTATGATGAAATGGAACATTTTCTGCGGGATTGCAGCGCATCCATCACACAGGAAGCCGACCTCAGCCGCGTACTCCGGCAATTGCGCAAGCATGTCATGCTCAGGACAATCACCCGTGATATCGGCGGATTCGCCGATCTCGCCGAAATCATGTCCACCATGACCGACCTCGCTGAAATCAGCATCCGATTTTCCCTGCAGCATCATTACCACTGGCTTGCCGAGCCCGGCCGTTTCGGTATTCCGGTTGGCAACGCCGGTCAAAAGAAGCAACCCCTGCTCGTGGTTGCGATGGGTAAACTGGGCGGGCGCGAACTCAATGTTTCTTCAGATATCGACCTGATTTTTGTTTATCCGGAAGATGGCGAAACCAATGGAAAAAAAACGATTTCCAATCATGAATTCTTCGCGCGCCTCGGACGAAAACTAATCGCGAGCTTAAACGACTACACCGTTGACGGCTATGTCTTCAGGGTCGATATGCGCTTGCGGCCGCACGGCGAAAGCAGTCCGCTGGCGATCAGTTTTGACATGCTCGATGAATATTTCAAGACCCAGGGGCGCGAATGGGAGCGCCACGCCTGGATCAAAGGGCGCGTTGTCGCCGGATCCGCTGAAACTGAAGACGAATCCCGCCTCATGGAACAAATCGTCAGGCCATTCGTATTTCGCAAATATCTGGATTTCGACGCCTACGAAGCGATGCGCCGTTTGCATATGCAACTGAGAAAAGAAGTCGAACGGCGCGAAATGCACGACAATATCAAACTGGGCCCGGGCGGTATTCGTGAAATTGAATTTATCGCGCAGGTGTTCCAGCTGATACGCGGCGGACGCGATGTCGATCTGTGCATCCGGCCAACGCTGGAAGTTTTGCAGCGTTTACAGAAAAAACAACAATTACCGCATCAGACTGTTACAGAACTGGTGGAAGCCTATTATTTCCTGCGCACACTGGAGCACCGCCTGCAATACCTCGATGACCAGCAAACCCAGACACTGCCCGGAAACCCGGATGACCAAAACCGCATCGCCACAGCCATGAACTTCCAGGACTATGCCCTTTTTATGCATCATCTGGACGTTCACCGCATGAATGTCACGCATCATTTTGAACTGATTCTTGCAGCGCCGAAAAAATCACCCGCGCATGATGTACTCTCGCAACTCTGGCAAACCCAGACGAACGATGCGGCAAAAACAGAAGCGGCGACATCGCAACTCAGCACGCTGGGTTTCGCTGAGCCCGCTAAAATTTCCGGTCGGTTGCAACAGTTTTACCAAAGTCACTTCTATCATCAACTGCCGGAATCCAGTCAGCAAAAAATCAACATCCTGATGCCGATTCTGATCGAAGTAATTGCACGCTTCCCGCCTGTTGAAGTCACGCTCGAACGCATGCTGAAATTACTGGAAATCATCAGCGCGCAGCAATCTTCACCGGCATCCTATCTGACGCTGCTGCTGGAACATCCCGACACCTTGCCGCGCGTCGCGAAACTGATCAGCATCAGTCAATGGGCCAGCGATTACCTGGGCAGGCACCCCATTCTTCTGGATGAACTGTTGCAGCTCCAGAAACCCACCCCCCTGCCGGACTGGAACGCACTCAGGCATGAACTGTTCGATCAGCTCAATCACGTCAATAAACCGAAAAGCGACGTTATCGGGTGGCAAATGGACCATTTGCGCCATTTTCAGCATGCGCAGGTTTTTCAACTGCTGGTCAGCGACCTTGAAGGCGCAATGCAACTGGAAACACTGAGCGACCACCTGACCGCGCTGGCGGATCTGATTCTGGAAACCGTACTCGACCTGGCCTGGCACGGATTACGCAAACAGCACCGCAACAAGCCGCAACTGGCCGTTATCGGCTATGGCAAACTGGGCGGCAAGGAACTGGGCTATGCCTCCGATCTGGACATCATCTTTCTCCATGATGACGATCACCCGGATGCACCAGAAAATTACACCCGGCTCGCGCAGAGCATCAATGTGTGGCTGAACAGCCACACTTCGTCCGGCCTGCTCTACACCACCGATTTACGGCTGCGCCCGAACGGCAACAGCGGGCTGCTGGTGCATTCCATCGAAGCCTTTGCGCAGTATCAGCGCAGCCAGGCCTGGGTCTGGGAACACCAGGCATTGACCCGCGCGCGATTTGTCGCCGGCGACCCCGTCGCAGGCCAGGCATTCGAATCCACCCGGAAAGAAATCCTCTGCCAGCCGCGCGATTTAAAAAAACTCAAACAGGATATCCTCGCCATGCGTGAAAAAATGCGCGATGCGCATCCCAGCCCGAATTCAAGTTCGACCGCCTTGTTCAACATCAAGCACGACCGTGGCGGCATTATCGACGTCGAATTCATCGTACAATACCTCGTTCTGGGGTTCGCACACCGGCATCCTGAAATGACCGGCAATATCGGCAACATCGCGCTGCTGAAACTGGCGGCGGAATTAGGGCTGATTACGTCACAAAGTGCCGAAAATTGTCGCATTGCCTACCGTGAATACCGGCGCACCCAACACCGCCAGCGCCTCAACAGCGACAGCGGATTATCCGGAGCAACCACTACGGATAATACCCTGCAAGTGTTTACCGATGCGGAAATGCAATACCTGAAAGACGGTCGCCTGGCCGTTATCCGGTTATGGGAAGAAGTGTTCGGCGATTAGCGAAAGCGGCGGAAAAAACAGTGCACAAATGATTATCCCAAAATTCAAAAAGAACTGGCACAGTTCATGCTTTATAGACAATACACACACCCGGTGTGTAATGATTAACTTTTAGGAGACTAAACATGCAAAAAGTACAACAGGGTTTCACATTGATTGAATTGATGATCGTTGTTGCGATTATTGGTATTTTGGCTGCAATTGCAGTGCCTGCTTATCAAACATACACCGCAAAAGCAAGATTTACTGAGATAGTTTCATCTCTCTCGCCATACAAGCTTGCAGCAGAAATATGTTTTATGGAACAAGGTACGCTTGCTCAGACAAGTTGTGATAATGCATTAAACGGCATCCCAGCAGTGACAGCCGCGGATGTTGGTAATGTGTTAGCAGGTGCCGGCGCAGCTTCCGCCTGGGGAGCGACCACCATCACATTAACTGCAGTAGCAGTTGGTGCAGCTGGCACTCCTGTAAATGGCCTTCAGGGCGAAACTTACGTTTTAACAGGCACTGCTGCTGCTGTTGGTCAACCCATAGTCTGGACAAGAAATGTAGCTAGCACATGCATCGCTGCCGCAATATGTTAACCTGAGTTCGGGATAAGCCCGCGATCGGGTCGGGGTGATGGGATTTCGCCCATCACCTCTCCCACACCACCGGACATGCGGTTTTCCGCATCCGGCGGTTGAACCCACCGCGTACGCCCGATTACCTTTGCGTAATCGGGCTTTTGCTTTTCTGGTTCCACCCATTCCCCGCATCTCGCACGCCAACTTCCGGGCTTTCGTGTCACACCCTAATGCCGGGTTACGCTTCGCTCAACCCGACCTACCCGACTATATGGACTCCTCCCGTTTTGCAAGCAAAATTTGTGATGATTCCAAGGTGCAACTGCTTCCGTATATCCGGCTTCCGGTTGGATAGCGATAGCTATCCGAGCCATGATGGATTGCGCGCGTAAGATTCATATTGGCCTGGCGGCTTTGCCTTATATGTATCGGACAGGGAACCATCGATTAGACTGAATTTCTTACGCCGGTCTGACCTGTTTTCTATCATTTCATTTCGCTACGCAATTACTCGTGACTTTCTCCTCTACTAAACAAAACTTCTGTAGATTCTACGCTGCCTTTCGGCAAGTCTCGCCACGGCTCAATACAGTGTAGGTATCTTTAGCACCTGAGTGGAAGCATAAGCCCGGATAGATTGCTGCGCCAAGCATCCCGTTTGATGTTTAACGTATGTCGTTATACAATTATAGGCATGATCAAGACTTTCGCCACGAAGGAAACGGCTGCGTTGTTTACCAATGAAAAGGTTAGAAGACTTCCGCCAGAGATCCTCCGGGTTGCGCGTCGGAAATTGGCACAGCTGCATCGTGTTTCTTCTATTGAAGAACTGCGCATCCCACCCGGGAACAGGCTTGAAAAATTGTCTTCTAACCGGGATGGGCAGTGGAGTATCCGCGTCAATGACCAATGGCGAATTTGTTTCCGATTCGAGTCAGGCGACGCATTTGACGTCGAGATTATTGATTACCATTGAGGAACAACTGTTATGACTATTCGTATCGAAGAACTGGAGCACATGGATTTCAGCGATGTAGCTGAAGGTGGAAAGCTGCACCCTATTCACCCCGGCGAGATTCTGCGAGAGGAATTTCTCGTTCCGTTGAAGATTACTCCCCATGCACTTTCTCTGGCGTTGCAGATTCCTGCTACACGTATTAACGATATCGTGCTGGAACGCCGTGCAATTACTACCGATACTGCTCTGAGATTGGCCCGATATTTTGGCAATACCGCTGAATTCTGGATGGGGCTTCAAATGGACTACGATATGGCTATCGCCCGGAATTCCTTGCAGGATACATTGGATAGGATTCAACGATTCGTGCCTGCTAATGTGAGCCCGCGTAGGTCCGATTAGCTTTGCGTAACCGGGCTTTCATGTTACGCTCTAATGATAGGGGTAGGAAAGGCCGGAGCCTCCCCTCCCTCCGAACCGTGCATGCGGTTCTCCCGCACACGGCTATCCGGTCAGTTGTTTCCTCATCGGGATTGGCTTGCCGTCACGTAGGCTTCATGTAGCGAGAACAGCCCGCGCTCGGCAAAGTAAGCATTCTTCCAACGAAACGACGCGCTTTTGCTATTGGCGCAACCCTGCTTCTTGTTTTGTTTCAGCAGAATTGCTCGCAGACGCCGCCTCACAAACGCATCCAGGGTATTGAAGGTGTATTTGCGTGCGTGCTTGAAGTAGCCAAACCAGCCTTTCAACACCGGAGAGTTTCTGTATCGTCCGTTCAATGGCTTCGCCGGTGGTTCGGCGCGTGCGTGACCGAATCGCATCTCTCAGCTTGTTCAGACTTTTACGCCTGACCATCCGCCGTCCCGCTTCGAACCGATAGCCCAGAAACTCGAATCCCTGTCCGGGTTTCCGGCAATCGCCAATATGCGTTTTGCCAGGATGCAGGCTCAGTTCGTTTTCGGCCATCCAGGTACGCACACTGCCTAACGCTCGCTCGGCTTCTTCCGGGCTTTGACAGAGAATCAGAAGTGGCTTTAGTCGATCGGATCAGGGTAATGGGATTTGCCCATCACCTCTCCCACACCACCGGACATGCGGTTTTCCGCATCCGGCGGTTGAAGCCTGTGATATTGGTTTTTACCGATCAATAATTGAGGATAAATCCCACTCTGAAGCTCACCGGTTCGACGGGATGAAAATGATAGTCATCCACGCCCGCCAAAGACTCTCCCGGCAGACGTGAGGTATAAAAATACGTGATCGCATCATCCTTGCGGTTCAGAACATTGAATACCTCGCCTTGAATGCGTAACGATTTGCTGATCTCATATCCCAACATTGCCGACAGCAGAATGGTGCCATTCGACCGGCTGGAATTGTCCTCATTCAGTGCGCGCGGCCCGAGATACCGCAACCTGGGGCCGCCATAGAAACCGCCAAAGACATCATGAAATGTCGCACCCGTTGCAATGACTGCTTCTACAGCGTTGGGCACATGATTGCCTTCGCCGGCAACCGTATCGCGAAAACGCGAGTGAGAAAAACTGAAATCGGCGTCAAATGTCAGCCAATGCACCGGCTGGTAATAGTTGGTGAATTCGAGTCCATACCGCCGGCTGGGCCGGCTTGCCTCGGTAGTGCCCGCATCCCCCACAAAAACCAGTTCGGATTCAAGATCCATCCACCAGACAGTCAGTGTACTTTGCAGCCCTGGAACCCAGGTCGAGCGGATACCGGTTTCAGCACTGTATGTGCGCGCAAGCGGATCGGCACGATTGACCACGTCTCCGCTTGCCGGATCGATGCGGGTATTGATCCCGCGGGCGTCGTTACTGTGGAAACCGAGTCCGCCGTTTAAATAGAACTCGGTATCCGCCCAGGGGCCCAAAACAATACTCAATTTCGGGCTGACCAAACCGTCGTAACGCGTACCATTGTTTTGCTGGATATTGCTGCGGCTGTTGTCAAACCGGAAACCGTCAAAACGTACACCCAAGGTTGTGCGCAGCCATTTCTGCCAATGTATCCTGTTTTCAAGATAGGGGCTGATGCTGGTCACCCAGACCGTATCCTGGCGGGTAATGCCAGCCGTTTTTTGCGCATGGGTTTTGGTCAGGGCGTTTTGAATATTATCGTTGCGCAGCTGGACACCCAGTGTCGTTTCAGCATCGAATGCGCCGATTTTGTGAAACAGCGTATGGCTGGCTGTAAAACCGGTTGTCCAGCGTTCATCCGGCTGACCGAACTGATCGCCACAGGTTCGGAATAATGCTGGAGAAACCCGGTTTCCGGACGGCAATCCACGCAAACCCGCACATCCCGCAGGATTGGTCGCCTCATTATCCTCCAGAAAAAAAGAAAAATTTGAAAACAGATCCAGCTTGGAATAAATACCGTACGCCATGACAGACGTTATGCTGTTTTCTCCGCGCATACGCCAGTCGGCGGTCAAACTGTAGCGATGACTATTCCCGCCATCGGTCGGATCCAGTGCGCCGAACCGGCCAACGAGACCTTGCTGAAGCGCGCGTCTTGGAATCTGATCGGTCGCCCGCCAGTCGGAATGTGTCGCCATGGCCGTAATACGCCAGCTGTGATTGTCATATTCACGGCTGTAGCGCAGCAGGCCATTGAATTTCAGATAATTATTACCGATATCCCAGGGGCCGTCATTGTGCACAACTTCCCCGGCATATAAAACATCGCCTTTCAATAGCTGATGCGATCCGGCCACCAGCCCGCGATAGTAATCAAAACTGCCGCCGGTAAATCTGAACAGATTCTCAGGCAGGCGGTTGAAGTAGCGGATATCGGCTGATCCGGCACTGGAAAAATCGCCTGTATCGGCAAAATAATTGCCCTTTCTGAAATCAATCGATTCGACAAGTTCAGGAATCAGAAAATTGATGTCCGTCCACCCCTGGCCGTGCGCATGCGAAAGCTGATTGATCGGCACACCCTCAATCTGGGTCAGAAAATCGGTGCCATGATCGAGGTTAAAGCCGCGCAGAAAAAACTGGTTCGCCTTGCCTTCGCCGCTATGCTGGGTGGCGATCAAACCAGGTACCGTTTCGAGCACTTCACCAGGCCGGATCATCGGCCGGTATTGGATCTGGTCCTGCCCTACCTTGCCTTGTGAGGCGCTGTCGGCTATGCCGGTCAATTTATCCGCGCGCCCGGTAACGAGCACTTCATCCAGAACGGCATGCGCCAATTGGTTGATTTGCACATCGGGTTTAGCGGTATTTGCGTGCGGGGTTTTTTCCTGGGCATGCATGCTGGTGCTGACAAAGAAGGTCATTGCCAGTACGGTGAGCCTGGAAATCAAAATACCGGCACCATGCAAAAGCAACGTGGCCAGCATAAAACCGGCCGTGTAAGAAGCGAGGCTGGCGGATGCGGATATTTCCTGCCCGTGCACGTAGCCATGAAAAAAAGCAAACAGTGAAATAATGATGATGTTGACCGGCGTGCTGAACCGCAGTCCGCGCACAATCAATGCGCTGATCACGAGACAGGATAAAAGAATCACAACTTCCGCGCCTGGAATAATAAAACTCGCCGCACCGACCAGGCCGCCAAAGCTCATGACGCTGACAAAGACAACCGGCAGTACCCACAGGGCTTGCCCGCGTATCTGGGCCGCCCAGACGCCAACGGCCACCATGACGAGAATATGATCCCAGCCCGTTAATGGATGCTGGAATCCTTCACTCCAGTCGCTGTTGAAATGGAAATTGAATAAAAATTGCGAAATGGCGGGAGACAAAAGCGTAATCAAAAGACCCAGCGAAAACAGCGTAACCAGCAAAGAGAATACGGAACGCTTGGTCGGAATATATCGAATCAGCATTTTCGGTTTGGCAAGTCAGTTAATGAAATATGAATATGAGATGAAAGAATTGATTTTTTGCGGCATCCATTACACTACTACGAAATCAATTCAACCTTTCCGGTTTTCAGATAATATACCCCGCCGACAATCATGAGTTTTTTGCTGTCCACCAACCGGCTCAGAATAGGCGGCTGTTTTCTGAGTTCTTCGACATTAAGGATGACATTTTTCTCAACAATCTCGAAATACCGGTTGCTCGCCACGTAATCCGGTGTCTTGCGAACGGCTCTGACCGCCGGAGTCAAAGCCGTAGCGATTGTCTGAATATGCCCCGGAAACTGCTCATAATTATCGGTTGCGTCAATCGCCGCCTGGATAGCCCCGCAACCCTCGTGCCCCAGAACCATGATCAATGGAACATGCAGAACAGCGGCAGCGTATTCCAGGGTTGCGATAAAATCCGTTGTAATGTAGTTGCCCGCAACGCGCGCCACAAACAAGTCGCCACGTTGCTCATCAAAGCAGAATTCCAGACTGACCCGGGAATCCGAACAACTGAGAATACAGGCGAAGGGATTTTGCCCCCTGACCAGATCCAGACGTTCATCCTTAAAATTCAGCGGCGTCGATTGATTGGTGACATAGCGTTCGTTCCCTTTCATGAGACGTTCAAGCGCCGCTTCCGGACTTAACACATTCTCCGGGGTGGGCGGAATTTTGACCATGCCGGATATTGTGTTCGCCGCGCTTGCAGCCGGCAAAGCCAGACCAAGCGGAAACGCTACCAGCATTTTCAGCAATAAACGCCTTTGCTGAACCTCACGTATTCCCACCTTTATCATCTTTTCAGTATTTTGCATCATCCCTTGCCACTCCATGATTTATTGCGATGACCAGTGTTTAGACATACTTGCTGCAAACAAAAACATCCACATCGTCAATACGAATGGAAATGTCAGCGTGGGTAAACCGACTGGCGCCAGGAAATTGGCCAAACCGGCCTGGCAAATCACGGTCAGGATGCCTGCCAGCAGCGCCAAAAAGGCTGTACCAGCAGAAGGTTTGAGAAAAACCCAGCCAATGGCCATCATGGTTAACACGGGATTAAACGCGTATAATCCCATTTCTATTAAATTCTGACTTGCACCGAGCAGCAGGGGGGCAGTGCAAGGCAAAATTGAGCGAAGAAGCGGAGCATACTTAAAGTATGTGAGCATTCTGAGCTCGATTTTAACGCAGCAATGCTGCCCTTCAGTGAGATCTTGAACAGGTTCTCAGAATAAAAAGTAACGCTGCGCCAGTGGAAGCGTATCCGCCGGTTCGCACACTAATAGTTCGCCGTCAGCACGCACTTCATAGGTTTCAGGATTGATTTCCATTTTTGGCGTTGCGCCGTTGTGAATCATGTCCTTTTTGCGCAGACCGCGTGTGTTTTTAACCGCGATCAACGGTTTGTCAGCTTTAAGATGATCAGCCAGGCCGGCTGCTAAAGACGCGGCCGATACAAACGTGTAACAGGTATTCCGAAGCGCGGTACCGTATGCGCCAAACATATACCGGTAGTGAACGGGCTGCGGTGTCGGAATGGATGCATTCGGATCACCCATCAACACAGTGGCAATCATGCCGCCTTTCAGCACCATTGAAGGTTTGGCGCCGAAATGCGCGGGCCGCCACAGCACCAGATCAGCATATTTTCCGACCTCAATCGATCCCACCACATGAGAAATGCCGTGGCATATCGCCGGGTTAATCGTGTATTTCGCGATATAGCGTTTAACCCTGAAATTATCGTTTCTTGCCGAATCTTCTTTAAGCGCGCCCCGCTGCACTTTCATTTTATGCGCAGTCTGCCATGTTCGGGTCACCACTTCACCGATACGCTCCATCGCCTGTGAGTCTGATGACATCATAGAAATGGCGCCGATGTCATGCAAGATGTCCTCGGCTGCAATGGTTTCCTTGCGTATCCGAGACTCGGCAAAGGCGACATCTTCAGGAATCGATGAGCTCAAGTGGTAGCAAACCATCAGCATATCCAGGTGTTCGTCGAGCGTATTGCGTGTATACGGGCGTGTCGGATTGGTTGACGACGGCAATACATTTTCCAGTTCAACGACTTTCATGATATCCGGCGCATGCCCGCCACCCGCGCCTTCCGTATGGAAGGTATGGATGGTTCTGTCCTTCATGGCTTTGATGGTATTTTCCAGATAGCCGCCTTCGTTAATCGTGTCGGTATGAATCGCAACCTGCACATCCAGTTTGTCGGCGACGGTCAGACAGTTATCAATGGCCGCATAGGTTGTACCCCAGTCTTCATGCAGTTTCAAACCGCAGGCGCCCGCCAGTATCTGTTCTTCATTCGAGACAGGCAAACTGACGTTGCCTTTGCCGAAAAAACCGGTATTCATGACCATGCCGTCAGAAGCGTGCAACATTGAATGGATATGCCACGGCCCCGGTATACAGGTTGTCGCCAGCGTCCCGACGGCAGGGCCGGTGCCGCCGCCCAGCATTGTGGTGATGCCGTTCATCAGGGCATCTTCTCCCTGCTGCGGACAGATAAAGTGAATATGCGTGTCCAGTCCACCTGCCGTCAGAATCTGGCCTTCACCGGCAATGATTTCCGTGGCGGCGCCGATCGCCATCGTCACGCCAGGCTGTATATCCGGATTGCCCGATTTCCCAATCGCTGCGATTCTGCCGTTTTTCAGGCCGATGTCTGCTTTTACAATACCCCAGTGGTCGATAATGATGGCATTGGTAATCACGGTGTCCATGACATCGGCATGATTGCGCTGCGATTGCCCCATACCGTCACGAATCACTTTACCACCGCCGAATTTGACCTCTTCGCCGTAAGTGGTGTAATCGTTTTCAATTTCAATGAACAGCGCCAGAATATCGCCGGCTTTACCGTAATACGTCTGGCTAGTGTAGTAACCGGGGTTTTGCTCGGGGTTTAAAAAATTGTAAGTCAGGCGCCCCGCCCACATTACATCGTCGGTCTGATTGGGGCCAAGATTATTTTTGGAGTTTAATCCCCGGTAAATGCCGCCTGCATAACCGAGCGTTCGGCTCTACGCTACCCCAGAATGTAGCGCCGTTGTCACGACCGTAACGGCCTGCGCCGAAATGCGTACTGAAATCGCTGGAAAAGAAAGGTGTTTTAAAAGGATCGTGCGTAGCCTGGTAGAAGGGGCCACTCAGTTCCCCGCGTTCTGTCGGGACCAGTATGCGGCCACCCCAGATATTGAAATAGCGGTTATATTCAAACTTACCCACCGCATCGAGTACCGTAAAAAGGATTTTCGGGCTGTCGCCTTTATCGGTGTTATTACACCAGAAACATTCCGTATTAAACTCAAACTTGAGATAGCGATGGATCTGACCATTCACGTAGATACGGGCATTGATCCCGGTAGTTATTCTGCGCGTTTTGCGCCCACACCCCTGAACCGCGATAACCGGCGCCAATAGTCAACCACCGGTAATCATCATATTCCATGCGGAATTTAAATTTATCGACACCGACTTTTACATCGCCTATTTTGGCATGGTTGGTTTGGAAGTTATTGCCACGCAGCCACCAATCCTGTTTTTCCCTGTCACCTACCCCGCCGGTTTCGTCATGACCAGGCGCAGCTTTAAAACCGTTATCAGCAAAAATTTCCGCATGAGCATCGGATGCGCTGGTTGCGCCTGTAAACAGCATGATCGATAAAAAAATAAAACACCCGGGAAAATTCCGCTTTTCCACCTGTTTCTGCCGTGTACCGGCTGCCGGACGCATGCACAAGAAATAAAGCTTCATTCATTGTTTCCCATTTATTTTTATGCCAACGATGATATGCGGTAAACCCGTGATTCAAAAACAGAGGCCGGATAAAAACCGCAGGAATGCTTTGCTGCGTATAAAAAAATTACTGTTTCATAATCGTTAAGCCATGTCTCGTTATAAAAGAGGAATGATTATGATCCCGGCGACTGTGAAAGTATATATTCGCACCGCATTAATTTTTTAAGGCAAATCAATCATTTTTAGATATTAAGCTGGCGCATGATCTTCTGCCATTAGGGCATTTTTTGTTTTCTATTCGGGGGAATTTTTATTTTATCTTCAGGTAAAGCTTTATTCTTTATTCAGGGAATTGCTTATTTTTCTCTAAGTAAAAGTATTAGATGCGGGCTGCGATGCCAGCCGGATCTGATCAGCACTAGTGTCGACAAATGTCAGCGCCAGGAATTTGAACGTTAAAAAGTAGGATTTATGCTTGCTTTGCGTGCGACCGGCAAGTATTGACAGTTTTATAAGAGATGAAGTCTACTAATAACAGATTTATGGCGCGACTGATCAGCGAATGGCGTAATATCGGTAGTGCTTAACATTAAACTCGAATACATACCGATCGGCTGTTCTCCAAGGCTAAGTCAATACTTAGCGGTTTGCTTTATAAAGGAATATTAATGCTTATCATAAATGCGAAAATATCGCAGGCAGGTTCAATCTACGCGCAACTGGTATTACCCTATGGGCTACGTGTAAACAGCCGTTTGCGAACTGCACTCGATTCGGGCGAGGAAGTCGCCATTGTCACGCAACGCGGCACTATCCTGCGTCATAACGATTTACTGCGCAGCGCGGATGGCAAAGTCGTCCAGATCGTATCCGCGCAGGAGCCGACGTACCGCATTACATGCCCTGCTGCGCACGACCTTCTGCGTTGCGCATTTCACTTAGGTAACCGCCACACGGTTACCCAGGTCGAAGACGGTTTTTTGCGCATCCACCAGGACAGCGTACTGAGAGAAATACTGGAAGGGTTCGGCGCGACAGTCATCGAAGAAACGGCGCAATTCGAACCGGAATCCAGCGCCTACAGCACAGGCGGGCATCATCACGGCGACCATGATCACCATCACCACCATGATCATGACCACGATCACAGTCATGGTCATAGTCACGCGCACGGCCCTTTAGTGCCGATTCCGGCGCGTCAGAAAATTCATCGCGCAACCGATGCCCAATCATCCTGAGATCGTTTAATCAATGCGCATGAACACACCATTACCACTACCACTGCGCCGGTCGATATTATTTTATGCGGCATTGTTTCTGACGATGATGCTAAGTCCGGCATATGCCGAAAAACACGCTGAAAAAACGGATAAAAGCCTGCACGCTACCCTGCGCGTTGTAACAACAGTGCCGCCAATCACCAATATCGTGGAAAATATCGGCGGTTCTATGATTACGGTAACCGGTATTGTTCCAAACGGAATGGATTCACATACCTTCGAGCCGGTTCCGGCGGATGCGAAAATATTGGCAACTGCGGATATGATCATCGTCAACGGCTTGAATCTTGAAACGCCGACCATCAAACTGGCCAGGAAAGTAAAGAAAGCCGACGTGCCGATTGTGCAGCTGGCAAACGAAACGCTGCCTGAGGACGAATGGCAATATGATTTCAGTTTTCCAAAAGAATATGGCAATCCCAACCCGCATCTCTGGCCGAATATCGCGCTGACCATACGATATGCGGAGATCGTGCGCGACTGGCTGGCTGAATACGATCCTCGTCATGCGGATTTATATGCCGCGAATGCATCGGCATATATTGCTAAACTGACCCGGCTTGACCAGGCTATTTTTACCTGTATCGACACTATCCCGGAAGGCAACCGCAAACTGGTGACCTATCATGATTCATTTGCCTATTTCGCGCCCCGCTACGGCATGAAAGTGATCGCCGCAATACAGCCTGCAAGCTTCATCGAGCCTGGCCCCCGTGATATCGTGCAGATCATCGAGCAAATCAAACGCGAGAAAATTCCGGCCATTTTCGGATCGGAAGTTTTTCCCAGCAAAATTATGGAACAGATTGCCCGTGAGTCGGGTGCCAGATTTGTAGACGAGCTTTCGGATGATGAGTTACCGGAAAACCCCCATCCTTCATTTATCGGCATGATGGTCAACAATGTCGAAACCATGACTGACGCATTAGGCGGCGATCCAGCCTGCGCCAGTCATGTCGACGCCAGCAATCTGACGCATTGATTTGCGGGATGAATCCTGCCATACAATTGATCGATGTAACCACCAGTTATGAAAATAATGTTGTTTTCACCCGATTATCGCTTCAAATACAATCCGGGCAATTTGTCGGCATAGTCGGCCCGACCGGTTGCGGAAAAACGACACTGCTTAAAACGATTTTAGGCGCACAAAAGGTATTTTGCGGCCAGGTCTTGCTGAACGGCCAACCGGTTGACCGTATCCGCAATAAGCAAATCGGTTACATTCCTCAATTGGAAAGCGTTGACTGGAGTTTTCCGGTAACCGTGGAAGATGTCATTATGATGGGGCTTTATACCGGCAAACGCATTTTACCGTGGCAAAGTAAGGCAGAGCGGGAACGTGTCGAGGACTTAGCCGCAAAACTCGGTATTTATAACTGTCTGCGGCAACATATCGCGCATACATCCGGGGGGCAGCGTCAGCGCGCATTTCTGGCACGGGCATTGATCAGTAACCCCAGGCTTTTAGTGCTCGATGAGCCGACCTCGGGCGTGGATATTAAAACGCAGCATGAAATTCTCCATCTGCTGGGCGATATCAACGCTCAGGGGATGACGATAATATTGACAACGCATGACCTGAATGCCGTCGCTTCGCATCTGCCCTGGGTGATTTGCTTTAACAACGGGATCGTTGCAGAGGGACGCCCGCGCGATATTTTCACCAACGACATTCTCACTAAAACCTATGGCAGCGACATTATCATTATTAAGCATGGCGACTATCATCTGATCGCCAATAGTACGCCCTTAAAATTTAATCACGAGATGTAACGCAACAATGCCATTCTTTCTGGAGCCGTTGCAATACGAATTTTTCCGCCATGGTCTGATCGCGGCTGCATTGGTTGGCGCGTTATGCGGGTTGATCGGGGTGCATGTCGTGCTGCGTGGCATGAGTTATGTCGGGCATGGCCTATCGCATGCGGCATTTGGCGGCGCGGTGATTGGATTCGTATTCAATTTCAATTTTTATCTCGGCGCCGGCGCAATGGGTCTGCTTACGGCGTTAATGATCAATCAGCTGACAAAAAACAAAAAAATCAAATCGGATGCTGCGATCGGTATTGTAACGACCGCTATTTTCGCGCTTGGCGTGGTCGTCATCAGCCAGCAGCGTAATTTAAACAGAAGCCTCGAAGCCGCGTTATTCGGCAACATCCTAGGCATCACAGACGGTGATTTGATGATGATCGGATGGGTTACCGCAGTTACAGCAATCATCATGTTCTTTTCGTACAGGCCATTGCTTTTTGCGACCTTTGATCAGGAAGCTGCGCAGGTCTTCGGCGTTAAAACCGGGTGGCTGCAACTGCTTTTTTCCGTTCTGCTCACGTTGTCCGTCATTGTCGCCATGAATATTGTCGGCGTCACGATGATTGCGGCGGCATTAATCATGCCAGCAATGACCGCGCGGATGCTGACCGACCGGTTCAGCGTGATGCAATTATATGCTGTCGCCATCGGCATCATCATGGGTATCGGCGGGATGTTTCTGAGTTATTTTTTCAATGTTGCTTCAGGCGCTACAATCGTATTGTTCGGCGCCGGGATATTTTGTTTTTCTGTTCTTGTGCGATATATCCATGAAAAAATCACCTTGCGGATCAATTTTCACCGCCACGGCAATCTGATGCATGCGCATCCGCATTCCGGTGAACGGCACAGCCATGATCCCGCTGAAAATATCAAAAAAGAGGATGTGTAGTACGCGGCGAATCTATTACTGCCCGCTGATCCAGCGAGTCGCATAACGGATCAGGTCGGTGCTGCCTTTCAGATTCAATTTGGTGCGGATATTGAAGCGATGCGTCTCGATTGTTTTAACGCTACAGTCGAGTAATCTGGCAATTTCCTGGCTGTTGTGACCCTGCCCGATTAAATTCATGACTTCAAGTTCGCTGGACGTGAGCTTATTCATCAGCTGCGTTGTATCTGAGCGCTTTATCGTCATTTTATTCAATAGCTTGGCATGCATTTTCTGGCTTAGAAAAATATTGCCGCTGAGCACTTCACGAATGGCGTTGATCAATACTTTACCGGATTCCTGTTTCATGACATAACCGCGCCCGCCGACCTGCAGGAAGCGCTCAGCATAAACCTCTTCGTCATGCATGGAAACAAAGAGCACAGGCAACGCGGGTAACAGCAGGTGTATGCTTTTAATCACCTCGAAACCCAGCGTAGTTTTGAGCGTGATATCCAGCAGAACAATATTCACGCGCTTGTTTTTTTTAAGCAGCGCCAGCGCTTCCTTACCATCATCTGTAGTAGTTCAGACCCGATTTGACGATGCGCCTGTTAGATCAAATTCAGTTATTCAATGTAGTAATTTTAACCTGAGTTCGGGATAAGAAAAGAAGAGGTGGACGTCTGCCTTTTTGCG
>CAYXFV010000011.1:0-51296 GCA_964464365.1 uncultured Nitrosomonas sp. | reverse complement strand
TGACCGACGTCATCTGGAATAACCAAAGCAAAGAAATACTTAACAACCGGATTGTGCCCTGAAACGGGTGAAATAAAACGCCATAAAACAGTAGATTAAGTCACTTATTTACCCCCCCCTATTCCCTGCTGTCAGAAATTGTGGCAGTAGGGGAAGCTTTTTAGTTTTTTCAATATCGTGCAGTCAGAGTGAAACGGTTGCTTGTGGCTGTATCTTTTTGCGCTTTGTCAAATTCGGCTTGAAGTAATGACAAAATGTTCAAAACAAAGATGATAATATGCGCATAACGACGAATCAAACAGCAGGAGGGTTTATGAATAATCCGGAATCGGATGCGCAGAAAGAAGACAACGCCGGAGCGGATGTTGCCGATGAAAAAATCATGGAATCTAGCATCAATACCAGTTTTTTAATGCCGGTCGCGTTATTGCTGGTATTGCTGGTAATTCCATTTTCAATCAATTCGTTGGGACATATGCTGGCAAACAAGAATCAATTTGTTTATCCGGTGATTATGAAAATACCATTAGACCGCGATGCAGTTGCTGCGCCAACCGAAGTCAGGCAATACGAAGGTTTTGATGTGGCTTTGCGGGTAAATACGCAAATTCTGGCGGAATTCATTAACGATATCGTGGCCGTTTCGTCTGAAGGTACGTCAATTCAGGGAATTACCGGTTTCATCTCGCCCGGCATGAGCGCCGAAATTACAGGTGAAGGTTTTCGTATTGAAAACCCCGGGCCACAGAGTCAATTGCATAGACTTCAGAATGCGACAGAATGGAGGTGGCAGGTTGTGCCCGAATCTTCCGGTGTGCAAACAATCAAGTTCAAAATGCATGTTCTTTCCACTGAGCATGGTCACCAAAAGACCCATGTCATTGAACTGGCAGAAGCCAATATTGTTGTAGATTCCAATTCTGTAATGTGGATTGTAAACAACTGGTGGATTTTTGCCGTATTGGGACTGGCATTCTTTAGTGGCTGGAAAGCATTGCGCCGTTATAACGTCAATTAAATCCTTTAGTTTTCTTTGCTTCTTTATCCTGATCGCATTTTACGCTTGAAATTGCAGCGAACGGCCCCATATCAAAAACTGAGCGTTTCATCGATTAATCTTGTTTTTTGAAAAGGAGAAAATGATGGCTATTACACGTTATGAACCTTGGGGCTTAGGTTTGTTGAGTCAACTCCAGAAAGAACTCGAGCGCGGTGCCGCCGAAGGTTCGACCGCGACAGCTGAATGGGCGCCGGCTGTTGACATTAAAGAAGAAAAGGACAAATTTGTGATACATGCGGATATTCCGGGTGTTAAACCTGAAGATATTGATATCAGCATGGAAAATGGTGTGTTGACGATTAAAGGCGAGAAAGAAACCGAGGCCAAAACAGAGAAAGAAGGCTATAAACGCGTGGAACGTACCTATGGTTCGTTTTACCGCCGCTTCAGTTTGCCGGATACGGCTAATTCCGACGCTATTTCTGCGGTTTCCAAGCATGGTGTGCTGGAATTGATCATACCCAAGAAGGAAGATGTAAAACCGAAGAAAATCAGTGTATCTTTTGCCGAATAGTTTAAAAAACACCACCTTTCAGTAAAATATAACCGCTAATGACCTATAATGCAGGGTTGTTGGCGGTTAAATTTTTTCTGCAATTGATTCTTGTTGTTTGTTCATAACTTGTAATCATGGCGGCGACATACTGTCCGATTTGTCTGCATTTCCTCACATAAACAAGTATTTAATTATATTCTTATGCCGTTGATTACGTTGGAGAAAGCCTGTCTGGCTTTCGGTCATCATGCTTTGCTTGATTATGCGGGTTTCCTGATAGATTCTGGTGAACGTGTCGGGCTGATCGGTAGAAATGGCGGGGGCAAATCAAGTCTTCTGAAAGTACTGTCAGGTTCAATCAAACTGGATGATGGTAAATTGTGGTGTGCTCCTGCATTAAAGATTGCGTATGTTTCGCAAGAACCGGAATTGACCCCGAGAAATACTGTTTTTCAGGAAGTATCCAATGGCCTAGGTGCCATGAGTCGGGTATTATTGGAATATCATGCTGTTTCCCATGAATTAAGTACTGGTCACTCAAATACCGAATACTTGCTGGAGCGTTTGCAGAATCTGCAAAACGAGCTTGATACGCACGACGGATGGAGCATGCAGGCGCGTATTGAAATGGCCATCGACAAGTTGAATCTCCCGGCGGATACATTGATCGAACACTTGTCAGGTGGTTTAAAGAAGCGCGTTGCTCTGGCGCGTGCGCTGGTTTTGTCGCCGGACATATTATTATTGGACGAGCCGACCAACCATCTGGATTTCGCATCGATCGAATGGCTGGAAGAATTTCTGCAGAGTTTTTCCGGGAGCATATTGTTCATTACGCACGATCGGCGTTTTCTGGATCATGTTGCAACCCGGATTATCGAGCTGGATCGTGGTATGCTCACCAGCTTCCCGGGAAAGTTTTCAGAATACCAGCGTAAGAAAATGGAAATGTTGCAAATTGAAGCAACGCATCAACAGAAATTTGACAAAGTGCTTGCTCAGGAGGAGGTCTGGATACGCAAAGGTGTGCAGGCGCGATGCACACGTAATGAAGGACGTGTTCGTCGACTGGAGGCATTACGGAAAGAACGTGCGGCAAGAAGGGAACGCGTCGGGAAAGTTAATATTGCAGTTGACGCCGGTGAGCAATCAGGCAATCTGGTCGCTGAGCTCATCCATGTCAATAAACAATATGGAAACAAAAGCATTATCGACAATTTTTCGTGTCGTGTCATGCGTGGTGACCGTATCGGATTGCTTGGGCCGAATGGTGCAGGAAAGTCCACGCTGTTAAAGCTTATTTTGGGTGAATTGCAATCGGATTCCGGTCAAATACGACAAGGAACAAAACTGTCCATTGCCTATTTTGATCAAATGCGTGAGCAGCTGGATGAAGAGCTGACATTGGTTGATATTGTCAGTCAAGGATCTGAATTTGTTGAAATTAACGGTAAGCGCAAACATGTCATCAGTTACCTGGAGGATTTTCTGTTTTCTCCGCAGCGCGCACGCTCTCCAGTGAAATCGCTGTCCGGCGGTGAGCGTAACCGGTTATTGCTGGCCCGTTTATTTACCAAACCCTCCAATGTTATGGTGCTGGATGAACCTACCAATGATCTGGATATAGAAACATTGGAATTATTGGAAGATTTGCTGCAAGGTTATACTGGCACACTTTTTCTCGTCAGCCATGATCGTGAGTTTCTGGATAACGTTGTTACCCAGGTTATTGCGTTCGAGGGAAAAGGTTTGTTGCGCGAGTATGTCGGTGGTTATGCGGATTGGGTGCTGGTGAAAGAAC
Source organism: uncultured Nitrosomonas sp. (assembly GCA_964464365.1). Lineage (GTDB taxonomy): Bacteria > Pseudomonadota > Gammaproteobacteria > Burkholderiales > Nitrosomonadaceae > Nitrosomonas. The sequence continues at coordinate 47,939 of CAYXFV010000011.1, read as the reverse complement.
GAATCAAAAACGGCATAGCGACGGATGCGGATAAAAAAAGTGATGAAAGAATCAAGAGAAACAAACCGATATTGCAGGCAAAAAAACTGAGTTATCAGGAATCCCGCGAGCTGGCGGCATTACCGGATACAATTGCAGCACTGGAACAGGAGCAGGCAGGCATTACGCTGAGTCTTAATAATCCGGCGCTTTATCGCAATAATCCGGAAGAGGCGAAAGCATTGCAGAAACGCTTTTCGGAGATTGAGAAAGATTTGAGCGATTGTCTCGAAAGATGGGAAGAATTAGAATCAAAATCAGGTAAAATATGCGGGTAGTTGCGAAGCAATTTCCCTATAAACAACATGGACATAGTTCGCAATTCATTGACCAAATCGAGTACATCGTTTAAAGTTTAGCTTTTAAGAGGAGGAGGCTTATAATGAAACAAAAATCAATGGTTAGTTTATTACTTGCCACAAGTATGTTGTTTGCATTTTCTGGTATTGCTCAGGCAGGTGATGCAGCTGCCGGTAAAGAAAAAAACTCTATGTGCGTTGGCTGTCATGGGATTGAGGGTTACCGTACAGCATTTCCTGAAGCTTATCATGTGCCTAGAATCGGTGGTCAACACGCCGAGTATCTGGTTAAAGCACTTCAAGGTTACAGAGACGGCACCCGCAGCCACCCTTCAATGACAGCGCTTGCAAAAACATTATCTGAGCAAGACATCAAAGATCTTGCAGCTTATTACGCAAATAACTAATCAAGCATTCACATAAGGAACAAATTATGAAGAAAAGTATTATTGCAATGCTAAGCGGCGTTGCTTTGATGGTATCTGGACAAGTTATTGCTGCCGATATCGAGGCAGGTAAAAGCAAAGCTGCGGAAGCATGTGCTTCATGTCATGGCGCGGATGGGAACAGCCCGGCACCTACTTTTCCACATATCGGTGGTCAGCAAAGAACATATATTGCAAAAGTACTGAAAGATTATAAATCCGGCAATCGCAGCGATCCGATCATGAATGGTATGGCAGCAGCTTTAAGTAAAGAAGACATCGATAATCTTGCATTCTATTATTCAAGCTTGCCGGGTAAGCTGAATTCAAATAAATAAATCAAGAATCGGCATTCATAGCAATGCTGTTTTAAAGATATTAGCTAATAAGCATCGCTAATTCTGAGTTATTCGAATTTCTGAATCAATCAGCAATCGGAATTGAGACGGGATATGAAAGTGGCAATGTTACGGCATTGCGTGATCATATCCCGTTTGTGTTTGTAGTGTGTTTGTATTTCCTCTCTTTATTTTTTACAATTCCAGTTTTAATTCCCTTCCGGCTATTTTAATCGGCGCTGGTCATGTCGGTACATGACTGATCTTCGCGGATTAGTCGTTGTTTATGGTATTTTCGATTTGTTCTGAATGGTTTGACTGGATGGTTTTAATAAGATGAATTTTGTAAAACAGGATCGATCCTGCTTGATATCAAGAAAATATGTCAGGCCGTTTTTTCTTTTTATTGTCGGTGTAACATTGGCATCATTCGCGGTCGGTAAAGAAAAAATGGATATCCAACCCGATGAGGCTGCTGATTTATGTGATTTTGATATTCCCCAGGTCAGGGTGACTGTCAATGGTGTCGGTGACGGCGGGCTGTTGAGCATTGAGCTCTATCACGATCCGGAAAATTTTTTGAATAAAAAGGGACGTACAAAACGTATTCGTATTCTTGCAACGGAAGGGCAACATGTCGTCTGTTTCAATCTTGATAAGCAGGGCATTTACGCTGTAGCGACTTATCACGATGTCGATGGCAATCGGAAACTGAATAAAAAATGGAATATGATGCCCGAAGAGTCATTCGGACTTTCAAACAATCCTAAATTGCGATGGGGATTTCCAAGATTCAATGATGCCGCATTTACAACCGATAAACTGGGGGCAGACATCACCATTAACCTTCAGCGCCCGTAAGAATGTTTACCATTTATTGTTTTTGAGCAATGATGGTATGCGCTGTGCATTTGAGCGATCAATAATATCCGGATTCAGCAGATATATTTTTAGTGCCGGTTTCAGGTCATAAAAAACTGTTTCACATCGGCGAGTTGTCGTGTGCGTTTCATCGGGGGCAGGCTTTGCCAGATTTTCCGGCCATAGGATTTTGTCGTCAGACGTGGATCGCAGATCATCAATACGCCACGGTCGGTTTCGTCGCGAATTAAACGGCCGGCGCCCTGTTTCAAGCTGATGACAGCATGTGGCAATTGGTATTCCATAAACGCATTGCCGCCTTCACGGTTAATTTTTTCAATACGCGCAGACAGCACCGGATCATCCGGAGGTGCAAATGGCAGTTTGTCGATGATCACCAGCGACAGTGCTTCACCGCGTACGTCTATCCCTTCCCAGAACGAGTGGCTGCCGATCAGTACGGCGTTTTTCAGTTCGCGGAAGCGTTTCAGTATATGCGAACGTGAACCATCACTTTGCAGCAGCAGCGGAAAGGCAATGTTTTCTGCCGCAAACGCTGTGGTCAATTGGTCGTACACCTGCTGCATGGCATGCAGGCTGGTGCACAAAAAAAACGCACGGCCCTGACTTGCTTTAAGAACAGGAAGCGCTGCTTTGATGACATTCTCAATATAGGCAGGATGATGAGGTTCCGGTAAACCTGCGGGAACGTACAACAGCGCTTGTTCAGGATAGTTAAAGGGGCTGTCCCAGCATAACGATTGCGCTGCGGTCAATCCCATTTCTTGCAGATAATGATCGAAATTCTGTTTGACCGACAACGTTGCCGAAGTGAAAATCCAGGCGCGTGGCGAAGCATCGAGTTGTCGGCTGAAGATCTCTGCAATCGATAACGGCGTGGCATTCAGTTGCAGTACCCGACTGTACACTTCTACCCAGCGTACATAATCCGCATGTTCACTTTTTTTATCGGTGTCACACCAGCGCTGGATTAAATGGATATGATCATTTGCGCGGCGCCAGCAATTTTCCAGACCTTCGGAGCGTTCCGCCTGTGTTTCCAGGATGGCAGTCAGCTCAGAGAGTTTCTCGACCAGTAAATTGAGTGCTGGCTTGAATGCCTTGTTTTTTTCAATTGCAGGCAAAGCGTAGCGGACATTTTCGTCTTCAACGGTCAGGCGTAAATCCTTTGCGGCTTTTTCCATGGCAGCGATGGCGTCGGGTAATGCCGTGCAGTCGCGTGCCGATTGCATGGCCTCGGTCTGACTGTCCTGTGCTAAATCCAGTAACTGGCCGGTACTGATCGATTCGCCAAAAAAAAGGCTTGCAGTTTGCGGTAACTGGTGCGCTTCATCAAAAATAACCGTATTGCAGGCGGGTAATAACTCGGTCAGTCCTTCGTCACGCAACATGACATCCGCAAAAAACAGATGATGATTCACCACGACGATATCCGCTGCGAGTGCATTTTTGCGCGCTTCCATCAAAAAACATTTTTTATAGCTCGGACATTCAGAACCCAGACAGTTTTCGCGCGTAGCTGTTACGTGATGCCAGATTGTTGCATTTTCAGGTACTGCGCTTAATCCGCCTTTGTCGCCGTCCTTGCTGCGCAGTGCGTAACGTTCGATCAATTGTAAATATTTGATTTCTTCGCGGTTGACGAAACTCAGATAATTATCCTGGAGGCTTCTTTCCAGATGATAATGACAGATATAGTTTGCGCGCCCTTTAAGCAAAGCGACGGTAACCGGTACGTTTAGCGCCTGGCGTACACTCGGGATATCCCGGTTGAACAACTGATCCTGTAGTGTTTTCGTTCCGGTGGAAATGATGATTTTGCCGCCCGCAAGCAGCGCAGGAACCAGATAGGCAAATGTTTTTCCGGTTCCCGTTCCCGCTTCGGCAACGAGCAGACCGTTTTGCTCAATGGTTTCGGCAATGGTTTGTGCCATTTCCAGTTGCTGGCTGCGTGCCCGGTAGCCCGGTATGTGTCTGGATAACAGACCGTCTGAAGCGAAAACCGGTTTGAGATCGAGCATGAAGAGAAAGTTAAAGTGAATTGCTTGCCACCATTATACGCATCGCGTAAACGACAGGTAAGGCTGATTGTGGCTTCGAAAAAATTTAAATAAAGTAAAGATCAATTGCTTCTGGCTATCCGGCGGTTTTCAGGCAATGAGGCGGGGTGGGTGAGTAGGCTTGATCATCTTTAGGATTCCATGAATTCATGGCTGTTTCTTTTTACCCGATTTTACGTGCAATAAATTCGGTCAGACTTCCCAGTGTTTTAAGCGCATCCGCAGAAATTTCGTCGTCTTCCGCGACAATACCATATTCTGCTTCAATGGCTGTCAGTACCGAAACTACGCCAACAGAATCAAGTTCGATGATACTGCCCAGCAATGGTGAAGCTGCGGTGAGCTTTTCAACGCGTGTGGTATCGAGTGCTAGCGCATCGCGAAGTATTTTTTTAACATCGTCCATTAATGACATCAATAAAACTCTCGGAAAGGTATAATTATATCAATGAAAACTGTTATGGTTATGGCGAATAGGTATCTTTTCCCATCATGAAGCATGACCTGTAAGGCGGCGATATTGTAATACATTCTTAAGGCGTTTATCTCTGGGCATTTATCTTTGTGCCAATGATTGATGGTCTGAAAAATACAATGTGCGGCGTATATAATTGTAATGCTGTGCCTGCATTATCTCTGACTAGAAATCTATATTATTTGCGAAGAAACAAATATTTAAAACGTGTACCGGTGTTTTCTGAATAAATAATTCTTGCAGTTTTTTGTATACTTGGTGGCATTTGTCATGATTACTTTTTAAAAACAAAAAGAAAGAACGGGTGAATTGAAAGAATATCCTTGTTTTTCTGGACGATGAGTCATCTGTGGTGACATTGAAATACGGAATACAGTACTGAATATGATTGATCTGGTTGAAATTTCAAAACTGGCGGAAACATCAATCCAGTTACCGATTGACTGGTATCTTAATCCGAGAATACTGGAAATCGAGAAGAAAATATTGTTTGATCAAGGACCGGGCTATATCGGTCATGAAGTGATGGTGCCTGAGGTTGGGGATTACTATGTGCTGGAATGGCTGAAAAGCGCAAAAGTTCTGGTGCGTAATGAACAAGGAATAGAGCTGATTTCCAATATCTGCCGTCATCGCCAGGCCCGTATCCTTGAAGGCCGAGGCAACACCAGGAATATTGTATGTCCACTGCATCGCTGGACTTATGCACTGGACGGCACATTGTTGGGTGCGCCCCATTTTGATCGGAATCCTTGTGCCCATCTGGGTAAAACCCCGCTGCAAAGCTGGAACGGTTTGCTGTTCAATGGAAAACGCCCAGTTGCCGGGGATATGGCACAGCTTGGCGTGCTCAAGGATTTTGATTTTTCAGGGCATCTGCTCGATCGTGTTCATATTGATCGCTACGATTGCAACTGGAAAACATTTATAGAAGTTTACCTGGAAGACTACCATGTCGACTCTTTCCATCCCGGTCTCGGAAATTTTGTCAGTACCGAGGATCTGACTTGGGGATTCGGAAACTGGGGCAACGTACAGACTGTCGGCGTCAACAATGCCCGTTTGCAACACTCAGGTACGCCTGTTTATGCGAAATGGCAGGAGCAGGTTCTGGCGCGGTATGAAAATGCATTACCGCCTCATGGTGCGGTGTGGCTGCTTTATTTTCCCAGTATTATGCTGGAGTGGTATCCGCATACGCTGGTGATCAGTACAATAATCCCGACGGGTGTCGACAGTTGTATGAATGTTGTCGAATTTTATTACCCTGAGGAAATCGCGCTGTTTGAGCGTGAATTTGTCGAAGCTGAGCAGGCTGCGTATATGGAGACTGCTGTTGAAGACAGGGAAATCTGCATGCGTATGACTGAAGGACGGCGCGCTTTGTACGATCAATCCGTTAATGAAACAGGGCCGTATCAGATGCCAATGGAAGCCGGTATGGTTCATTTTCATCAATTCCTGCGACGCGAAATAGAACCGCATTTGTAATCTATCCGATTGTATTTTTCTTTCTCTGGTTTTTCATGCGTTCACTTTGGATGTTGGTCGCCGCATTTCTGTTCGCCTGCATGGGGGTGTTGGTAAAACTCAGTGCAGCGTATTTCTCCACTGTAGAATTGGTTTTTTATCGCTCTTTAATGGGTGTTGCGATAACCTGGATTGCCGTTCGTCATTGCCATCTCACTTTGCGTACAGATCATTGGAAAACCCATTGTAGTCGCGGGTTGATTGGGTTGGGCAGCCTGCTGATGTTTTTTTACTGCATCACGGAGCTGCCCCTGGCTACCGCTATTTCTTTGAATTATACCTGGCCGTTGTTTATGGCGTTGTTTTCTGCCTTGATTCTTAAAGAGAAGCTGCATTGGCCGATGGTTTTTGCGCTGGTTGTCGGATTTGTCGGCGTGGTTTTTCTGCTGCGTCCAATGTTACAGGATGATCAATGGGTGGCCGCATCGCTCGGGCTGGCTTCGGGCTTCTTTGCCGCGATTGCTTATATGAATGTCAAACAACTTGGCAATCTCGGTGAGTCGGAATGGCGTGTGGTTTTTTATTTTACCGTGATCAGTACATTGATTACAGGTGTCTGGTTGCTGTTGACGACATTTAGTCCGGTTACGCAGCAGAATATTCATCTGTTGATCGGTATTGGCATCACCGCAACACTGGCGCAGTTGGCGATGACGCGTGCTTACCATACTGGAACCACATTGGTGGTCAGTGCGCTGGGCTATAGCACAGTTCTGTTTGCAGGCATCTGGGGTATACTGATCTGGAACGAAATTCTACCGCCGGTTGCCTGGCTGGGTATGGCACTGATTATTCTGGGCGGCGCTATGAGCGGTATTCTGAATTATAAGTTGTTATTGATTGCCGTTGCCCGGAAATAATTTTGAAATGTGAATAACCCTTTGAATTATCGTTTGATTTGATATGGAATTAATTGAGAACCCCGGAGTGAGTGAGTATGCGCGATCCGGTAGTCAATCGAAGCAACATTTGCACCATTTTATTTATTTGCCTATGATGACTCTACTATCAGAAAAGGTGAAATCATGATTACCATAGAAAAACAAGATAACCTGATCGTCGTTGCCGTGATCAGTGAATTTACATTGGCCGATTATAAGCAGTTTGAAGGCGAAGTGATCTATCAATCACATGTTAGTGGAAAGGTTAATGTTGTCATTGACTTGCGTGATATGATTGACTATACCGTGGATGTCGCCTGGGAGGATCTTAAATTCATGCGCGAACACGGTAATGACTTTAATCGTATCGCTGTTGTTACCAATGATCAGTGGCAGGCCTGGAGTGCATGGGTTTCCAACCTGTTTACCGATGCGCAGGTCATTGTTTTTGAAGACTACGATGAAGCGGTGAATTGGGCTGGCATTGAAGACGAAGCCGCATCGGATTAAAACAATAAACAAGAAAATATGGATGATTTTGTTCTTGCCAGAGTAGTGCATGTTTTAAGCGTGGTACTCTGGATTGGCGGCGTAGCGATGGTTACGCTGGTATTACTCCCTATATTGCAGAGAATGGCTTCGCCTGAGGAAGCCATGGCTTTTTTCAGCAATTTCCGGCGTCGCTTTGCTGCGCAGGCGCGTTTAACCACATTGCTTGTCGGTTTAAGTGGTTTTTACATGACTTTCGTTCTTGATGCCTGGCATCGTTTTGCCCAGTGGCAATACTGGTGGATGCATACCATGGTATTCGTCTGGCTGTTATTCACTTTTATGCTTTTTATCGTTGAGCCTAGATCCAGATCTGGAAATCAGGCAAAAACGCCGTTACCGCAAAATATTACCACTCAGACATTTGTAAACATCCAGCATAAGCATATGCGATTGCTCATTCTGAGTTTAATCACTATCGCCGGTGCAGTTGCCGGTAGTCATGGATGGTTGATTCCCGGGGGTAACTGGTGAGTTATTCATTGATTAAAATGATTCATGTCAGCAGCGTGATCACGAGTTTCCTGTTTTTTTTTATGCGTGGCGTATGGTTAATCAGGGAATCGTCGGTTCTGCGCCAGCGCTGGGTCAAGATCCTGCCGCATATCGTCGATACCGTTTTATTGACCAGTGCGATTGCGCTGGCGTATAAGATCCACCAAACGCCGATAAGTGATCCCTGGCTCACTGCCAAAGTATCAGGACTGCTGGTTTACATTGGTCTTGGTATGATTGCGATGCGTTTTGGTAAAACACGACAGGTACGTATCAATGCCTGGGTTGCCGCACAATGCGTATTTGTATATATCGTGGCGGTAGCGATAACTAAAAGCCCTGTTCTGAATTTATTCTAATTCATACTGGTTATCCCACAGCAATCATGAAGCACGATGTCGCGAGCGCATCTACATTCCTGTCTCAATTCACGCTCGTGCAGGCGATGCCCGAACACTGTCAGGATATTTGTGATCTGGTTAATTTAGCCTACCGTGGTCATAGTAATAATGGATGGACCCGGGAGACGGATATTATCGACGGTGACCGTACTACCCTGAGTGAAATTGTCGCGGCAATGACAAAAGCCGACGCGCGGTTTTATGTTGTATATCAACAGCAACAGTTGATTGCCTGTATTTATCTTGCGAAAGAGCAGCACCATGCCTACCTCGGTTTTTTTTCAGTGCATCCTGATTTTCAAGATCAGGGTGTCGGTGGACATATCCTGCGGCAGGCAGAAGCCATAGCTAAACATCAACTTGCTGTAGATATCATGCGCATGTTCGTTGTTTCGCAGCGTGTGGAGCTTGTTGCTTTTTATCAGCGACGTGGCTATCAGTGCATGGGTGATCGGGAAGCTTATCCGTTGCAGTTGAAAATAGGCGTGCCCAAAGTGGCCGATTTGACCATAGAATATTTGGAAAAACGGCTCTCGTGAAACTTGCGGCGATATGCCTGAATAGCGTGCAGAAGTTTTTGGAATGAAAAAATTAAAAATAAGGCGATTCAATGCGTGATGTAGTCGTGCTCAGTGGTGTAAGAACGGCGATTGGAGGCTACGGTGGGGCGCTTAAAGATATACCCCCGGTCGAATTAGCCGCAAAAGTAGTATCTGAAGCCGTTGGGCGGGCCGGTATTGATCCGTGTGAAATCGGTCATGTTGTTTTTGGCAACGTGATACATGGCGAACCCCGCGATATGTATCTGGCGCGTGTTGCATGTATTAACGGTGGACTTTCGCATCATGTCGCAGCGCTGACGGTGAATCGCTTGTGTGGCAGTGGTCTGCAAGCGATTATTTCTGCCAGTCAATATATTCTTAATGGAGATACTGATGCCGCTATTGCGGGTGGCGCTGAGTCCATGAGCCGTGGTGGTTATCTGTTGCCTGCGTTGCGCTGGGGGCAGCGCATGAATAATGGTAGCGTTATTGACATGATGGTTGGTGCTTTAACGGATCCTTTTGATGGCGTGCATATGGGCATAACTGCAGAAAATATCGCCAATCAATGGAAGATCTGTCGTGAAGAACAGGATACTTATGCACTTGAGAGTCACCGTCGCGCGATCAATGCGATTAAGCGTGGTTATTTCAAAGAGCAGATACTGCCGATAGAAATCAGGAATCGTAAGCAGGTCACACGATTTGATACTGACGAACATCCTCGTGATGATGTGGATATCGATGCATTATCCAGGCTGAATACTGTTTTTCTGAAAGATGGAACGGTCACCGCAGGAAATGCTTCTGGAATCAACGATTGTGCTGCGGCAGTTGTATTAATGGATAGTCGGGCAGCTCAAAAATATCATTTGCAGCCAATGGCACGCCTTGTTTCCTATGGTCATGCGGGTGTGGATCCACAATTAATGGGAATGGGGCCTGTTCCTGCGGTGCAGAAAGCACTTAATCGTGCGGGGTTGCAAATTAAAGATATTGATATTATAGAATCGAATGAAGCCTTTGCGGTTCAGGCTTGCGCGGTTGCCCGGGAATTGCAGTTTGATCCGTCCAAAACAAATCCCAATGGCGGTGCTGTTGCATTAGGCCATCCGATCGGCGCGACCGGTGCAATACTGACGATCAAGGCAATTTATGAACTCCATCGAACAGGTGGGCGCTATGCGCTGGTAACGATGTGTATCGGTGGTGGTCAAGGTATTGCCGCCATATTCGAACGTATGTGAGTAGGGGCTGACTGGAATTCCGGTCGCGCATATTTGGTCGTCAAAAAAACAACCTGATTTAAATAGTGAATCAGGTTTTATAACAGATTCTGGTGAAGATTTCGGGGTATACCGCCAGTGCGGCGCGTATCGTACTTCAGCCATTGTTCAATTTTTCAATAAAGGAAAAGCGTGCCGTGAAGTTATTAATTGTTTTGCTGTTAATGACCATGCCGCAATTGGGTTGGTCGGAAAACGAGCAACAAATCCAGCAACTGGAAAAAGCATTGATGCGAGTGCAGCAAGAGGCACAGGCAATTCACCAGCAATTTCTTATGATTCAGGAGTTACGTCGAAATGAAGTTTCGGGCTCATCGGCGGCTGATTTATCGAGTGCGACGGTTCAAACTGTTCCTGTTCCGAAATATGAAGAAATGATGCGGCGGCAACAGGAAAGAAGAGACCGGGTTGAGGCGTATACTACAGAACTGGATCGTTTGTATGCCAGATTTAATCTATTGAATAACGAGCGACAGGCATTGATGGAACAAATCAAATTGCTTGAACAGCTGCCGTCTGAATAGCGGGTATAAATAATTCAGGCTCATAACGGTAGCGTTAATGATGGGCATGTGATTGCAAGTCGCAGTGTTTCGGCAACGTTAGTCTGAATTTGAACGAATATCACATAAAAATACTACCTATATTCAAATCCTTGTGGTTATTTTCTTGCTGATCGAGATCGGATGGTCTACGGCGCTCGGTGAAAATGTTTAGACGCGATATTTTATGTTCTATCATCTGAGCAGGTATCGCACTGTCCTTAGTTAAGGAAAGTGGGCGCCGAGGTGTAGAAGGTAATAGGTTAAATGAGTAATTGCGATAGCGGTAAAAGAGAAAAAAGGTAAAAAATTGATGTCCTGTAAAGGTTATTCAGAAAACAGATTTTTTACAATACCACTTTATAAACAGGGGAATATTGCTATAAAAATCATGATTTTCCCTTGTTTGAGGATTTGTGGCGTGCTAAAATTTCCGTTCGATTTAGCAGTATTGAATGTTATCTTCAACTGGAAATAATAAGTTCTGGGTAATAAAAAATTTCGGCCAACAAAAACATTATGTCGCCGATCGTAGTATGGTTATTTTTTTACAAGATGAGATCCTGGCCCATAGCTTCTGCTTGCAGATCAGATGGAAAAACTGATTTTGTGCAACAGTGAATTATGTCCGGGATTAAAAATTAGCAATAATCATGTGGGGGAAAATATGAGAAATAAATCAGCAGCAGCCCTGGTGGGAATGTCCGTTTTTGCTTTATATTCAAGCATGGCGGTAGGGTCTAAATATAACTTTCCCGAACCGCAAAGCGTAATAGCGCAAGATATTTATGATCAGCATATCGCGCTCTTGTGGATTTGTTTGGTTATATTTGTAGGTGTATTTGGTGTGATGTTTTATTCGGTACTGAAACATCGCAAGTCGCTCGGTTATAAGGCCGCCAACTTTCATCACAGCACTACAGTTGAAGTCATATGGACTGTGATTCCGTGTGTGATACTTATCGCTATGGCATGGCCTGCAACCAAAACTGTTATTGCTATGAAAGATACATCCAGTCCGGATATGACGATCAAAGCGACAGGGTATCAGTGGATGTGGGGCTATGATTATCTGCAAGGTGAAGGTGAAGGGATAAGCTTTTATAGTAAATTATCTACACCAAGAGCACAGCTGGAAAACAGGGAGCCTAAAGGCGAGAATTATCTGCTGGAAGTGGATAATAATCTGGTTGTTCCCGTCGGTAAAAAAGTACGTGTGATATTGACAGCCAACGATGTGATTCATGCCTGGTGGGTACCGGCTCTGGGTGTCAAGCAGGATGCAATTCCCGGATTTATCAGAGATTCGTGGTTTACGGCAGACAAGCCAGGCATTTATCGCGGACAGTGTGCTGAATTGTGTGGTAAAGATCATGGATATATGCCGATTGTAGTGGAGGTTTTGGAAGAGGAAGCTTATGCTAAGTGGGTTGCTGATAAATTAGCTGGGACGTCCAATGCAGTCAGTTTGGCAGCTGTTTCCACTGAAATGGTAGCTGACGCCGGTGAGGCGATTGAAGCTGCAGAAGAGAATTCAGATAACAATTAGGAGGAAATTACTTATGGCAGCAATACATGGTGATGTGCATGGTCATGACGACCATCATCCAACGGGTATAATGCGTTGGATCACAACTACCAATCACAAAGACATCGGATCGATGTACCTGTGGTTTAGTTTAACGATGTTTTTCACAGGTGGTTTTCTGGCTCTGGGTATCAGGGCTGAGCTGTTTCAACCGGGCATTCAGATTTTAGAGCCGGAGCTGTTTAATTCGTTCACGACCCTGCATGGCCTTATTATGGTGTTTGGTGCCATTATGCCTGCATTTGTAGGATTCGCTAACTGGCAGGTACCGCTGATGATTGGTGCTCCAGACATGGCGTTTGCCCGGATGAATAACTGGAGTTTCTGGTTATTGCCGGTAGCGGCATCATTACTGGTTTCGTCTTTCTTCGTTCCTGGTGGCGCTGCTGCGGGTGGCTGGACTTTCTATCCGCCGCTGTCAACGCAAGGTGGACTCGGCGTGGACATGATGATTTTTGCGGTTCACATTCTGGGCGCGTCGTCCATTATGGGTGCAATCAATATCATAACCACCATATTGAACATGCGTGCTCCAGGCATGAAATTGATGGATATGCCATTGTTTATATGGACCTGGTTAATAACGGCTTATTTACTCGTACTGGTAATGCCTGTTCTGGCGGGCGTAGTGACCATGTTGTTGACAGACCGTCACTTTGGCACAAGCTTCTTTAATGCTGCAGGTGGTGGTGATCCGGTAATGTTTCAACATATCTTCTGGTTCTTTGGTCATCCAGAAGTGTATATCATGATTCTTCCTGCATTTGGAATCGTGTCAGAGATTATTCCTACGTTTGCACGCAAGCCCTTGTTTGGTTATTCCTCAATGGTTTATGCAACAGCATCAATCGCGATTCTGTCTTGTGTCGTATGGGCGCACCACATGTTTACTGCAGGTATGCCAGCCGCAGGACAATTGTTCTTCATGTATGCAACAATGTTGATTGCGGTGCCGACTGGCGTTAAAGTCTTTAACTGGACTGCAACCATGTGGCGGGGATCAATGACTTTTGAAACACCAATGCTTTTTGCGATCGGATTTATTTTCCTGTTCGTTATCGGTGGTTTCAGTGGTGTGATCTGCGCGATTGTTCCAATCGATATTCAAGTGCAAGATACGTATTACGTGATTGCGCATTTCCATTATGTATTGGTATCTGGCGCTTTGTTCTCTTTATTTGCAGGTGCTTATTACTGGCTGCCAAAATGGACCGGTCATATGTACGATGAAACGCTGGGTAAATGGCATTTCTGGTTATCGATGATTTTCTTTAACGTGACATTCTTTGTACAGCACTTCCTGGGCTTGGCCGGTATGCCACGCAGAATTCCTGACTATGCACTCCAATTTGCTGATTTCAATATGATTTCAAGTATCGGTGCATTCGGTTTCGGAATGAGTCAACTGTTGTTTGTTTATATCGTAATCAAGTGCATACGTAGTAAAGAACCTGCTCCTGAGAAACCATGGGATGGCGCTAAAACGTTGGAATGGACACATCTGCCAACACCTGCGCCGTATCATAGTTTTGAAAAACCGCCGGTCTTTACACCATCTTCTCATTAATTATCCGAAGAGGATCGTATGTCAGATGAAACAGATTTGAAACGTAAGAAAGTGAAAACAGCAATGTATTTGTTTATTACGGTACTTGCGCTTTATGTAGGTGTATTCTTTTTCAAAGATATATAGAGAAAGAAATACAGCGATGGAGAGCTGCGAGACTTAGAGTAAAAGTATTGCTTTCTTCGATTTCGTTGAGTGTGAGTAACACAGATCTGTTAATCATGGTTGCAGCAAAATATTAATGTTGGTGACTAGAAAATGGCACAGAGCAACAAAATAGAAAATAATCTGACGATGATGAAGAAGTTGTTAATCTTCTCAGTCGTGATGTTTGTATTTGGTTATGCAATGGTGCCGTTTTATGAGAAATTTTGTGAAGTTGCTGGCATTAATAACTTGTTGCAACCAGATAAGCTGGTCCGAGAAAAAATGGAGGTTGATACTGAGCGTTGGGTTACTGTGGAGCTTGATGCGAATACCAGGGGGTTACCTTGGGATTTTAAACCACTGCAGCGCAGTATCAAGTTTAATCTCGGTGAACCAGTGGAAGTGATGTATGAGATTACAAATAATTCAGATCGTGAAATAACCGGACAGGCGATACCAAGTTATAGTCCTCGATTTCTGGATAAACACTTGCGTAAGTTTGAATGTTTTTGCTTTACTCGGCAGGTATTAAAGCCAAAAGAAACAAGAATAATGCCGGTTCAGTTTGTTATTGAACCTAGTTTACCGGGGCATTTAAATACATTAACCATTTCATATACGTTTTTTGAGCTCCCAGTAGGTTCCAAGGCTGTTAGCGAAAAATAGGAGTTTTGCCACATGAGCAATCATAACAAGCCAGCTGCTACAGTTCTTCAGGTCGCAAAAGCAGTACTCGCAGCATTTATGGGAATCCGGAGAAAAGATGATTTGGAAAATGATGCAGCAAATCTGAAACCAATGCAGGTAATTATCGGCGGAATAATCGGTGGATTACTCTTTGTAGTCACTATTCTGTTCGTAGTTAAAATAATTGTTAATTAGAAATTAAAATTTATCAGTAGGAGGGAAGAATGAGTCAGGATTCTGGTCACTATTATGTTCCAGCCCCGTCGACATATCCAATAATCGGATCGTCAGCGCTGCTGTTTTTAGGGTTTGGTGCGGCATTAACAATGAATAAAATCGAACTCGGCTATGGTTTGTTAGCAATCGGTTTTGCCATTTTGTTTTATATGTGTTTTCGTTGGTTTGGTACAGTTGCAGCGGAAAGTGAAAGCGGTAAATATGGTCTGAATGTTGATAAATCATTCCGCTGGGGCATGACATGGTTTATTTTCTCGGAAGTCATGTTCTTCGCTGCGTTTTTCGGCGCATTGTATTACATGCGGGTATTGTCAATACCTTGGCTGGCCGGCGAAAGTGAAGTGCTCGGTCAGGCGGCATGGGGTGCCTATGAAGGTGGATGGCCGACCACAGGACCAAGTGGACATTTCGAAGAATTCACCCCGATGGGTGCTTGGGGATTGCCAGCGTTGAATACTGCAATTCTGCTGACATCAGGTGTAACCATAACTTACGCACATTGGGCACTGAAAGAAAATCGTCGCGATGCACTGAACAAATGGATGCTGGCGACTATTCTTCTAGGCGTACTGTTTCTGAGCTTCCAGGTTTATGAGTATATACATGCTTATGATGATTTAAATCTGAGAATGGATTCAGGCGCATACGGCTCAACATTCTTTATGTTGACGGGTTTTCATGGATTCCATGTGACATTGGGTACAATTATGTTGATTGTAATTTACTTCCGATGCGCAGCCGGTCATTTTACGCCGGAGAAACATTTCGGTTTTGAAGGTGTTGCCTGGTATTGGCACTTTGTTGATGTGGTCTGGTTAGGTCTCTTTATTTTTGTATATTTGCTATAAAGTAGAAAAACCATGAAAGATTCCAGCTTTTACATTTAAGTAAGAAATAAGCATGAGACTAAATGTAAAAGTATGGAATCTTTTATTTTTTAAGAAAAAATAGCTGTCTTATCTCGTTTTGGAATAAAACGAAGGACTTAACATTGACTTTATTCGGTTATCAGTTCAGTCCAAAATTGTGGGCAACTATTCTGACTATATGTTTTATTATAGTTTTTATTGCATTAGGCAAATGGCAATTATCCCGTGCTGATGAAAGAAGTATGCAGTATGAAAAGCTTGAAAATTTGTCGAAAGAGCCTGTGGTAACGATCTCAGGGGGGCTCGTAAAGCTTGAAGATGTTCAGTATCGGCAAGTGGAAGCTAAGGGATATTATCTACCTGAATATACTATCTATCTCGATAATAAAACGTATAAAGGTCACGCCGGTTATCATGTCATCACGCCCCTAAAGATCTTAAGTAGCGAAGTATTGGTGGTTGTCAATAGGGGATGGATCTCGGCTGGAAAGGATCGTTCGATACTTCCAGAAATAGAAACAGCTTCCGGCGAAATAGTCATTCATGGCGTAGCGGCTTCTCCAGAGTTGAAGACATTTGAATTGGGAGCACCGGATGTATCCGGTCCGGTTTGGAGCAGTTTTAATCTTGAGCGTTACCGGCAGATGACGGGATATGATTTTCAGCCATTGATGCTTCTGCAAAAAGACAGTATGAGTGATGGTCTGATACGGGATTGGATTAAAGCCGATTCCGGGGCATCAAAAAATATCGGTTATGCTGTTCAGTGGTTTTCGCTCGCGGCTACAACAATCATTATATTTCTGATTTTAAATGTCAAAAGAAATAATCAAAAAAAGTAATAGACGCAGGTTTATACTCATTTTAGTGTTACTGTTTTCACCGGTGGTCGTTTCATATGCGCTTTTTTTTATGGACTACAGACCGGGAAGTATGAACTATGGTGATTTAATCGAAATAAAAAAACTATCGGGCTCTGGTGTAACACAAGACAGCAACGTTATTCTCAGAATGAGAGATCTGCATGGTAAATGGGTAATGTTGACGGTTGATTCCGGGAAGTGTGATGATGCCTGTCAGAAAAAACTCTATTACATGCGACAAGTCAGAACGATGCAGAATAAAGAAATGCATCGGATAGAACGCTTGTGGCTTATAGACGACAATGTTAAAGCCAATTCCGAATTATTTAAAAGTTATGAAGGGACTTTTTTTGTAAATGCCCAGGATAGTGAATTGCTTGATCAGATTCCAGTGCGAGAAACGCAAAGAAAACACATCTATCTCATCGATCCGATGGGAAATCTGATGATGCGATTCCCGGAAAACCTTGAGCCGAGAAAAATGAGCGATGATATCAAGCGACTGTTGCAAGTATCCCAGATGGAGCATTAAAGCCGCTTTAATAAAACTTATTATCATATTTTAAAAAGAAACGACAGCATTTGTGATTCACGAATAATGTAGGAGATGAATGAAAATGGCAACTTCCATAGTGTGGCATGAAACCGCATCACGTATCAATCAGTTTTATCGTTTAACCAAGCCTCGTGTGGTATCACTGATCGTTTTTACAGCGGTGATCGGCATGTTCTTATCGGTACCGGGTGCCGTACCGCTGGAAGCACTGTTTTTTGGCACAGTGGGTATTGCATTGGTGGCTGGTGCAGCAGCAGCGTTGAATTGCTTGGTTGAGCAAAAAATGGATGCGGTCATGGCGAGAACGAAAGGACGGCCTTTACCGCAGGGTAAAGTCAGCGTACCTGAAACATTATTTTTTCTGAGCATCGTCGGTGGTTCGGGTTTATTTATGTTATATGAATGGGTCAATCCGCTGACAATGTGGTTGACGCTGGCTACATTTGTAGGGTATGCGATTATTTACACCATTATTCTCAAGCCTTTAACACCACAAAACATCGTAATTGGTGGCGCATCGGGCGCTATGCCGCCTGTTCTAGGCTGGACTGCCGTGACAGGAGAAATTACGGCGGATGCGTTATTGTTGTTTTTGATTATTTTTGCGTGGACACCGCCACATTTCTGGGCTTTGGCGCTTTATCGGAAAAATGAATACGCTTCCATTGGTATGCCGATGCTGCCTGTAACGCATGGCGATCAATTCACAAAGCTACACGTTTTACTGTATACCGTCATTCTCTGTATTATTACGGTTTTTCCGTATCTTACCCAGATGAGCGGATTGATTTATATCGTCAGTGCTGGTGTATTGAATGCCATATTTCTTTATTATGCTATCGAGATTTATCGTAATTACAACGACCAGTTGGCGCGTAAGGCTTTCCGTTATTCAATCCTGTATCTTGCGCTGATTTTTGTTGCATTGTTGGTCGATCATTATTTCTACTTTTAATCGAATACAAAAACCGCAATCAGCGGTTTTTGTATGAAAATCAGGTAAGTATCCGAAAGCTAAAGAGGGTAATGGAACCCAGTTCCATTACCCTCTGTTCTTGATCCAGCAATATGCGCTCTTCTGTGATGAGGAACAACGTAACGCAAACTGCAATCTACCGTTCCAAAAGATGAAAAATTTCAATAGAAACTTTTTAGAATGCGATTAATTTATACCTTGGTAGCCGATGTCACGACGCATAAAAGCGTTCTTGAAGTTGATTCGTTCTGCTATTTCATAGGCACGCTGTTGAGCGATTCTGAGATTATCACCCAAGGCGGTCACGCAAAGCACACGCCCTCCGGCAGTGATTAACTCCTGTCCGTGTTCTCCGCCAAAAGCAGTTCCCGAATGAAAAATATGAAAATCGTGAGCCGCGCTTTGCCTGCTGACTAATTCAGATATTCCTTTGATCACATCACCTTTAACAGGATTATCAGGATAGCCACCGGCTGTCATGACGACACCCAGCGCGACACGCGGATCCCACTCGATTTCTGCTTGATCCAGCGTGCTATTAAATACGTGCTCTATCAGAATAGACAAGTCGCTTTTGAGCCGCAGCATGATCGGCTGAGTTTCAGGATCACCCATACGGCAGTTGAATTCCAGCACCTTGATTTGTTTATCGGGTGTAATCATCAAGCCGGCATAAAGAAAGCCGGTATAGTCGACACCTTCCTGCGCCATGCCACGAATGACCGGATAAATGACTTCGTTCAGGATTTGCGCATGCTGACTCGGTGAGATGAACGGTGCGGGTGAATAGGCGCCCATTCCACCGGTATTGGGCCCAGTCTCGCCATCATTCAGGCGCTTATGATCCTGGCTGGTGGCCAGCGGTAAAACATGTCGCCCGTCGGACATCACAATGAAGCTGACTTCGGTACCCTGCAGGAATTCTTCAATAATCACTTCAGAACCAGCATTACCAAAACGCTGTTGCACCAGAATATCATCGATCGCGGCATGTGCGATTTCCAGTGTAGTGGCGACAATGACACCTTTGCCTGCGGCCAGGCCGCTGGCTTTGATGACAATTGGAATGCCCTGCCGATCGATATACTGGTGGGCTGCTTCAGCCTGGGTGAATGTTGCGTAAGCCGCTGTGGGAATACGATGCCGCTGCATGAAATCCTTGGCAAAGCGTTTTGATATTTCCAGTTGCGCGGCTTTTTGCGTGGGGCCGAAAATTTTCAATCCCGCGATTCGAAAAGCATCGACGATACCTTCGGCGAGTGGTGCCTCGGGGCCTACGACTGTGAATGCGATGTTTTCTTTTCTGGCAAATTGAATTAAGTCGGGAATTGCAGTGATGGCGATATTTTCAAGGCCGTGTTCTTGCGCAGTACCGGCATTTCCAGGTGCGACATATATTTTCTGAACGCGTGGCGATTGTATGAGTTTCCATGCAATGGCATGTTCTCTGCCGCCATTGCCTATGACCAGTAATTTCATTTTGATATGTGTATCAGTGTCTAAAATGCCGTACGCCGGTTAAAATCATGGTCACATTCTGTTCATCAGCCGCAGCGATAACTTCATCATCGCGTATGCTGCCGCCCGGTTGAATAACCGCCTGTGCGCCCGCCTGTACGACTACATCAAGACCGTCGCGAAATGGAAAGAATGCATCGGATGCAACCACCGAGCCGTTCAGGTCAAATCCTGCTTCCCGTGCTTTAATCGTGGCGATTTTCGCACTGTCAACACGACTCATTTGACCGGCGCCGATACCTAGCGTCTGTTTATTGCGGCAAAACACGATGGTATTGGATTTAACGAATTTGGCCACGCGCCACGCGAATAATAAATCATCCAGTTGTTGTTCGGTCGGTTTTTTTTGTGTAGCCACTTTGAGATCGCTGCGTTCAAGGTGAAAATTGTCCGGAGTCTGCACCAGCAGACCACCGCCGATTCGTTTCAGGTCGTAGGTGTTGCTGCCGTGTTCCAGCGGTAAGATCAGGACACGGACGTTGTTTTTTTGCGCCAGTAATGATTTCGCCTCGTCGGTAATTCCAGGGGCGATAATCACTTCGACAAATTGTTTCAATACCGCAGCAGCGGTATCGGCATCTAGTGTGCAGTTAAATGCGATGATGCCGCCAAATGCGGATGTCGGATCGGTTGCGAAGGCGTTCAGATAAGCGTTCAGAATGGTATCGGTAACGGCTACGCCGCAGGGATTCGCGTGCTTGATAATGACGCAAGCCGGATCCTCAAAAGATTTGACGCACTCCCATGCGGCATCGGTATCAGCGATATTGTTGTAGGAGAGTTCTTTTCCCTGGATCTGCTGGTAATCGGCAAGCCCGCCGGGAACAGTTTCGATATCACGATAAAATGCTGCTTTCTGGTGAGGGTTTTCCCCATAGCGCAGGTTTTGTAAAAGATTGAAATTCAGATTGAGAGCAGTCGGAAACGTATTGTGGCTTCCATTGCTGTGAATAGCCGTTAGATAATTACTGATTGCACTGTCATATGCCGCAGTGTGGGAGAAAGCTTTGCACGCGAATCTGAATCGGCTCGACAGGCTGACCGCACCCTGATTGGCGGTGATCTCATTCAGTAACAGCGGATAGTCTGCCGGGTCGGTAATTACCGTCACTTTTTTATAATTCTTAGCAGCGGCACGCACCATCGCAGGGCCACCAATATCAATATTTTCAATGGCTTCTTCCAGATTGCAATCGGGTTTGGCGATCGTCTGGGCGAATGGATAGAGATTGACAATTACCAGTTCGATATCGGCAATGCCGACCTCTTTCATTGTTGCGGCGTGTTCTGGCAAGTCATTTCGAGCCAGAATGCCGGCATGAACGCGAGGATGCAGTGTTTTGACCCGTCCATCCAGTATCTCAGGAAAGCCAGTGTAATCGCTGATTTCCACGACCGGAATATTTTCCTGTTGCAGCAGTTTGGCTGTTCCGCCCGTCGAAATAAGCGTGATGCCGGACTGATGCAGTGTCCGCGCCAGATCGATTATTCCTGTCTTGTCTGAAACACTGATCAGTGCCTGTTTGATCGCCATATTATACCTTGTTGATTTGATATCGTTTTATTTTCTGGCGCAACGTGTTGCGGTTAATGCCGAGCAGTTCGGCCGCCAGTGTTTGATTACCCTGTGTATGTTGCAGGACAACTTCAATGAGCGGTTTTTCTACACTGAGGATGACCATATCATGGATGCAGACCGGTTTTTCACCGTCCAGGTCATTCAAATATTTGTGAATGGAGTTACGTACACAGCATGCAATTTCATTTTCATTGATTGTATTATTCATACAGTAACAGCCTTCTCTTCCTGAATATAGTGTAAGTGCGTGTTGTAATCGGCCAGTTGCGTAAAGAACAGATGGGTCTCCGCGAGTTGTGCTTCGCATGTTTGCAATTGGTTCATCTTGTGCCGGAAACTGGCAGAGCCGATCAGTCCTTTGGTGTACCAGGCAATATGCTTGCGTGCAATGCGTGCGCCGGAATATTCACCATAGAAAGTATATAAATCATGCAGATGATGAATCAGAACAGTATGTATTTCACGGACTTCCGGGGGGGGGAGATGTTCTCCAGTACTCAAGAAATGATCAATTTCCCTGAAAATCCAAGGCCTTCCCTGCGCCGCCCGGCCGATCATGATGGCATCGGCATGGGTATATTCTAATACCTGTCTGGCTTTTTCGGGGGTTGTAATATCACCATTGGCAATAACCGGAATTTTCACGGCGGTTTTGACATGAGCGATCGTATTGTATTCAGCGTCTCCGCGATAGGCGCAGGCGCGTGTGCGTCCATGAATCGCCAACGCCTGTATGCCTGAATCTTCGGCTATTCTGGCGACAGCCAGGGCGTTTTTGTTTTGTAGATCCCAGCCGGTTCTGATCTTGAGCGTTACCGGAATATCGACGGATTTGACGACTGAGCACAAAATCTTTTCAACCAGTTTTTCATCTTTCAGCAACGCTGAACCAGCCATGACATTGCATATTTTTTTGGCCGGGCACCCCATGTTGATATCGATGATTTGAGCGCCCTGATCAACATTGTATTGTGCTGCTGCCGCCAGCATGTCGGGATCCGCGCCCGCAATTTGAACAGAAATGGGGGATACTTCGCCGTCATGGTTTGCGCGGCGTTGTGTTTTCTCGGAACCCCAGAGCAGTGAATTGCAGGATACCATTTCCGATACCGCCATGCCCGCGCCCATTTTTTTGCACAGCTGCCTGAAAGGTCGGTCGGTAACACCGGCCATCGGTGCGACAATGAGTTTGTTTTTAAGCGTGTAGTTACCGATTTGCATGCAATTTAGCGGCTTTTATAGACAAATAAATTTTAATGAAGACTGCATGGTATTAATGCGTTCTTACGTGTATTACGTATGTATTGCTATCACCGTGAAGACGGTGCTTTGTTACATAAAATTTGAAACTGGGCGCAGGATTCCATGCATGGAATTCCCGACATTATATAAAGATAATTTTTCCGTGCGCAAAAAAATGCATGAAGGGTATGACTAACCCTGTGCGCCAAATATCATGCGTCGTGCAACAAAGCGTTTAATGAGCGGCAGATTATCCAGCATGATGAGACCCGTACCGCAAAGGTGTCTGATCAGCGGTATGTCATTGGAGAACAATTTTACCAGTGTATCAGTAAAAACACGCCCCCCGTTGCTGTCGAAACGACGTTTTTCCTGAAATTGCTTCAGCATGGCCGGTGTTCCGATTTCTTTATTTTCAGATAAAGCTTCCTGGATAATCTGTGACAGTTCATAGGCATCGCGGAGCCCCAGATTAAACCCTTGTCCGGCGACAGGATGAAGGGTTTGCGCCGCATTACCGATTAAAGCAATACGCTGTGAAGTGGTCGGTGTCGCATATTTGAGCGCCAATGGGAAGTCGGAGCGTTTGCCGGTATGGACGAACTGTCCCAGCCGGTTGCCGAAATGATCATGCAACCGTGCCAGAAACTGATCATCCTGTAACGCCATAATTTCTTTTGCGGCTTCGGGAGAGGTGGTCCATACCAGCGCGAAATGATCGCCGGATGGCAGCAAAGCTACCGGGCCATCTGAAGTAAAGCGCTCATACGCGATACCGGTTTGCAGTGTTTCTGCCTGAACGTTCGCGGTAATTGCCCATTGATCATATTCAGTAACCCGATAGGTGATTCCTTCCAGTTGACTGCTGAGACGTCCACCATCAGCGAGTATTAACAATTTAGCCGAGATTTTTTTTTCTACGCCGTCATGATGCGTATAGCTGACGTATCCAAGACGTTCATCCGTTGAAAGTGCTTTGACGATAGCGCCTGTCTGATAATCGGTATGCGTTTCCCGGGTGGCTTCGAACAATGCACGATATAGATCCAGGTAATTGATCACATGCCCCAGCGTAGGGACATCGGCATCCTGAGTAGTGAGTACCGTGCGCCCCAGGTGGCCCTTGTTTGAAATGTGAATGGTTTTGATCGGTGTCGATTGTGGCAAATTCTGCCAGACCCCCAGTCGATTCAAAATCAGATGGCTGCCATGCGACAAGGCTAATGGTCTGACGTCATCTACTTTTTCCGGCAGGCCGCGTGCTTCCAGAAGGAGAGTGGATATACCGCTATGACGAAGCGCCAGCGCCAGCGCCATGCCAACGGGGCCGCCACCTATGATTGCAATATCGTAATTCTTATCACTCATTGATTTTCTTTGATAGAATCTGAATTTCAGCGTTTAATTCTGCATATAAGTATATCCTGAAACACTTTGCAACAGGTTCAGTATATCGAATTAAACGTATCATACTGATGCGATTGGATGTGTTGTCGGTAGTAGAGCGCGCCATCAAACGCATAAACTTAACCCGGTTACCGTGTGATGGAACACGGAGAACAAGTCAATTTCTGGAATGCCTCTTTACGGTTGCTGGTTTGAGCAGATCAAAAATTCTGTTTGAAAACGATGCGTCTAAGCAATCGGTCTTAATAATTTTGGGAGTATAGAATGTCGGATTTTCGAATAAACTGCTGCAAGGCAGTACAGTACCTTGGATGTCTGTTTTTTTTGGTGTTATGGACGACTGTTGCCCGGGCGGAAATCGTTGAAAATATGGATGAGCAATTAATCGGCGCTGCAGAAAGAGGTAATTTGCCGATGGTTAAACGGGTACTCGAAACGGCGCATGAATTATCATCTGAAACCATTAATGCGGCATTGTTTGCAGGTGTCAGAAAAGGCAGCAGGCCGATAGTGCAATTGCTGCTTGACAGAGCGGGTGACGCAGATTACCGGGGAGATAATGGCTATACTGCCTTGATTCAGGCTGCGCGTGATGGGCGCGCTAATCTGGTCGAATTGCTGCTGTCGCGGGGTGCGGCGGTTAATGCTACCGCGAGTGAAACAAATGAAACATCCCTGATTCTCGCGGCTAAACGAGACCGGAGGGATGTCGTGGATTTGTTGATATCAGCGCATGCCGATCTGGAGGCCAGAAGAAGTGATGGCATGACGGCATTGATGCTTGCGGCGCGTGGCGGTCATCAAATGACCGTGCATAAATTAATTGAGGCAGGCGCCGAAGTAAATGCCCAGATTGAGAATGGTGCGACGCCACTCATGCTCGCCGCGCAGCATGGTCATTTGAGCGTGGTTTATGTGTTACTGGCAGCCAATGTAGACCTGAATGTCAAAGCCAGCAACGGTGCTACGGCGTTGACACTTGCAACGACTTACCGCCATACCGAAGTGATAGAAATGCTGAGAAAGGCGGGCGCACGATAAGCCGGGATGAGCATGGTTTTCTCAATATACCGCAGAGATTTAACAGCGATCGCAGAAGTTTAATAGAGGTTTAGTGCAGATAAAACAATAGCCTTAAAAAAAGAAATTATAATTAAAGCTAATCAGATTAAATTTGTAACCCAACTCAATTTTAAAGGAACAGATAATAAATGAAAGTACGCACTGTTTTGTTGCTTGCCGCGCTAATGATAGTGATATCCGGTTGTGGCGAAGACGGATCGAGTGATAATGCAGCGACGAGTTCGATGCCGCAGACAATCAATGAAGTGACACGTATCGACGAGTTACCTTCATTTCTGAGCGAGGGCATGACACCGGAAGAAATGGCCGAACTCAGGGGGCAGATTCTGCCGGATAGTGCGGATGAAGGGCCGACACCCGGCGAGAAATTTCAGGCATTGCTTGAAAAAGCGAAAGCTGGAGATCCTGAAGCTCAGACAAATCTGGGGGTGATGTATTACACGGGAGAAGCCGTTTCCAAGACGGCGACGGGGCAGGTGCTGGATAATGATCCCGGGCTGGCTGCCGGCTGGTTTTATCGTGCGGCTGAACAAGGTTATGCGGATGCACAGTTTAATCTCGGATTACTGTATGCAACCGGTGAAGGTGTTTCCCAGGATATGGTCGAAGCTGTCGCATTGTTCAAAAAGGCAGCTGCGCAGGGTCATGTCGATGCGCAAAACAATTTAGGCGCACTTTATTTTACGGGTGAAGGCGTTGACCGGGATGAGCAGCAGGCTATTGAGTGGTTTGAGAAAGCGGCCGCACAGGGCAATGAAGAAGCCATTGCCAATCTTGAGGCGATCCGCGCCGCGCAGGATGCGCAATAGCTTTTTGGGCTTATTATTTGTTTTAATGCATAAAGTACTAATCGTGAATGTCGTGATCGGTTGATGCGGGAGAGGTTCCCCATCGTGGTATGAGTTGATGTTCAATCCGGAGATGATCGAGAACCCTTGCGACAATGAAATCGATTATTTGTTGTAAAGTCTGGGGGTGATGATAGAAGCCGGGATTGGCGGGCATGATGACAGCACCGACTCTGGATAATTTAAGCATATTTTCCAGATGAATCGTTGAAAACGGCGTTTCACGTGGTACTAGAATAAGTTGCCGTTGTTCTTTCAACATGACATCGGCAGCTCTTTCGATCAAATTCTGACTCATGCCGGCTGCAATGGCGGCGAGTGTGCCCATGGTGCATGGGCATACAATCATGGCATCGGCAGGGTTTGTGCCGGATGCGACGGGTGAGAACCAGGCTTCACGGCCGAACACCTGTAATTGGCCTTCGGGGATCTGGAAAAGTTTTTTGAAAAATGATTCCGCATTTCCCGGTTGAGAAGGCAGTGCCAGATTGAGTTCCTGCTGCGCGACTATCTGGGCTGTTTTGGAATAGAGCAGATAAACATGCTGGTTGCTGCGCAACAGTATTTCCAGTAGCCGCATACCGTATGACATACCGGATGCACCGGTGAATGCCAGTGCGATTGTCTTGGGTTTATTCATACGACAGGGGTATCGGGAAATACATCGCTTTATGTTTACTTTTACGTCAAATGATTATGATGGTTATTCCTGATCAGGCTGATCAATAGACTGATCATTCATGATCTGTTCGTGTCGCTCAATGAATTCTTTTGTACTGTCAATACCGCGCAACTGAAGGACATAGTTGCGTACCGCAGCTTCAACCAGCACCGCCAGATTACGACCGGCAGCGACCGGGATGATAACTTTGGGGATATCTACACTCATGATCGTTTCCGTCAGATTGCTGATGGGGAGTCGCTCCAGCTGTGCAGTTTCCGTTGTCGCTGTGTTCTGCAAATGAACAATCAGTTTCATGTTTTTATAGCGGCGCACGGCGGTTTCGCCAAAAATGGTTCGGATATTGAGCATGCCCAGTCCGCGTACTTCAAGGTAATCACGCAGTATCGGCGGACATCGTCCTTCAAGTGTTTCCGGCGCGATACGGCGTAACTCGACGACATCGTCGGCAACCAGTCCATGTCCTCTGCTGATGAGTTCCAGTGCAAGCTCGCTTTTGCCCACGCCGCTTTCCCCGGTGATCATGACCCCCATGCCCAGCACATCGAGCAATACGCCATGCAAAGAGCACGATGGCGCCAGAACACGCCCGAGGTGAGAACGCAATAGCCAGATGACTTCGAGGCTGGGAAAAGGAGAACGCAGGAGTGGTGTCTGGGTATCGTCCGCCATGATACAAAGCGAATCAGGTGCCTGGGCATTATCCGCCACGATAAGGCATGCAAGATTGCTTTGTCTGAGCAGATCAAAATTTTTCTCGAGAACTTCTTTGCTGAGATTGTTAAGGTAGTTTACTTCATTACTGCTGAGTACCTGTATCCAGTTCGGATGAATAAAATTGAGATGGCCGATCATGCCCTGAGTGGATTGCGCGATACGGTCATTATTCAGTATTTTGTTGTGTTTATTACCGGCAATCCACGTCAGTCTGAGCTTTTCTTTTTTGTTATTAAAGAGTTCTGTGATGCTAATTTGAGACATTAGGTGACCAGTCCGTAATCAGCTTATGGATTTCTTCGGCATTTTTGCTATTCAGAATACTTTCTCTGAATTTTTTGTCGCTGAACATTTGCGCCAATTCGCTAAGAATCTGCAAGTGCTGATCGGTAGCTTTTTCCGGAACCAGCAGTATGCAGGCGATATTGACGGGCTGACC
This sequence comes from uncultured Nitrosomonas sp., assembly GCA_964464365.1. GTDB lineage: Bacteria > Pseudomonadota > Gammaproteobacteria > Burkholderiales > Nitrosomonadaceae > Nitrosomonas. The sequence goes on along the minus strand of CAYXFV010000011.1, from coordinate 20,190 downwards.
ATCGGGGGCATCAAATGGAATGGCTTCTTTCATTCTGACTAGTGCCGCAACGGCTTCCCGCAATCCTTTAATGCGTCCGTGGGGAATTGCAACACCTTGTCCCAAGCCGGTTGATCCCAGCTTTTCCCGCGCAAATAAACTGTCAAAGACCTGGTTGCGGGCAATCTGGACTGTATTTTCAAACAAGAGTCCAGCCTGCTCGAAAACACGCTTTTTGCTTGCCACGTCAAGGTCGATGATAACATTTGACGGGGGTAGTAATTGTGAGATGTGATTCATGTTGAAACTTCAAAAATTGTAAAAACTGATGGCGACAAATCCTGGAACGAATTATTCGATTTCCTGATCTTTTAAAGATCCGTGATTCCGTTTCTCAAGATTTTTTTCTTTGTGTTTGAGCACTTGACGATCGAGCTTGTCAACCAGGCTATCGATCGATGCATACATATCGGGGCCATCAGCCTCGACGAATATATCTTTTCCGCGTACATGGACATTAGCCTCCGCTTTTTGTTTATGTTTTTCAACAGATAGAATCACATTAACATCAATAACATGATCAAAGTGCCGCGTGATTTTGCTGATTTTTGAGGTAACATAGTCACGCATTGCTGGCGTTACTTCGACATGGTTACCTGTAAGTTTTAAATTCATATTCATTCCTTAGTTTTAGTTATAAAGATTTACGTAGATTTGCCGGCGGTATTTGTAGTGATTCGCGGTATTTGGCTATTGTTCTGCGCGCAACGACGATGCCCTGTTCTTCCAGGATACCCGCAATTTTATTGTCGCTTAGAGGTTTTTGGGAGTTCTCTTTCTGAACAAGCTGTTTGATTAATGCGCGAATGGCGGTTGCCGAGCAGGCGCCGCCCGTATCAGTGGCAACATGGCTGCCAAAGAAATATTTAAGCTCAAAAATGCCGCGTGGCGTGTGCATAAACTTCTGCGTGGTTACACGCGAAACAGTGGATTCATGCAAGTCAACGGATTCGGCGATTTCGCGTAATACCAAAGGCCGCATGGCTATTTCACCATGCTCGAAAAATTGTTGCTGTCTTGTAACAATTGCGTTTGCTACATGAAGTATGGTGCTGGCGCGTTGCTGAAGATTTTTGATTAACCATTTGGCTTCATTAAGTTGATTGGATAATTCGTGTGATGTTTCTTCACTTTTCTGTTTGAGGATGTTCGCGTAGAAGCGGTTAATGTTGAGACGTGGCATCGCGTCCCTGTTCAGATTCGCGACCCAGGTGCCATTGATTTTACTGACAATGATGTCAGGTATGACATAACGCGTCCTGGCTGTATTAAAGTCGGACCCCGGCCGGGGATTCAGGTTTAATATTAATTTTTGTACTGCGCGCAGTGTATGATCATCGCATTTCAGAATCCGCTTGATGGCGACATAATCATGCGAAGCCAGTATATTGAGATGGTGTGTCACAATTTTGATTGCGCGTTCACGATGCAGCGTATTGTCCGGTAATGTTTTTAACTGCAACAAAAGACATTCCTGCAAGTTGCGCGCGCCTACACCTAATGGGTCGAACTGTTGCAGAATGGATAACGCATGATTAAGATCATCAATGGTTAAACCTAATTCTTCGGGCAGTAGCTCGAGTAATTCATCAAGATCCTGCATCAAATAGCCATCATCATTCAGGCTATCGACAAGCAAGCTGGTAATTTTTTTTTCTTTTTCGGTGATTTGACTCAGGCTGATTTGTTGGTGGAGATGCGCGCTCAGACTGGGAGGATCTGCGGCCAATTGCGGTGTCTCATAGTCCTCATCGTGTGTATCGTATGCTGAAAATCCTGTTTCCTGATACCAGTCCAGATTGTCGTTTGCATCAACCTGCGATGCGCTGTCATCTCTCATGATCGGCTCCGATGATTCCGTATCGTTTGCCGATTCATCAGATCTCTGCGTGTCGTGAGTCTTTGCATTCCAGTGATCATCCAGTTCCAGTAATGGGTTTTCCTGAATAATGCGTTCTATTTCCTGATTGAGCTCAATGGATGATAATTGCAGTAGTCGAATGGATTGCTGCAATTGCGGCGTGAGATTAAGCTGCTGAGATAATTTTAATTGGAGCGTTGGTTTCATCGTTTCAAGAAACAGCGAAATGGTTGTTTAAAGTAAAAGAGAAATTCTACTTTTTACAACTGAAAGTGCTCTCCTAAGTAAACCTTTCTGACATGCTCATTATAAATGATTTCATTAGGCTTGCCTTGTGCTAATACAGTGCCATCACTGATAATATAAGCGCGATCACAGATGCCCAGAGTTTCGCGAACATTATGATCGGTAATTAAAACACCGATATCTTTTTCCTTGAGAAATTTAATCACGCGCTGTATGTCCATGACGGCAATCGGATCAACGCCTGCGAAAGGTTCATCCAGCAAAATAAAATGTGGTCGGGAAGCCAGTGCGCGCGCAATTTCAACACGCCGGCGTTCGCCGCCGGATAAACTGATCGCCGGGCTGTCACGCAGGTGACCGATTTGCAAGTCGTGTAACAGATCGTCGAGTTGCTGCTGCAGCTGATTGCTGTCCTTGCAGTGCAGTTCAAGTATGGCAAGTATATTCTCCTCAACAGATAATCTCCTGAAGATGGATGCTTCCTGAGGTAAATAGCTTAAGCCCATTCGAGCTCTCTGATGCATGGGCAATCGGCTTAAATCGTGATCACCCATGGAAATACTGCCTTGGTCTATGGGGATCAGACCGACAATCATGTAGAAACACGTCGTTTTGCCAGCACCATTGGGGCCCAGTAATCCGATCACTTCGCCACTGTTTAATGAAAAGGATACATCATGAATAACCGTGCGTGATTTATAGCGTTTTTTCAAGTTTTCGGCTTTTAAAATACGCATAGAAGTTTATTCAGAGTCAGATGTTGTGTTATCGGATTTGTTTTTGGGTTGAAAAATAATTCGAACTCGATTATCGGCACCTGTTTCGGTGCCACGTTCATTGCTGCCGACAACCTGAAAGAATTCGCTGGTCATGTTGTATGAAATGTAATCGCCTTTCACTTCATCCTCCCCACGTTTCAGGCGCGCCTGTCTGAATAACTCAATCTTGTCCGTCTTATTATCATATTCGACACGTTTGCTCCAACCTTCAATATATTCATCAACGCCATCACGTTTTTGGCGGAAAGTGACTAAATTACCGGTTGCGGTCGCATGACGGAAACCGTTGGCATCTTCCTTCAAAACAACTTTGTCTGCGGTGATGCGTAATGTGCCTTGCGTCATGATGACATTGCCGGTAAATATACTGACACGAGTCGAATCTTTTCTCTTGATGTCCTCTACGGTTGCACGGTCGGCTTCAAGATAAATCGGCTTGTCACGGTCGGCACGTTCAGCAGCAGTATTCCCGGCAATTAAAGTGAGGAGCAGAATTAAAAAAAGAGGGTTCATGGTTTCTGGTCTACCGCGCGTACACGTGATAATAGTTCCACCATGCCGGTATGGTTGTCCAATTCCAGCCCAACAGCATGTATGGTTGTATTAAGCCTTGATATCATAACAGATTTGTCTGTTTTAACTTTATTCTCATCGGGGAGAAGATGCAGTTTATCGGTTTTTAATGTGATTTTACCCTTATCCTCATTTAACCCGCGTATGACAGTGATATTTCCATTCAGAAGAATATCTTCGCCATGATTGCGCAATTCCGCATGATCGGCAAATACCCGGAATGGAGGCTTCCCGGTTTCGATGTTGGTAAATTGTATATTTTCCAGTTGCGTGAGATCCTGGTTAATATAGTGGAACATTTTTTTTGCATGAAAAAAACGGTGCGTGTTTTTTTCGTGTTCTACGCGCAAACCTGAGATATGCGCAATGATATAATCCGGTTGTTGGTAGAAATCAAGTTCGGGTGCTGTGGATAAAGGTTGGATGACGCTATCCAGCCAGATCGTGAGCGCAATGAGTCCGGCTAATAAAATAAATGTAAAGCTGAAGTATGAGCGACGAATCATCAAATTATAAAGCTCAATTTGCAATAGTCATTAAATACACATGCGGTTATGCGTTAAAATCTTGTGTCTGAATAGCGAGTGGGGTTTATGAGCTGAACGCAGCATCTTCAGCTTTTATAAGCGATGCGAGTTCTTCGGTTTATTTTCAGATTGATCTTGGCCGCATTATAGCAGAACTTACTTCTTCAATTATATGTCTGGCATACGGTTTTTTTGTGCTGTTCCTGTTTGATGTGAAGAACTTATTGTCGGTATTCTGTCTGATGTTTTATGGCATGTATTAACGGTTAATTTTTCTTGATTTTTTTTAAGCGAAAAAAATTGAAATGCAAGTAAATGCGATAAATTTTGAAAATTTCGATCATGTAGAGGATGAAGCCTGTGCGCAGCGTATACAGGCAGCGAAACAGGCTCTGGGAAAACGCGCCGTCATTTTGGCACATCATTATCAGCGTGCAGACGTGTATCGTCATGCGGATTTGACCGGTGATTCGTTGAAGCTTGCTTTTCAGGCGTCACAAACGGACGCTGCTTATCTGATTTTTTGCGGCGTGCATTTTATGGCGGAAGTGGCCGATATTCTGTCCGGCGCTCAGCAGACCGTGATTCTCCCGGATATGGCGGCAGGCTGCTCAATGGCTGACATGGCCAGTCTGGCGAAAGTCGAGCGTGCCTGGCGTGAATTGGGTGAAATACTGAAACCGGATGAAGTTGTAACACCGGTGACCTATATCAATTCTGCAGCAGATATCAAGGCATTTTGCGGAGAGCACGGCGGTATTGTCTGTACATCGAGTAACGCCGGAAAAATCCTGGAGTGGTCGTTTCGGCAGCGTGAGAAGATCCTGTTTTTTCCCGATCAGCATCTTGGCCGCTGGAGCGGCTATCAACGCGGTATCCCGCTCGAAGAAATGGTAATTTGGGATTATGACGAACCGATGGGTGGATTAACGCCGGAACAAATCAAAAAAGCCAAAATTTTGTTATGGAAAGGCCATTGTTCAGTGCATCAGATGTTTCAGCCACAGCATATCATCCGCTTTCGCAATAAATACCCCGAGGGCATCGTCATATCACACCCGGAATGCAGTTTTGAAGTCTGCAATGCTTCGGACTACGTGGGATCAACCGAATATATTATTCGAACCATCGCGGCGGCTGATGAAGGCACGCGCTGGCTGGTTGGAACGGAGCTTAACCTGGTCAGCAGAATAGCTGAAGAATTCAAATTGCAGGGAAAGTTCGTACATTTCATGTCGCCCCTTGTATGCATGTGCTCAACGATGGCGCGTATTGACCCGCAGCATTTAACTTGGGCAATGGAAAACCTTGTCCGCGGTACGGTGGTCAATCGTATCCATGTGCCAAAGCATGAAGCAGCGCTTGCAAAGCTTGCGCTGGATAGGATGCTTGATGTTTCAAAGTAATTGAGTCAATTTTTAAAGAGTCATCATGATGCATGTTAAAGATTCCATCGAAACCAAGCTTCAGGCATTGCAGCCGCACTTTCTGGAAGTCATCAATGAAAGTCACAAGCACAATGTACCGAAAGGATCAGAATCGCATTTTAAGGTAATCATAGTTTCTAATGAATTTCAAGGAAAAATGACTATCGCCCGTCATCGCATGGTTAACACGATATTGGCTGATGAATTGGCTCGTTCTATCCATGCGCTTACGCTGAATACAATGACTATTGCAGAGTGGTCTGAAAAAGGTGGCATTGCAAATGACTCTCCGCCATGCTTTGGCGGTTCATCTCATCAGAAAACCTGAAACAGTGTCACGATGCGCTGTATCTTTCAACGCAGGTAGCTTTATGTCAAGCTGAGGACGCCGGGAAGCTGGTTCTGCGTGATTTGTTCTAAATACACTCTGGCGTGCTTGCTGACGCCTGCGCCATGCTTGAGATAGGTTCGTGCCGCTTCACATGGCGAATAATCGCTGACCTGATAACCCAGGGTTTCAATTTCAGTTGCTGTCAGCGAGGATACCGTCAGCTGTCCTGTTCCCAATTTAATCAATCGTAACTTGTTTCCCTGTTTTGCGACGATTATGGCGGTTTGGCGATGGTGATTGATAAGTACAGTAGGCTGCATGAACGATCTATTCTGTTAATTCCGGTACAGTCACAGTATCAATAGTCTGGAACATGTTATATATCATGCGTAAGATAAATTGAGTGCGGCCGGTATCCCAAGGTGTGAATCTGGGTAGCTGATAGATGTCGCTGTTGTAATCTGCAACACCCTGTGCTGTGGTAAAGGCTGCCTCAAAACCGATTTTTCTGAGCATGACGACATGTTCCGGCAGATAATCCTGTCCCGGCTTGCCATTGGGGTAGGCGAAAAAACGCACGGGTGCCTGAATGATATTTTCAAGTTTTGACTTTCCATCAGCGATCTCAGCGTAAGCGGTTTTGGATTCGGTACGTGCAAGAATCGGATGATTGAGTGTATGATCGCCGATTTCCATGCCGGCACGATGAAGTTGTCTCAGTTGATCGGCTGTCATCATGACAGTGTCGGGTAGTGTTGTCGGTATCAGCTGGTACAGTTGTTCAATGAGCGTATGTCTATTGTCAAATGACAGGTATTTTAATTTACCAATCAGCGTAAATAATGTCTGACGGCGTTGTTCGAGTGAACCGATTTCATGTTTTCCCAGGTCGATCGCATTAAGATTCAGACTGTTTCCTGGTGCATGCCTGATAAGTTCGATAATCTTGTCATTCCACATCATGCCGCCATCTGTAAAACCAGTTGAGATAAAAAATGTAGCCGGAACGCCATATTTTTGCAAAATAGGTAATGCATTATCGGCGTTGTCGGCATAACCGTCATCGAAAGTGATGCAAGCTGCCTTTCTGGGTAAGTTTTTTTCTTTTAATCGGTTAATGGCTTCAGGTAGCGGCAGTACATTGAAGTATCGGGACAGTGTGCGAATCTGTAAATCAAAAATTTTTTTATCACACCGATCGTTCGTTAATGCATCGGGCTTTGCGAGAACCCTGTGGTAAATTAAAATTGATAATCGTGCGCGTTTACCTGAGGGTGAAAGCATTGATGCCAGCAAATTTGCCGGGATGGCACCGAGCTGATCTAATAAGTCAGATATTGTTTTCATCATGCGGTTGTGATCGTTTTCCGCATAGAATAAATGCATGGCACAACAATTGACCGAATATCGGGACGTGATGCCAGACCCATTGGGCGGTACGTGTTTCTACAATCCACTGAAAACGGTACCAGCGTGTCGGCAGGATCGGTAACCAGTGGAGTTGAATATCGGTCAGGCCGTTGTGCCGCATTAAATGAGACAGCGCGTGCGTGTTTTCATAGCGTAAATGTATCGGTCTGTTTAATAGCCAACGTGTGAATTGCCCCCAGATGTGCGGTAGACATCGGCTATTCAGGGCATCTATGCAGACATACCCGCCGGGCTTGACCATTGTTGCCAGACCCTGAACCGCGTCGTCGGAATCGCCGAGTGCCTGTGTGACGCCGAAGCAAATGGCGCCATCAAAAGTGTGTGGCTTGATCGGGATTTTATTGATATCCGCTACGCACCACGCAATCGAGTCGCCACTTCTGGATTTGGCTTTGTGTATCGATGGAAAAGAATAATCCAGCCCAACGATTTCGATACCTTGCTGGGCGATGAAACGTGTGTAAGTGCCCGCGCCGCATCCCGCATCCAGCCAGATATTTTTTTTCAATCCGGGGTTATTGTTCCAGATTGCCTGGAATTTGCGTAAACGCGCATCCAGGCCGGTTGTCGACCATCCGGCAATACCGGCATCGTCTTCAGCCCGTGTGGCAAAGTTTTCGAATCTTTTGCGCCATAATTTCTCGAATGAACGCGGTTTATTCATTTATGGTTATGTTGTGTACGGTTGCCGAGAGATGTATTGTTTGATATCAATGACGTATAAATAGATTTGTAGGGTGCGGCACTGATGTTCCAGTTGCGCTCCATTTTTACTTTGTATAATCCATTTTGAATGATTGTATCAAAACGATTTGTTTGGTATGCCAGTTTTAATTGTGAAATCAGGCTGTCCATATCATCGGCTTTGAATAATAAGCCATCTTTCTGATCTATGATAAGTTCTTTATGGCCGCCGACATCCGAGGCCAGACACGGTCGCCCCATTGCCATCGCTTCCAGCGGTTTGAGCGGCGTGACCAGATCGGTCAGTCGCATCGACATCCGAGGGTAAACCAGTAAATCTATAATGCTGTAATATCGCATGACTTCTTTATGATTGACGCGGCCTGTGAACGTGACGTGACTGGAAAGATCGAGTTGCGCGACTATTTCTTTAAGCTTGTTTTCGGTTTGCCCACCACCCACCAGCAGCAGATGCAGGTCGGGACAGTCATTTTTCAGCACGGACATCGCTTTGACAAGTAATTCCAGTCCTTCATATTCGTAAAAAGAACCGATAAATCCGTAGATCTTTTTATCTTCAAGCCCGAGGTCTGATAATAATGCGGTATCTTTTTCAGTTATCGGCTGGAATTGATCTATGTTGACAGCATTGGGTATGACCGTAATTTTCTCGGAAGGAATGCCGCGTATTTGTATATCGCTCTTTAGCCCTTCACAGATTGTGGTGATATGATCAACGCGTTTTAGTACATAGGTCTCCAGCGCTCTGGAAATTTTGTACCGCAGATCGTTTTCTGTGCATGCTCCATGACTTACGGCCGCATCTTCCCATGATGCGCGCATTTCATAAAGTACCGGTATGTTATATTTTTTTCCTGCACGGAGTGCGGCCAATCCGTTCAGGCAAGGTGAATGCGCGTGCAGGATATCAGGTTGCTCGCGAGCGATGACGGATTCAAGTGTTTTGTTGAGCGTTAAGACAACATCCAGTTGATTAACAACGGGAATTTTGCTGAGATAAGTTGGGTATGTACGATAAAAAGTCAATCCGTCAACATGTTCGACCGTATCGGCGCAGGTACTGTTTTGTGCGTGTTTGCAGCTTGTTATCATGGCGGTGCTGATACCCATCTGTTGCTGTACGGTCAGGATCGATCGCGTGCGGAATGTGTAGCCGCTATGCAACGGCAAGGAATGATCGAGTACATGCAGTACTTTGATGGGTTTGTTTTCAAACATATCTGTTGGGGTTGAAGTGTGTTTAGCGTCGCTAGGTTTGTGATAGGCTGCCGATAGTAATTGCATATAACGGATTGGAAGTTGTTTTATTAACAATTATATGAAGATCAATCCTTTGGAATATTGAAATGGCTGCGTTATTTGATTAAATATAACATGGACTTGCTGAAAAAACTCAGAAATTTGATACAAATAAAACCCCATTGGATATGAGTGTATTAAATCGTAGCATCATTCGAGAGTGCCGTATCAAACCACTTTCTCCGCATAAAATTCCAAGCATTACACGATGTGCCAGACTATTTATCCACAAGTGAATTTTTCCTGCGAATAGTGTTCTGATTCTGAATCAACCTCTTATTTTTATTGAAGGTAAATTAATGCCTGATGCTTAAGAATCAGGCTTTATAGTCGATAACCCATATTGACTATAACAGGCGGTTAATGCGGAGAAATTAATGGAGAATGTATTTCTTGGGAAACAACCCATACTCGATCGTAATCAAAATTTAATCGCTTATGAATTATTCTTCAGGTCAAATGAGCAAGACGAAAAAGCCGATTTTGATGATGATCTTGCAGCGACAGCTAACGTCATTGTTAACGCATACGGCCATTTCGGCATACAGAATATATTGGGTGAGCAGCGTGGATTTATCAATGTTAATAGAGAGTTGATTTTAAGTGATACTGTTGAATTGTTGCCTTGCAACCATGTTGTGCTGGAGATCAAGAGTACAGGTAAATTTGACGATGAGCTTATCGAGAAATGCGCCAAACTGAAAAAAATGGGACATCAGTGCGCGCTGAATGGTGTAGTAACGTTTAATGAAGAAATTCGGCGTATCTTGCCGATGATCAATATTGTGAAAATAGATGTTTCGCAACTCGATAAAGAAAGTCTTGCCAAGTTGGTCAGTCAGTACAAGCGCTGGCCGGTTTTACTGCTTGCGGAAAAAGTAGAAACCCGCGATCTGGCTAAAGAATGTATGGCTTTGGGTTTTGAGATGTTCCAGGGATATTACTATGCCAAACCGGAAAATATTTCCGGTAAGCGAGCCGATCCGGCCAAATTATCGCTTCTGAAGCTGTTGCAGCTGATCATGGGCAACAGTGACATTGAAGAAATAGACAAAGAATTCAAGCGACAACCCGGTTTGAGTTATAACCTGTTGCGCATGGTTAATTCATCCGCCAGCGGACTTCCACAAAAAATCAATTCTATAAAACAGTCGATTATGTTACTGGGGCGAAAGCAGTTGCAACGCTGGATACAGTTGCTTCTCTATACAACCGATCATTCCGGTGGCGGAGACAGTACGGCGAATGCGTTGCTACAAACAGCCGCTGTACGTGGCAAGCTCATGGAGCTTATCGCCGGTGTAGAGCGCCCGCACGATAAAACACATCAGGAAAGAGCGTTTATGGTTGGTATTTTGTCCTTACTCGATACGTTGCTAGGCATCGAAATGCAGCAGATTATCGATAAATTGAGTATTCCGGAAGACATGAGCGAAGCACTTTTGAATCGGTATGGTCGTTTAGGACAAGAGCTTAAATTGATTGAGGCTAGTGAAGCCAGTCAACTTGAGACTGTTCAATCTATATTGGGTGAAATGGGTTTTCTAAATCAAAGGGAATTGACCGGTTTGGAACTGGAAGCACTCGGATGGGTAAATCGGATTGGTGATGCGGCCAATTAATACGTGAAAATATAAGACGATCCTACCAGGTAAGGCATAACAATGACAAATAATCAAGATGAACATATCGAGCCAAATCTGTACATATCTGACAATGCTTTAGATGAAGTCAATGGTATTCATAACGATGAATCAGATGAGTTCTTTTTAAATATCAAGAATGATTTAAACCAAATTGATCGACTTGTCAGTGATGCCGTTAATAATCTGGTGATTAACTTCAAGTTTATCAGCCAATTGACGAAATCGCATTATGAGATGGTCATGGCTATTGAGAAGCTGGCGATACCCAATGAAAGTGAACCTGTTCTTGAACTATTGAGAAGGCAAATGATGATCGCAGACAAAATTGAACATGAACTGGGGGCAGCGATTACATCGCTTCAGTTTGGAGATTTGGTGACCCAATTGTTGGCGCATACGTCAGATCAGCTCGATGTATTCATTAAAGTCTTACAACGTATTGATCGTCATAGTAACTTGCAAAGAGAGGATAAATTGATCGATGGAGACAAAAATGTTTTTCAGGCGATGCGGATAGCGCGATCCAGAAACAAGAAAAAGCCTGTCATTCAACAGGCTATGCACAACGGTGAAATAGAATTGTTTTAAGTATAGTGGCAATTTTTATAGGTATCAGGGTAACAAAATCGGTTTAAGGAGTGGATCAATGGCAAAAACAATACTGGCGGTGGATGATTCGGCATCAATACGGCAAATGGTTTCGTTTACGTTGAAAGGTGCCGGTTATGATGTGATAGAAGCTGTCGATGGGCAGGATGCTTTGGATAAAGCTAAACAGCATACATTTAATCTGGTGTTGACGGATATCAATATGCCTCGTATGGATGGCTTAAAGTTATTGGAAAACTTGAGAAAAATTTCCCAGTATCAGGCTATACCGATCTTAATGCTGACAACAGAATCTACTGATGAAATGAAGGCGAAAGGAAGGTCTGCCGGTGCTACCGGGTGGCTCGTTAAACCATTTAATCCTGGAAGTTTGGTGGAAGTCATTCAAAAAGTTATCAAATAATTTAATTGGAATGAATACATGCTTTTATTCCGACAATGAGATTTAAATTTTTGTTGTTTAATGTATTGAAATTTATTTGATGTTGTTTCCAAAAATAATAAGCCATTCATTACTTCATAAAGTATTCAAAGAAAATGGGGGAATGAAAGCATGCTTTGAACATGTCCATCAAGCCATTCAATACGCATAATAAGCATCCTTTAGTTAAAGAACAAAATCAGATACTTAATATTCAAAATGTGAGTTGATGTGGTGAGCTTGTGGCAATTGGATCAGACACAATTTAAGAAAAAATAGGATTGGAAATGGGTACAGATCTAGAACAGTTTTATGAGGTTTTTTTTGAGGAATCCTCGGAATTGCTCGCGGAAATGGAAGCATGTTTACTTGGACTCGACGTTAATTCACCCAACATAGAAGATTTAAATGCAATATTCCGCGCTGCTCATTCCATAAAAGGCGGGGCAGGTACTTTTGGTTTTACAGATATGACGGAGATGACGCATATGTTGGAAACACTGCTTGACAGGTTGCGTAAAGGTGAGCTGATAGTTCGTAGTGAAATGATTGATGCTTTTCTAAGAGCTGGCGATGTCATCAAAGATCAGCTTGCTGGGCATCGGGGTGATGGTGCTGCTGATCCGATTGTCGTGAAGGAAGTTTGCGATGATCTACAGAGATTTTCCGAGGAATCAACGGATGCAGTAATCATTGATAATAGAAAGGATATCTCGTCGGTGGTGTGTTTACAAGAACAGGAGGAGTCAAGTGTTGCAGTGGAAACACCGCATGCAGCAGAACAGTTGGCAGAAATCATGGATGAAGATCCTCCAGTGCCGGAAAATGTAGATCAAGTTGTTTATCAAATAGAATTTTCAACAACAGGATTAAGCAGCGGTTCAAAGGACAACTTATTCTTTAATTTGAGGCAACAAGGAAAAGTAGAAGTACTGACGCAATCAAGTGGTAATGAAGTTTGTCTTCTACGTTTGACAACAAGCACGTCAGAAGAGGATATATGGGAGACATTGGCATTTGTTGTTAATCCGGCTAATTTGAAAATAGAAAAATGTACAGAAATCGGGGAATTCCAAGATTCTAGTGTCTATGTATCGGCTGCGGTTGATGTTGCAGTCTCTTTAGAATCAATCAAAGAACCAAAAATATCTTCGACAAAGGGTTCCGATAACGCACAATATGGTTTCTTTCCCGGTGCACCGGCCGCTCCTCCTATAGAGAATAACGATCATCCGCTTTCTGAGTCGACTCAATCAGTAAATTCCACTGATCAAACTAATTTAGTAGCGAGTTCTAACTTAAATGCTAAAGCTGCGCCATCAGTTGAAACAAATTCAATCCGTGTGAGTATCGGAAAAGTCGATCAAATGATTAATTTGGTTGGCGAGCTCGTTATTACACAGGCAATGCTTGCACAAACGACCTCGGAAATCGATCCCGTTATTTCCGAAAAATTACAAGGCGGAATGAGTCAATTGGAACGCAACACACGCGACCTTCAAGAAGCAGTGATGTCCATCCGCATGCTGCCAATGAGTTTTGTTTTTAGCCGTTACCCCAGGGTTGTTCGTGATCTGGCAGCAAAACTGAATAAGAAAGTGGAATTAAAGACAGTGGGTGAAGGTACCGAGTTGGATAAAGGTTTGATCGAAAAAATTGCCGATCCCTTGACACATTTGGTGCGTAATAGCCTCGATCACGGAATTGAATTGCCTGAGAAACGGATAGCAGCCGGTAAGCTGGCCAAAGGTACAATTACTTTACGTGCATTTCAACAAGGCGGCAGTATCGTGATAGAAGTTGGCGATGACGGTGCGGGACTCAATCGTGAAAAAATCCTTGCTAAAGCACGTGAAAGAGGACTGCAGGTTCATGATGGTATGTCGGATCAGGAAGTTTGGATGTTGATTTTTGAACCTGGATTTTCAACAGCCGACAGAGTGACCGATGTTTCAGGCCGTGGTGTGGGTATGGATGTGGTGAAACGAAATATCCAGAGTATGGGCGGGCGTGTTGAAGTGAATTCGGTTTCCGGTGTCGGTACACGTATCACGATTCGATTGCCTCTGACACTTGCTATTCTTGATGGATTATCGGTGACCGTAGGTGATCAAATGTTTATCGTACCGCTGACTTACATCACTGAATCACTGCAACCGTCCGATAACGATATAAGAACAATCAGCGGTCGAGGGCGTGTGGTTCAGGTACGTGGCGAGTACTTACCTGTCATTGCACTGCACGAAGTATTTAGCATCCGGCCGAAATCAACAGAGATTAAAGACGGAATTCTGGTTATTCTGGATGCTGATGGTCATAAGGCGGCCATGCTGGTTGATGAATTGGTAGGCCAGCATCAGGTGGTTATCAAGAGTCTTGAAAGTAATTATCGTCGTATCCATGGTGTTTCAGGCGCCACTATCATGGGTGATGGCAAAGTAGCTTTAATCCTTGATACGACCGGACTTGTCATGTTGACTCAATAAGTATTGTGGCGTTCTTCCAGCTACTTGTCAGGTTTTTAGTATTTATATAAGGAGGTATCAATATGTCGCAACAACCCGCAACAATGACACCTACTGTTAATTCAGTGGGTGAGGCCGCACTATGCCAGTTAAATGAGTTTCTTACTTTTCGGTTAGGAAATGAAGAATACGGGATTGATATCCTGAAAGTTCAGGAAATTCGTGGTTATGATAACGAAGCGATAACGCAAATTGCAAATTCTCCCGATTTTATCAAGGGTGTCGTTAATCTGCGTGGCATTATCGTGCCTATTATTGATATGCGCATTAAATTCAGACTGGGAAATGCCGAATACGATCAGTTCACTGTGGTGATTATTCTGAATGTGGGTGGGCGTGTAATGGGTATTGTTGTTGACGGCGTTTCTGATGTGATCAGTCTCGACATGGATCAGGTGCGACCTACGCCTGAATTCGGTTCTATTATCGATACAAAATATATTACCGGATTGGGAACGATAAACACGCGCATGCTGATATTAGTCGATATTGAAAAATTGATGGCTAGTGAGGATATGGGATTGATTGATCAATCGCTAAATTAAAGATTAGTGTTATACCTGATAATTGCTTTGTAGGAGAATGTTATGTTGAACAATATGACGATAAAATCACGATTGATGCTAGTAATCGGCATGCTCTCGTTGCTATTGATGAGCATCGGTGGTTTGGGATTGTACGGGATCAGTCAATCCAATGAAGGATTGAAAACAGTTTATGAAGATCGCACTGTTGTGGCGATAGACCTGGGTTCCATACTTGATCGTATGCAACACATACGCCTTAACACCATTATGGCCGCTAATTTAAGGAGTGAGTCCGTAGTAAGAGAACGTGCCGGGCTGACAGCACAGCGCGATATGGAAATCAATAATACGTGGCAGAAATTTATCGTTACAAATTTGACAGTTGAGGAGGAGCAACTGGCAAATACCTGGCTGCCTCAATGGCAGGTATATAAAGAGTCGCGCGATCGTACCATGAGTCTGGCACAGGCAGGCGATTTTGATGGTGCTATTGCAAATGCAAACAATGATGCCGGGCCGAAGTTTGAGGCTGTGTATGGCACCATATCCAATATGATCGAGCTGCAAGGCCGGGTTGCTGCACAAGAATATGCAGAAGCACAAAGCAATTTCAACAGTGTCTTTATGATAATCAGTACGACTGTTGTTGTTGGCGTTATTTTGGCCATTGTAATCGGTATGATGTTGATACGTGCAATTGTAGGTCCGATCAATGAGGCCGTTAATGTCGCTAATGCTGTTGCATCCGGTGATTTGACCAGTCGCATTGATGTCAATTCGAACAATGAAACCGGACGTTTGATGCAGGCGCTGAAGCAAATGAATGACAATCTGGTGGATTTGGTGGGCAAAGTACGTACCAGTACCGATTCTATTTATACGGCATCGAGTGAAATTGCTTCCGGTAATGCCGATTTGAGTCAGCGTACTGAAGAGCAGGCGTCCAGTCTTGAGGAGACGGCATCTTCCATGGAAGAGTTGACGTCTACTGTAAGACAGAATGCTGACAATGCGCGTCAGGCCAACCAGTTGGCATCCGGTGCTTCAGAAGTGGCTGTGAAAGGCGGTGCTGTGGTTGGGCAGGTGGTGCAAACCATGAGCGAGATTAATGATAGCTCCAAGAAAATTGTCGATATTATCAGCGTTATTGATGGTATTGCTTTCCAAACCAATATCCTGGCGTTGAACGCGGCTGTTGAAGCGGCACGTGCAGGTGAGCAGGGACGGGGGTTTGCGGTGGTGGCGACAGAAGTGCGTACATTGGCACAACGCTCTGCCGCAGCGGCTAAGGAAATCAAGGAACTGATCAGTGATTCGGTCAGTAAAGTTGAAGACGGTACCCGATTGGTCGATGAGGCCGGGGCTACCATGGAAGAAATAGTCAGTTCTGTTAAGCGCGTGACAGATATCATGGCAGAAATCTCAGCAGCATCACAGGAGCAAAGTTCCGGTATTGAGCAGGTTAATCAGGCTGTTACGCAGATGGACGAGGTAACACAACAGAATGCTGCTTTGGTAGAAGAAGCGGCAGCTGCTGCGGAATCCATGCAGGAACAGGCCCAGGCATTGACGCACGCAGTATCTGTGTTCAAGCTGTCGGGTGGTACGTATGATGCAGCACCGGTTAGAAAAAACAAGCGTCCGGCTGCTGTAGCTAAACTGCCTAACCGTGGTCCGGCAACTAGGAAAGCGGCTGTTAAAAGAGAAACCGACGTTGTTTCAATTGAGTCTAAGCCCAAAAAAGTCGCTGCAGGTGGCGGCGATGATTCTTGGGAGGAATTCTAAAATCCGGAGACGGTAAATGTCTTGAGATTCCTATTGAGATTCAGATCTATTTGACAGAAATAGCTTTTGCATGATATCTGTCAGCAGGATCTGAATCTTATTCTATCGCGTCGCGATACAGATATCCTGTTTGAAATCAGAGTCAGATAATCTCAGCTTTTTCAATGATGGCATCTTCAAGGGGTACATTTTGATGTCCGCTATGGTTTCCCGTTTTAACTTTCTTGATTTTATCGACAATATCCTGACCATCTATTACTTTGCCGAAAACGCAATAGCCAAATCCTTGCGGCGTTGATTCCTTATAATTGAGAAAGCCATTGTTGGCTACATTGATAAAGAATTGCGATGTGGCTGAATGAACGTCTGCTGTTCTTGCCATGGCGATCGTATAGGTGTCATTTTTCAGGCCATTGGCCGCTTCGTTTCTGATGGGCGCCTCGGTTTTCTTCTGGTGCATCCCGGGCTCAAACCCACCGCCCTGGATCATAAAATCATCAATAACACGATGAAAAATGGTGTTGTCATAAAATCCACTTTCAACATAATAAAGAAAGTTTTTTACGGTTTCCGGGGCTTTTTCGCTATTGAGTTCAAGAATGATGTCGCCAAAGTTTGTTGTTAGTTTAATCATTGGATAGCCTGTTTTGTGATTTAGCGTGCTGTGTTTTCAGATGACAAGACTGTTATTTCTTCTATGATGATCATGTTCTTAGGAACATCGCCCGGAAATGGTCCACCGGTGCCGGTCGGGGTTTTTGCTATTTGATGAACAATATCCATGCCATCGGTTACCTTACCAAAAACGGTGTAACCGTAGCCGCTTGGCGTTGGCGAAGTGAAGTTTAAAAATGTGTTATTGACGACATTGATAAAAAACTGTGCCGTGGCGGAATGCGGATCGGATGTCCGTGCCATGGCTATTGTGCCTATTTCGTTTTTAAGGCCATTGTTGGCTTCATTTTCGACTGGCGCATGCGTTGGCTTTTGCGTATATGAGCGATCAAATCCACCGCCTTGTATCATAAAGTTTGCGATAACGCGGTGAAAAATTGTGTTCTTGTAAAATCCATCTTCAGCATAGCGTAAGAAATTTTCAACAGTCCTGGGTGCTTTCTCAGGGTAAAGTTCAATTTTAATATTACCCAGGCTGGTTTTCATTATGATCTGGGGATTTCCGGCATAACTCGATGTGCTGCCTAGAAAGAATAAAGCCAATAAAAAAGATTGCATTAAACGCATTGGGTTTCCTTATAGTTGTTTGTTATAGACGATTGCTGAAGTCCTGTTGACAATGATTCAATCAGATTGAACCCGACAATATATACTGTGCAGGAGGATATTGATTTCAATTTTTATCGTCAATCCTGGTGTTGTGGAACTCTCATAACCTGCTGAGCCGGAGGAATGAGTTGATCATTGTTATGCTATACTCCTCGAGCTTTTTTCTGATTAAATTTAGTGTAATCAGGATTCTATCAAGAAGATCGATAATTCTACAATCTTAAGATTCTTTGCATGCTGAAAATCTATAATACGCTGATTCGTGACAAGCAGGTCTTTGTGCCAATAATGCCCGAAAAAGTAAAGATGTATGTCTGTGGTATGACCGTTTATGATTTTTGTCATCTTGGTCATGCGCGTGTTCTTGTCGTGTTCGATATGGTCGTGCGTTGGTTGAAAGCCAGCGGATACGAGGTCATTTATGTCCGTAATGTTACTGATATCGACGATAAGATTATTAAACGTGCTGCAGAAAATAATGAAAGCATTGATGCACTGACAAATCGCTTTATTGCAGCGATGGAAGAAGATGCGGCATCGCTTGGTGTTGGTTCTCCTACCTTTGAGCCCCGGGCAACACAACATGTCGAACGTATGATTGTCATGATCAATACTTTGATCAACAAGTCTCTGGCTTACCAAGCCAATAATGGTGACGTTTATTATGCTGTACGCCATTTCCCGGGTTACGGAAAGTTGTCAGGAAAGTCACTTGAGGATCTGCGCGCCGGAGAGCGTGTGGAAGTTGACGCCAATAAAAAAGATCCGCTTGATTTTGTGTTATGGAAATCGGCAAAACCAGGGGAGCCCTATTGGGAGTCGCCCTGGGGGAATGGCCGTCCCGGATGGCATATTGAATGTTCAGTCATGGGTGAGCATTTTCTGGGTGAGCATTTTGATATCCACGGCGGCGGACAAGACTTGCAATTTCCACATCATGAGAATGAAATTGCGCAGAGCGAGGGCGCGCACGACCATCCCTTCGTTAATTACTGGATGCACAATGGTTTTGTTCGTATTGACAGTGAGAAAATGTCAAAATCCATGGGCAATTTTTTTACGGTCAGGGATGTGCTTAAAAATTATCAACCTGAAGTGGTGCGTTTCTTTATCTTGCGTGCGCATTATCGCAGTCCCCTGAATTATTCCGACCAGTATTTAAAAGACGCGAAGCAGGCGTTGGATCGTCTATATATTGCATTGAAGGAAGTTCCGGCACCGGAAAAAACAGAAATCGACTGGACGGATGAAAGCGCGAAAATCTTTATGTCCGCAATGAATGATGATTTCAATACGCCAGAGGCCGTCGCGGTGCTGTTTGATCTTGCCAATCGAGTCAATAAGACGCAATCGGTCGAACATGCGGCGTTGCTGAAAGCATTGGGCGGTATTCTGGGATTATTGCAGCAGACACCGCAAACCTATTTGCAAAATGCTATTTCTGCTGAATCGACAGAGCATTTCGCCGCAGAGGAGATCGAGCACATGATACAGCAGCGTTTAGCGGCGCGTAAGGCCAGGCTGTATTCGGATGCCGATGCAATACGCAAAAAATTGCTGGATGCGGGCATTGTGCTTGAAGACGGACCCCAGGGAACGACCTGGCGGCGCCAGTAATCATTTAATCGCTGAGGTGTTTTATTTGCGCATCCAGAGCCATAGCAATAACGACAAAACAATTGAAATCAACACGCCTGTCGTCAGCGGGAAATAGAACGTAAAGTTTTCTTTTTCAATATAAATATCACCCGGCAATCGACCAAACGGTAATTTGGATATCAGGGGCCAGGCGACGCCTAGAATGAATAGAATGATTCCGAGTGTAATGAGCAGTTGTTGCATCGCATGTGTCAATGTGAGGGAATAAACAAAATATACTGCAATACATCTTGCTGTGCTACATAGTGGGTTGGGTAGTGCCGCCAGTGGATTCGTTCCTGTTTAAGGCTGGCGAATCTTGAGTATGATGCAATCCAGGTTAGGAGAAGGTATTTTAGAACTCTGAATGTTTTTCGGCTCTGGATACCGGGTTTATTTCGGTGAAGATTACGGTAATATTGTGATTTTATTATGTGGCGGTGACAAAGACAGTCAAAACCAAGATATTAAAAACGCCAAGGAATGAGCTATAGTCAAATCTGGTGTATGGAGAATCAAGCGGCCTGCTGTTTTTGA
>CAYXFV010000010.1:0-51518 GCA_964464365.1 uncultured Nitrosomonas sp. | reverse complement strand
AAGCCTGGATACATCATCAGGCAGGCTGAAAAAAGAGTTTTTCTACATCCTCGTTGTGCGGTTGACGGTTCATCCCCACGGATGTGGGGAACACTCCAGTACATCATTGAGAAACGCAGAAAACCCCGGTTCATCCCCACGGATGTGGGGAACACTCCAGAAAGCAATCTGGCATGAAACATAACATCGGTTCATCCCCACGGATGTGGGGAACACTGCCAGCGCTGCCGGCATCGGAGTTCCCCCATCGGTTCATCCCCACGGATGTGGGGAACACTCGCCAGCGTAGATGGCGTAGGATTGGACGTCCGGTTCATCCCCACGGATGTGGGGAACACAGCACAAATGGCACGAGAACGCCGGACTTACTCGGTTCATCCCCACGGATGTGGGGAACACTTCGGCTTCCGTTTTTATTGCATCTTCCTTGGCGGTTCATCCCCACGGATGTGGGGAACACGTCGAGGTCTTCCACTCTGTCTGTCAACACTTCGGTTCATCCCCACGGATGTGGGGAACACTGCAGACGGCTCGGAAAGTTCAACTTTGACGGCGGTTCATCCCCACGGATGTGGGGAACACACTTGTTAAATTTATAAAAACTCCGCATTTCACGGTTCATCCCCACGGATGTGGGGAACACCTCACTCGCATTAATAATTGCCGCGGCGTTTTCGGTTCATCCCCACGGATGTGGGGAACACCGTCACTCGAGCGCCTGTACTCCCTCGTTACGCGGTTCATCCCCACGGATGTGGGGAACACTTTCTCAGCTGTTCGATTATCCTGATTGCTTCGCGGTTCATCCCCACGGATGTGGGGAACACGGATCGGGAACACTGAATGCGTGGACGATAACCGGTTCATCCCCACGGATGTGGGGAACACCCGATACTGACCAACAGCCTATCGACCATGCCCGGTTCATCCCCACGGATGTGGGGAACACCAGATTCGCGTCAACTGAGATCGATTTACCATCGGTTCATCCCCACGGATGTGGGGAACACGCGTCGACGACGATTGTACCGACTGGATTTTTCGGTTCATCCCCACGGATGTGGGGAACACAGGATCGCTGCGGTGGATATATCCGGTTTTGGTGGTTCATCCCCACGGATGTGGGGAACACACCGTAGACATTGAAGACGTAATATACGAACACGGTTCATCCCCACGGATGTGGGGAACACCGCAATATGATTTTGTCGCAGCCGAGATTGACCGGTTCATCCCCACGGATGTGGGGAACACATAGTTGGCATTGTGATTGTTCAGGACGATGGAGGTTCATCCCCACGGATGTGGGGAACACAAAAAATCTACCGATGGGATTGCATCCGCAATCGGTTCATCCCCACGGATGTGGGGAACACGTTGTTGAATAATTTATAAATTGAAT
Organism: uncultured Nitrosomonas sp.; assembly: GCA_964464365.1. GTDB lineage: Bacteria > Pseudomonadota > Gammaproteobacteria > Burkholderiales > Nitrosomonadaceae > Nitrosomonas. The sequence goes on along the minus strand of CAYXFV010000010.1, from coordinate 50,116 downwards.
TTTATGCGGTTCATCCCCACGGATGTGGGGAACACAAAAAGGCGCGTTGGATAGCCTGGCCAGACATCGGTTCATCCCCACGGATGTGGGGAACACTACAAGAAATACATAAGAACAGTAAACCGTTACGGTTCATCCCCACGGATGTGGGGAACACTAGTTTCGCTCGGATCGGAGCGCCAATCGGTGCGGTTCATCCCCACGGATGTGGGGAACACTGTCCCCGGATGAGAAAGCCGCGAGGGATAATCGGTTCATCCCCACGGATGTGGGGAACACCGGATGGTTTGCGGGCCGGACAGAAAGAGGGGCGGTTCATCCCCACGGATGTGGGGAACACGTGGGTGTGCCCTATTCCATGTTGTTTAGTATCGGTTCATCCCCACGGATGTGGGGAACACTACACCGGGCTGCCGCCGTCACAAAATCAGGACGGTTCATCCCCACGGATGTGGGGAACACAACAGCCTGTTCGATGTGGTTTTTTAATGTCCCGGTTCATCCCCACGGATGTGGGGAACACGTCAGTGATTCGAGTTTCAGAAATTCTTCTAACGGTTCATCCCCACGGATGTGGGGAACACGACTTCTGTGCATAAATTCCTCGTTATTCATTCGGTTCATCCCCACGGATGTGGGGAACACTGCCTAATGAGGTTCCATCAAAATTGGTTGAGCGGTTCATCCCCACGGATGTGGGGAACACATGGATACATCGAGGATCAAATCAATAAGGTGCGGTTCATCCCCACGGATGTGGGGAACACGATGCTGTATGGGATGAGGTGCTAAGCGATCACGGTTCATCCCCACGGATGTGGGGAACACTCATAACGATTGCCGCCCAGATTCCCCAAATACGGTTCATCCCCACGGATGTGGGGAACACCCAGTATTCATGCCAGTCATGCGGACGAAGATCGGTTCATCCCCACGGATGTGGGGAACACGAATAAAGTCAGACTTGGCAGAATCTATCATTCGGTTCATCCCCACGGATGTGGGGAACACGCCGTAGCCTTTTTTCAGCCACCCCTGTAACACGGTTCATCCCCACGGATGTGGGGAACACTACATTTAATATAAAAGAACTGACTATTAACCGCGGTTCATCCCCACGGATGTGGGGAACACCGCACCTGCTTAACAGCGGATACCGTAATATCCGGTTCATCCCCACGGATGTGGGGAACACGTGTTCGCCTCAGCAGCGGTTACGATAATCGCCGGTTCATCCCCACGGATGTGGGGAACACGCCTTGCGACCACTTATCCCATAATTCCAAACCGGTTCATCCCCACGGATGTGGGGAACACCGATCCGTCTTATTTTGACCGACTGAACGAGGCGGTTCATCCCCACGGATGTGGGGAACACGACTTGCCGCACCTTCCCATCGCCAAATTCTTCGGTTCATCCCCACGGATGTGGGGAACACTTAAACGGGCATGTCGATGCGTTCAAAGAAGACGGTTCATCCCCACGGATGTGGGGAACACGTTCTAACGGTAAGACGATAAAGCCACCGTTTCGGTTCATCCCCACGGATGTGGGGAACACGTTGTATCGATCCATCGTCAGTTCGTTGAATCCGGTTCATCCCCACGGATGTGGGGAACACACTTCTTCTATCTCGCTGAAAGAACAACGATAAAAAGAAGGTTATAATTCTACCAAATTTTTAAGGAGCTTTTTCTGTTCCTTCAGGTAAAAAAGAAACCAGTTTCACGCCATCAAGCTCGCAAGGTATTCTTCGGTTAACGCCTAATGTCATAAAATCAAAGCCTGCTTCAGTGTTGGTTCGCCAAGCCATTACGGCATTCCCGTCCTCGATTCCTTCTTCAACCTGGTTCCAGATATAGTCACGCACTTTGGCAGAATAATTACCGACATAAACACCTGCACGAATTTCCAGCAACCAGATTGCCAGCCGTCCGCGCAAACGGGGTGGGGCATTTTCAACTACGATGACCAGCATCGCCGAGTCCTTCTGGATTTGGTATTGCCGGTTGAACGGCATTCGCCGGTGCTGCAGGCGGCTGAATCTCTCCCGCAGAAAGCATTTCTTCAATTCCGGGTATTATTCTGGCAAGAAGCTTACTTTCACGAAATACATCGCGGCACGCCAATCTGACCTGCCGCTCCGGGTCGCCAGGATTTTTAGCCGCAATTTTAAATGCCAGCGGAACCACCGTTTCAAACTTGTAGATATCAGCAACATCATAAACAAATGAAAGCGGTTTACCAGTGTGGATAAATCCCACGGCGGGCGCATAACCTGCAGCTAATACCGCCGCTTCTGTCACCCCATAAAGACAAGCAGTGGCAGCACTCAAGCAGCGATTCGGCATATCACCCTTATTCCAATCCTCAGTATCATAATTGCGCGCTTTCCATTCCACCCCGTATTTTTTTGCGATCAACTTATATGTCTCCCGCACTCGCGCACCTTCGATGCCGCGCAACTGATCAACACTGCGGCGCGCTGGCGGCTCTTCACCAAAACGCATAGCATACATTTTACGCACCACTTTCAAACGCAATGTTTCATCCAAAGCCAGTTTGGCCTGATACAGCAACTGGTCGGCACGCGCGCCACCTGGTTGCCCGGAAGAATAAAGCCGCACACCCGCTTCACCAATCCATACCAGAAGCGTACCGACACGTGCAGCCAAAGCCGCAGCCGCGTGCGAAACACGCGTACCCGGCTCCAGCATTAAGCAGGCAACACCGCCAATCGGCACATGCGTGCGCACGCCGGTTTTGTCAACCACGACAAATGCGCCATCCAGGACATCCAAATGGCCCTTTTCGATAAAGAGAATCGATAAACGTTCTTTCATGGCGATAGGTTTAAGCGGTGGCAACATCAGCAATCAGGCAATAGTAAGTTCTGAAATGGGTGATGATTTTTCCAGCGATAGGTTTCAAAGTCGCGTGTATCGGTGGAAAGGATACGTCCATGTCCTAGCGCTTCAGCCAGAACCACCAACGAAGCATCGGCAAAATCCATTGGCAGGTTTGCGTATCTCTGCATCAACTCGATCATGCGCAAAAGCTGCTCCGGACTAAGCTCATAACCGAAAAACAAACCGTCATGATAAGAAGCCAGAAACTCACATACTTGCCGCAAACCCAACCGGCTTTGCAATAAATAACTTGTTTCAGTAATGACGGGCCATGTTGAAATCAATCTACCATCCACATTTTCCAGTGCAGCAACTGCCTGTGTATGAAAATGATCATTCTGATTAATCAGTGCATACCAAAATCCAGTATCAGCGATGATTAAATTTTTCATCGATATATTCAGCAATATAACGCTTATAATTTACCGAGCCATCTTCCGGCCCATGGCCGATTCCCGCCAATTTAGCCAGCAGTTCTCTGTTTTTTTCCTTTGCACTCAATTCCGCTTTCTCATACATCAAGTCAATGCCCTGTTTGATGACATCTGTGGTATTAAGCTGCATTCTCTGCTGAATGATTTTGATTTTTTGCTCATAACTGTCATCAATTCGTACCGTTATTCTCATCACTCGCTCCTCGTCTGACATTTGTCAGACAAACTATAACATTATGTTCTGGCGATGGGAAGAAAGCCGTAATCGGTTAAGATGCGATCTTTTCAGTTTAAATTCTTTTTGCCGATCCATATCTACAGATTACTGCTACAGTTAATACAGAAGCTTATTTATGCTATCGGTATCACGGAAAGAAGCCCAAGCCCCATGACTTTCCCATGTCCAATACCGGTTTTCAATACAGTCCTGAAATTTTCTGACTCAGTAACGATTAGAATACCGTCGTACAACACGGAATAAATGCGAATGCCATTTCCAGTATGTTGCTTTCCCCTAAGCATTCGCTCCTGAGAAATCCGCACATCAATACGCTTCTGTGACGCTTCTGAAAAATCGAAGGATGCTAATTGAGGTAACGAAAATCCATGCTGTTTTCCTTTTCGTTCAAGCCATGCTTCCTGCTTATCCATCTGCAGTAACCCCAGCCGTTTACCATCTTGCGTCACACAAGGGTTAGCCCGCAATCTGAAACGAAAGTGCTGCCCGGCTTTGAGTGAATCTAGCTTGAGTCGATCATTCAGATCAATAGCCGAATCGGCATTTGCCAGCCACCCCTGTACACCAACGCCAGTCCAATCCGGCAATGATCTACTTTGCACAAGAATTCGCGGATATCCTGCTGGATCAGTCTCCGGCTCAAGCCTCCACAGGAACTCACCGTCAGGACATTTTCTATCCGACGTACTGAATGCTCGACACAATGTGGAATGCAATTGATAAGGATCAGACAAATCGCGTCGAGCTTCTCGGCAACATGGATCAAGATGAATTTTATGCAGGAACATAAATCACCTCCTGCGGGAAATCAATCCACCCCGACCGTACAAATCGAGTACCGAAACGTCGTTCAGCAAATGAAGACAATGGTTGATCCATCCTGAGTACACCCGATCCGTCGACGGATTCAAAAGAGACCAATAGCTGTTCAGGCGGCTTCTCCCATTTCCGTATTGAACTAATCCACGGCCACTGTGATAGAGCTTCATGCAACGATACATTTTGTAATCCATTTTCAATCCAGATTGGCTCGGAAGGCACATAGGATTTTCGTCCCAATGCCAAAGTCCACACAGGATTTTGCAGAGCGACATAAATCCGTTCCAACAATAAATGATCCGCACATTCCAATCCGACAAGAAAAGCCGCGTCAGCAAGATAATCGCGATAAGAAGTAACTCCATCTTTAGATGGCTTTCCATCCGCTTTGATGATGGTATCAGCTGCGGCACACCCTGCTGTCTGATAGTCCCGCTTCGGCACTCCCGGCCTGTCGTGACGAATCCCCATGGTCAGGCGCGTCAGCGGTTCAAGATCAATCCAATTCTCGCGGTCAATCCCCATGGCGGTGGCTATAAGACCGATAACACCAGATTTGCTCGGCTCTTTCCCTGTATCGCGCTGATCAAAGCGACTGGTGGTTCCCCACGATTGCATGGGCCCCACCAGGCGAATCAACAAGGTAGGCATGATTTACTCCTGTATTTTCTCAACTTCTTTCTCAACTTCATTCAGAAGCTCCTGCAAAGATGTAACAGACTGTCCGAATTTATCCTTACTCGAATCGCCATCTATCAAATTAAGTACCCAAGCTCCAGTCTTAAACACATAGACATTCTCGGCAGATTCCGTTTTTGGCTCACTATCATTATTATCACTTCCAAATGCGGTCTGTAACTCCTGGGCTTTCTTGACAAGCGCCTCCGCTGATTTCTTAGTTAGTGACTCATCCTTTTTTACACGAATAGCGGTCTCAAATGCATTGGCAAGATTTCGGGGCGCAGTATTGTGGCGTACAGAAACAGCCACGAACTCTGGTGGATTGTGAGCCGCGAAAGTATTCTGTTTGCCAGTGGGTTCGGCCACTACAAAGCCTTCAAGGAATGCACGCAAACCTTTGTTCGCCAGTGCCGTGTCACCCTGGAGATTAGACACCAGCTTGTCCCAGTCCACTACTGCATAACGATAGAAACAAGCCGAATTAAATTCCACTGTACCCATCATGTCTGCACCGGCAGTATCCTCAGGTTTAAGATCGTCCACAGCGGTATAGAAATCAAATTCACGCTCCACGGAATGGGTCGAAATAGCGTGAGCTACTTGGCAAGCCGCATACTGATTCTTCTCGGGCATGTCGGCCAGCATGCGTCCGAAGAGCGCGACATCCACGGCTTTGCCACCATTGAAAACTTTGTCGAGAGCTTTCTTCAACTCTGGATCAGCATTCTGGGCAGCTTGCTTCTTGGCTTTACCCGGCTTTTTTCCCTCGGCTGGTGCAGCATCGGATGCAGCGATAGAATCCCATTTTTCGTCGATAATGTTGGCTATGCTGGAAATTTCTCGCTGCCCCAAAAACAGGAGATACTCACTTTTCCCATCCTCCTTCACCGTAAGTTCCATGGCCGCCAACGCCAAGCGAACCTTATCGGATGCTTCGGTTCCGGCCCGTCCCTTGGCAACCAAAGCTTTGGTGAGTGCATCCAGAATGCGCTTGGTACGGACGGCAACATCATCGGATGCCAGAGCGTTTTGTTCCACCAGCCCCGTGAAATGTTGGCGTACCGCTCGCTTGATACATTGGCTGGATACACGGGCGCGGCGGGTGCCGCCGAAAAGAGCGTCTTTCGGCGCCCCGGTGTCGTCGCGGTTGAGGTTGGACGGCGCAAAGTTCTGCAAGGTATGAATTTCGATAATTGTTTTCATTCGTTGATCTCCTTTTCGTTTTGAAATTCGGTAACGGCTTCGTGGTTCAGGGTTCGGTAGAAGTCGCGTGCCCAAGCGTTTTGAGTACGCTTCTGGTCGTCGTTCCAATACAGAAGGCCCTTCAACAAGTCGTCGAAATCGATGGCTTGCTCCTTGAGAAGCGCAACCATCTGGCGCAGCCGGTTTGGCAACTGGTCGGGGTCGGCATCCAGCAAGGTGATGAAGCGGCGTTCGGTGCTCGTAGAGCCGCTTGCCGCTTGGTGGGCAGCACACGCTTTCCCAATAGGTGCAGGTTGCCCCCTTTGATCTTCTCGCCAATGCGCGGCCCAAAGACCAGCCACCAGATATAACACTTCCCTCCGCCAAAAGCTGTCTTCCTCCTTCAGAAAAGGTTCGACATAGGGATAGGCTTGTGCGAATTTTCCCGGCTCAAAAGCCAGGCTTCGCCGCAGCACCGCTCTCACCTTGGTGTCTTTTGCATTCAGACCTTCCAGCCATTCGATAAACCCGTTCATGCGCCCTCCTGTTGCGGTTTGGATTTCAAAATTTCTTCGTTCAGCTCCTTCAGTTTCCGCCGCACCGGACCTTCGGCTTTCACCAGAGCTCGAATGGCCCAAGCATCGCTCATAGAAACCGAGGCATAATACTGGTCCCATGCTTTCCTCAAGGTATCCCGAACGGATTTTAGCCACTGGCGGCGGATGTCATCAGAACTACGATCAAGAGTATATTCGCGCAGAATTTCGTGAAAACGAACTTCAAGGGTTGACCAGTAGCTGCCTAATGCTACGGGCTCCGTATCTAACGTAATTTTTCCTATGAACTTGCTGACATCTCCGGGTAACCATTTACCTGCGCGCCATTTGTCTGCCTGAAGTTCCCTTTCTCCCTTGGCAATAATCAGTCTGGCCACAGCTTTTAATGATTTTTCCATCTCACTCCCAGCACCATCTGCTTCGGCAAGAAGCTGTCGAAGTTCCGTCCGGATGAACTGGTTTTTCACTAGAGATTCAGGCAGAGCGAATCGCTCCATTCGCCAATAGTCAATTTTCGCTTTGCTATTCGCCTGACCGAGCACCATCATCGAACGAGGAAAGCGCTCCCGATTTGATCTTGTTAATGCCATCGCATGTTCTATCACTTGAGGCGCCAGCTTTGATTCGTCGGGTAAAAGGGAAGCGAAATCTCGCCAAAGACCTCGATCACGAAATTGGATCGGCAGCTTTCCCCTCTTGTCGTCAATCCTGTAACTAAACATAGGATCAATGAAGCCTTCCGAAGAACACTCGACCCCGGAAGCAAAAACCAATTCATTCAACGTATCGCCGTCCCCGTCAAAACGAAACTTGATTGATCGCGACGACCATGTAAATAAATCCGCCACCCCCATTACTGGTCTTGCAATACCTTCTTTTAGTGATGCAAGAGATCGTGGTTCTTGTTCCCAGACGGGACGATCCGCTGCCAGCACATCTTTGTTCTCAGGAACAAGAGAGAGCAAAAGCGTATCGTGGAGATGTATTCCTAAGGGAAGAATCATGACAGCATTTGCTGACGGCGCGCCCTTTGTATAAACAAAATCGCTGTTTCCTCCGCCAAGAGCAAATGTCTGGCAGGCGATCAGCCACTGTGACGCTCTGCGTGATGAAATTGAACCAGCGGTAGAAATCTCGATGTGATCAAAAAGTACTTTGGCATTATTGGCGTTATGTTCAGCCGCTATTGCTGGCCAAGATCTCCATTCTTTCTTGCCATTCTTTTCTTGTGGCTCATAAGCGGGTACTTGGTAAAACGGATATTCTTCATCAAACAGCCAAAACCTATCCCGCCATTTTTCCAGATACACCGTAATTTTTTCACCAGGCAATCCTTCCTTGAATAATGCCTTGGCTTGATCTATATCGATCGGCCCCTCCAGAGCACGGTACAACACCGCGAGCAAAAAGCGGTGAAGGGCTGCCACCACCAGCGGTGAAGAATCTTCAATGACAGCGATCTCTTTGGCTCGCAGCAGGGTGTCGCGGACACCCAGTTCGTCACGGATTCCATCAAGATATCGCACCGGAATCCATTTTTCGTCTATCAGATTGAATCGGCTCATTCGGTCTCCTCTGGTTCGTACACTAATCCTAGATCATCATCCAGTCGCACATTCGCATCTTCAGTCCAGCATCCTCGCATGTCCAATATCAGCGGAAAACAATTGCGCAAAAGCGATGATTTTTTCCAGCCTTCCGGCACACTAAGTGCTCGGAGTTTATTGACCACACACTTACGCGAAATACTCATAGCCTGGAGATACCACCGTTTTGCTCGGTCAAAATCAGGTATCGCTGCGGAACTGAATTCGGCATCAGGAAATAACGGAATAACTATAATCGAATCCTCACCGAGTCTAGTCTTGGCTATGAGTGTTCGATGCACACCGGGCTCATCTTCATCATAAAGAACGAATCGCGCCGGATCATTCCACGATGCATCATCGGGAAAACCTATGATCGCCTGGTTTGCTTGACCTCTATGGGCGATAACCTCGCCGTCTTCAGTCGCCAAAGATTTTTCCAGCCGTTCTCGCAGGGATTCCGGCACATCCACCTTCTCTTCATAAACCGCCTGTACCAAGGTGTCGATTTCATCCGGCAGTGTCAGACTCTGTTTATTCTGCAAAAGAATCCAGGTACGCAACAGTATATCCTCGCGATACACCGCGCTCCACCAAAGGGGTTTTTCGAATGAAGGTGGTTCATCGCCCGCAAGTCCTGCTATCAGGAGGATAGGCTCCGAAAGAGGTCTGATTCTTCGCTTGTGCCGCCACAAGCGGCCTGCGCGCTGAAGCACAAGATCAATGGGCGCAAGATCAATTGCGATCAGATCAAAATCAAGGTCCAAACTCTGTTCCGCCACTTGAGTGGCGATGAGAATTTTTCGGCCTGACCGATTCCCCGATTCCCCGAATATCTCCAAGGCATGGTCTTCGCGTTTCTGCCGCCGTTCAGCGGGGAAGCGGGCATGAAAGAGATACACTTCCGTCCCATCGGCAAGGCGTTTGCCAATACGCTGACCCTCATGCTCCAGTGGCTCGCCTTCGGGAAAAAGCCGATACAAGTCTTGGGCACGCTGCACCGTATTAACCAGCGCCAAACCCATGCCGCCATTGATCAGGTGCCTGTCCAACGCAGCACACATACTGGGCAAGTCCGTAGAGATACCCTGTAACTTGATCGTCAGACGCCGTGCAGGATCAGCTTCGAAATGTTTTTGCGTCGCTTCTTCACCGGGGCAAAATACGGAGAGGCGTGGGTATTTTTTCTCTTGTTCAGGCAACTTGCCACCCGCCGCTTTTGCCAATGCTTCACGGATTGATGGTGGTAGCGTGGCGGATAGAAGAATGACCGATGAGCCTAACGCCAGCAGCCAGCGCAACAAATGAACTAAAAGCGTACCGGTGTAAGCGTCGTAAGCATGTATCTCGTCAAAAACTACTACGCGGTTTGCAAGACCCCACATGCGAACAAAGTTATGTTGCACGGGCAAGATCGGCAGCAAAGCTTGATCAACAGTCCCTACGCCATATTCCGAGAGGAGCGCTCGCTTCTTATTGGTAAACCATTCTCCCGCACGAATCTCACCACCCATGTTGGAATCATAGATACCGGAAAGACGCAAATTCTGGAAAGTCTCATTAAGTAACGCTCCGCCATGCAACAGTTGCAGGTCAAGCTTTCGATTTGAACCTTGGTCACGCAAGAATTTAAGTGTTCGTTTAAACATGGCATTACCCGTGGCCTTGGTCGGCAAAGCCACATATAAACCACGATGCCCAAAACAACGCTGCAACTCCAAGTGAGCGAAGTAGGCAGCTTCAGTCTTACCCTCACCCATCGGCGCTTCCACCAGCAAGATAGCGGGTTCTTTCAGATCGGCCACAGCGTCAGCGACTGCTTGTTGCAAAGGGCGGGGAGAAAATTTAAAAACCTGCTCGAAGGACTTTAGCTCTAAAGAAAGTGGCACTCGTAGCGCCCATCCGATTGCATCCAATGCCTGCTCAGCTTGGATTCTGCGTTTCTGGAACCATCCATCTACGTCATCACAGTCTTCGAAAGTACCAAAAGCGAACCATTGTTCGTTGGAACCGATCCAGTCGGAAAAGCTGGTAAGACCAGACAACAACATAAAATCTGGGCCAGTAAGCGTTTGTTTGGTAGGAATCTTGATAGGCTTGAAAACTTCCAACAAAACTTCCACAAGGCTCCGGCGTACCTGCGCCCAATCGTCCTTACCAATGGCGCGCCTATCGCCTTCCAAATTGTTAAGGGTTATGGGTGAGGCTCTATTTCCATGATGACACCCCACCGCATCAGCCACCAGTTCCGCCAATTCATCTGGCCAGCCCATTTCCCGCAATAACTCCATCAGAACAATCTGGCTCACGAAAGCGTGATTGATTCCGGTATTCGGATTCCGAGTTGGCTGCAAGCCAGTCATATCCAACCACTTACATTGAAAACCTGGACACGCTTTCCCCAGATCATGGCAGGCAATCACAAGCAATAACCATAGTCGTGCATCTTCCCATTCCATCCCCAAACATGCCGCCACTCTTCTGCGAGTAGACTCCGGCTCGCGTGCTAAGATGGCATCCACACTAGCAGCCACATCCAGCATGTGGAGAATAAGAGGATGCCATCTTGTGTCACCATTTTTACCGGTTTTCGCCCAGATACTTTTCAGTGTTCTATCCATTGCTTATCTATATCGAACTTCAGTGACAATTGACCATAACTACATCACGATAATCAATAGATGTTATTTTTGTTCACTCGGATAATTGAGATCAACCTTGCTTCGGTAGATAAAATTCGCATCATCTAATTTTTCCCATCCATACACATTTTCACATTCCATGTAACGATTTTTTAGTACGCAACTTTTCATGAACCTCATTCCCCATACAATACTGGGGCATCCAAATTGCCATTAATGAAGCCTTGTTCGATACATGGAAACTGGGTATGAGAACCACAATTAAATATCGATGATCTGTACGCAGAAACAATCCATAAATCAATTAAATAAGCCAGACTCCGGAATACTTCGCTTTGAATCCTCGTTTCCACCATAAAACTCTTTACACTCTCCACCTCACCTCCACCTCAATCCGTTCCCATGGATTCTTACTGTTTTTCAACCCTGTTATCGAAGCTGACAATATTTCGCCGCGGTCCATCAGTTGCGCTACGGCGGCGTTGTCGATCCGCGGGATATAGCCCAGTTTTTCGCCCTACCAGTCGATACGCACCGCGCATGGGTCGAAACGGTTGCCGGGTTCCCGTACCAGCGTGACGGGTTGGGCGATAGTAAGTTGCGGCCATAGCGTTTCGTCTCGGTGGTACTGGAACCCTGCTACCGGGGAAGTTTGCAGGGTTTTCCATTGCTTGCCGCCCGGTTTTGCGTGCGTCGTTACCGGTAGCGCAAATCCGCCGAGCAGTGCAGTCAGTGATTGCAGAAATGCGCGTCGAGACATGGGACCTCCTATTCAAAAAATTACATCCTTGCATTATCCGGAGTCACAGACTCAAAAGCTGAGTCTGTGACTTTATTTTTCAGGCTTCCTTAAACCCAATCGCTCGCGCAGTTCGCCTAGAATGGATTGGTCGATCGGTAAATTGGAATCTGTATTTCTTAACTCCAAGTCTCGCAGCAATGCTTCGACTTTTTCCCGGCCATCTTTGGTTTTGACGGCTTGCAAAGGTGTTTTGCCGCCCAAGGCGGGGAGTTTTTCAGTTGGCCATTCGCGAAAGTGCTTGCGCATAAATTCCATGATTGTTTCCCGCATTTCCGGGAGGTTGTTCAATTCTTCCTGCTTTTCCCGTCGTTGCCGGGTTTGGGCGTTTTCGCTTTTGTCTTGCATGTGCGCCAGCATGGCTTGCGGGGATTCGATCACGCTGGTTTTGTAGCGGGCCTCGGGGAGTAATTTTTTGATTTGTTTCTGGAATTGTTGCGCCCGCTTATCTGAATTGACTTCGATGGTGAGCTGGTGATCCTTGATCCGGATGTGCCCGAGGATGGTGTTGTCCCAGGATTTGTGTTTCGCATTGCCTTTTTTTAGCCAAGGAAATTCGATGCAGTGCAGTTCACCTGCTGCGTTAAACTCTGCGTCTTGCAGAAGTTCGTCTTCGGTGCTGTCGATGCAAAGTTGTTTGAGTGCGGTGAAAGCGGTTTGCGAAGATCGTATGTCGTAAACGAGTTTTTGAAATACTACCGGATCGTCGTCGGTATTGCGCAATGAGGGCATGGGCGGGTTGAATAGCCGGTCATAGGCTTCATGATAAATCGCGAGCATTTCATGTTCATATTTTCCGAGCAAGGCATGCGATGGCGGATTCTCCAATGCGCATAATTCTTTCCGTAGTTCAAGAATGGCAAATTTCTCCCCGGGCGGAAGAAAAAAAGCGCCACTGGCTTCCAGTATTGCGGCATGATCCACTTTGACCAGCTTGCCAAATACGATTTGCCCGGCTTGCGCTTGGGTTGATCCGGAATGCTCGGTGGCGTAACATTCTTCGCCGGTCAGAATGTCGCGCAGTAGGAATCCATCACCGGGGCACACCGACACAATGTCGAAAAAACTGAACGGCGCTGTACAACATTGTTCGATGTAGCGTTTCAGGAGCGGATCGAGTTGCCGGCCATACTTGTCGAGAAATGCTTCCCCGGTTGTTTTTTTGCGCGAAGTGCCGGGACCAGAGGTTGAATAATCCGGGTGCCAGTTAAAAAAGAACCAAGGCATAAATAGTTGCATGTGCGGCGTATCTGGAGAAAAGTCTTCTTCACGCCATAATATGAAATCTCCCCATGCTTCCAATAAGGCGTCTGAATCCCAATGGTTTTGCGAAAATTTCAGCAATTTTCCAGGCAACTCCTTAATCACCTGGCGTATTTGATGCCACAAAAAATCTTCGGTCTGATGCGCTTGCTGCGCTTGCAGGCAACACTGTTTGTATTTTTTTCCGCTGCCGCAAGGGCAGGAATCGTTACGACTAATTTTCATCCTTGTTCCTTGTCAAATAATGTTCTTGCGCCTGCTGCAAGTTTAACAGGATAATCTGACGTAATGCTTCCGGCGCGATGACTTCGACAGCCGCGCCGTGTTTGAGGATGTCCATCACCAGTTCGGTTTCGTCAGCGTAGGGAATTCTCAATTCATAGCTGCCATCGGATAGAAATTTTCCTTCCTGCTGAGGATGCCATTGTTCGTCGGCGACCCAGCGGGCACGTTCGGCGGTGAAGTGCAACACCGCTGTTTGTCTGGCTTCACCTGCAAAAATACCGTAGCTGGCGGCGAAGTGCGCGTCGAGTTCGGCTTCCGGTATTTCGCGCACGGCGGTGTCGAGCAGGGTTGACACTACGATACGCTCGACGGCGAAACTGCGCAGCGCTTCGCGTCGATGGCACCAGGCGTCGAGATACCAGTTGTCGCGGTAGTGCGTGAGACGCTGCGGGGATACGGTACGGTCGGTCTGTTGATCATGACTGCGGCTGTGGTAGGTGATGCTGAGTTGCCTGCGCTGCAGCACGGCGCTGGCAGCGGACTGAAAATGCTTCAATTCGGCCTGCCGGCCCATCATGCTCAGAATGCGGATGCGGTTGGCGGTGATTTGCGGATTGCCCGTATGCTGTGCGGCGAGAATTTTCTCCAACCGGTCTTTGACCGGTTTAAGCTGCGCGCCGAGTAGTCCCGGCTGAATATGTACAAGCAGTTGCTGCGCAGTGAGCAGCGCGTACAGTTCATGCGCGTCAAACCAGACACCGGGCAGTTCGAATACGCCGTTCTCCCGGGCATCGTAGTAATAACCATTGCGCTCGCGGTCATATTCCAGCGGTGCATTGAAATACAGGCGCAGCGCGTTGATGGCGCGCGTTGCCGTGGCACGTGAACATTCCATTTGTTCTTCAAGATGTTGATGCGATACCGGCTGGCGGTGCGACGCCAGGATGCGGTGCAGTTGGTAAATCCGCTGCAGGTTGTTCATCCTATGAACCCTTGCCGTTCCAAAATGCGCAATCCGGTCTGATGCACGTGAATCGTGCCGCCTGTTCTGCCACTGGATGATTCGCACTCAATCAGCACAGTTCTTCCCGCGCAATCGTATCGTATTAATTTCAACCCGCCCCTCCAACATTAATCATGGCGCAAGCATTTTTGCGCCTTCCATGGCAAAATTGTGAGCAGCCATCATTATCCAAACTTACGGTACAAACCAAAGCTTTTTTAAACGTGTATTTAATCCGGTTTTCCCGGTTTTGCGAATCAATAAATCAGGCATGGACATTCTGAAACAATGTCATGGCGGTACAATGAGTTGAGAATTTCCAGACAAGGCGAAAGACAGTGCAGATTTCATTCCGGTTAACCCGCATCCTCATCGCGACCTTAGTCGCATTGCTCAGCGGCTGCGCGAATATGGCTTTTTATGCGCAGGCGGTTAACGGTCATGTGGATCTGATGCGCCGCGCACAACCGATTCATGCCATCATCGCCGATCCCAATACCGACGCGGATCTGAAACGCACGCTCAGCACGGTTGCCCGGGTGCGCGCATTTGCCAGTACAGCGCTCGGACTTCCCGATAATCGCAGCTATACACATTACGCCGATCTGGGACGACCCTACGCGGTCTGGAATGTTATCGCCACGCCTGAGCTGTCCACCCGTCTGAAGGAATGGTGCTTTGTACAGGCTGGCTGCGTGAATTATCGCGGTTTTTTTTCGCAGACTCGCGCGGAAAATTATGCCCGAAAACTGGCCGATGAAGGTTATGACGTGCATGTCAGCGGCGTACCCGCCTATTCCACGCTGGGATGGTTCAATGATCCGGTTTTGAATACGTTTATCCATCACTCCGAGCTGGAGCTTGCACGCCTGATATTTCATGAATTGGCGCATCAGGTGATTTTTGTGCCGGGTGATACCGTGTTCAACGAATCATTTGCAACACTGGTTGAGCAGGAAGGCGTCCGGCGCTGGCTGGCGCATAACAATGCCGCGGCGGAATATGCTGAATATCAGGCGCGTCATGCACGCCAGGCGGTTTTCAATACGTTGATTCTGCATCACCGCAGGTATCTGGATGCGCTCTTCAGTACGGATATGGATGATGCGCGGAAACGCGCCGGTAAGGCGCGTATTTTTGAAGATTTACGCACACAATTTGAACTCTTAAAAACCAGCAGGGCTGAGTTCAACCGTTTTAAACCGTGGTTTGCGCAGCCGCTGAACAACGCACGGCTAGCCAGAGTGTCGATCTATACGCAACTGCTGCCGGCATTCCGGATATTGCTTGCACAGCAGGATGGTGATATGGCGCGTTTTTTCGACGCCGTTAAAACAATCGGTAAACTGCCAAAGGCAAAACGTCTGCTCGTACTGCAGCGCATGGTTGATGAAAACAGTCAACAGGCAATCATCCGCACCGACTGACAGCCTGTAGACGGGTTACCCTATTCAATCCTGTTTCGGGCGCTGCGTTTTCCATTTGTCATAGCATTCCAGACTGCAATAATGCAGGACATAATCGCTCGCCTCGGCGCTTTTGGCTTCGGAAAGCGGTATTTCCTTCAGACATACTTCGCACGCTACCTTATCAGGATCAATCGGTTTTATTTTTTCGTTCATGTCTCATACCCTTTTGATTGATATTCCGCTGAAAACCCCATTCAGCCCGCTTTAATGCACGATTTTAACACTTTGTTGAAAAAGCGCGCCATCCGCTAATTTCACAAATAATCGTAGTCTTCAAACCGAGCGGCCATCCGGTCATGCGTTCATGCTGTGACAAACCGCATGCAACTGTGTATTTTCGTATAGAATTTCATGAATACCGACCTAAAATCAACCTGATACCAGCCCGAAACTTTACAGACAAGGTTTTTCCATGACACACAAAGCTATTATCACCGTCATTCTGTGCGCACTACTCGTGTCCGCATGTGCAGGCATGATCAATTCAAAAGAAAGACCTGTATTGCAGGAAACAACATTGCCGGGCGAACACAGCCAGCTGGCGCGTTGTCTGATTAATCACCTGTCCGCCGACAGCAGGACATTTATGCGCATATTCCATTTCAAATCGCGCATGTATCCTGCAATCGCAGCGTCAGAAGTTCACGCTTACGATACCCGATTCCTGCCTTATGTCTACGCCAGTAATTCTCCGCAGAACCCTGATGGCATCAGGGACTACATCACCTATTCGCCGGAAGTCATGCACAATGCGCAGGATCTGATCGGGGCCGAATACATTTATGGTTTTGCCTTCACACTCCGTCAAACCGGTGAAAATGCGGTGACGGTATTGCTTAAGGGAAGTCCGTATGTCGGCGGGATTGCGTGGGTGTATTTACAGCAGTGCGCCGCTAACACAAATCAGGCACCAGCCAGGCAGTGATGCACACGACGGCGGCATCACACGGATGGCTGGTGAGGTGAAAGGCATTCAACAAATTGGTATTGGCCTGCATCCTCAGCCGATGTCTGGCTCTCAACCAACAGAAACGTGATACAGCCGTTATCCTGAAAGTGATACTGATACCCATCGGGCTGCTCCATCCATGATGGCGCCAATTCGTAAAACAGGCCGTTCTCAATCCACCATTGGCCTTCCTCGGCAAGACGATGCACGGTGCCGTCCGTTTCCACAAAGCGGAATTCGATGCGGTATGTGCCATCCTCGTTTCTCGTTTGCACCCAGCTTTTTAATGCACCGTCTTTTTCCGTGTATTCACCTTGCCAGATACCGATCATCCTGACATCCACCGATGAATCGGAGGTATGCTGGCCGGATTGTACGGTAGTCGCAGTACAACAGAAAACCATCACTGTCAGTAATATATACGAATACTTGCTCATCTTATTGTTCACCCGTCTTGTCATACTTTTCCGGATTTTCTTGATCGCCTGCTATTGCTTGCTGCCAAGCTCGCACGGCGGCGGCAAATGTTGCAAGCGGTATCCGTGTGTTTTGTTCGGCAGCATCGATATCAGCGTAATCGTCCTCGATTTCCACATAATCCGGATACACATACAGGCAATAGGCATTGCCGGGACGCTCCCATGAAGGCAATGCGCCCGATGCCACCGCATCAATGTGTTGCAGCAATTCGGCTGTCCAGACAGGGCTTTTCTGGATATCCACGGTCAGGTAGGCGATGATGCGATCATGCGCCGGATCACCTGGAATACGGCCAGGCCACGTGTAAACGGGTGTATTCATACAAGACTCATTCAAATAGCGGAAAAGCGGTATTGATCCTGCCGTTTTTCGGCGGCGCAAAACCGATGGTAAAACGTTGATTATTGACGCTGCAATATTTTTCACCTTCAACCGCGCCAGTACCGGCATCGGGTTGATTGAAACCGCACAGCGTCCAGTCTGGCGCACCGACCGGGCATGCGTGCTGATGATCGACGGCATGCGTGATGGAATTTAATACCTGCTCGGCCGAGCAGTTGTCCGGAAACAAAGTTGAAAATTTGTTTCTACCAGGATGGCCTTGATATGACCAGCGGCCCGTATAAATACCCGCCGCACTGGCTTTATCCTGAATGGCAAAATCCGCGACCGTGGCGGGATTCATGCCCCCCGGGCGGGAATGAAAACCTTTGGGGCGGTTGCGATCCCATTCACCGCAGAACAGATGTTTCTGATTTATTTGCAGTTTATTTCCAAGCGTAACCCAATGCTGCAATGTGCCACAATCCACCTGGGCAAGCGCCTGCAGCGGAAAAAGACTCAACAGTAAAAACACAGCCGCTGCATATACACCGGGCATGACGGATACTTCGAACAGTTTATGCTGTATATTCATTTCCATTTTTCCCTGGCTTGTTTGCAAGATTCAAAATAACAATCTGCCGGATCGGTTAAAATTCTATCATTTCACTTATTTTTTATTCACTCAACCGTTTCTTCATGTCATTACCCAAACAAACTACACCCCGAGTGGGTTTCATTTCACTCGGCTGTCCCAAAGCCCTGGTTGATTCCGAACAGATTCTGACGCAACTCAGGGCGGAAGGCTATGAAATTTCACCGGATTATGAAACCGCCGATCTTGTTGTCGTCAACACTTGCGGTTTTATCGACAGTGCCGTGGAAGAATCACTGGACGCCATTGGTGAAGCACTCGCTGAAAACGGCAAGGTCATCGTCACCGGGTGTCTCGGTGCCAAAGAAGACGGCAATGTCATCAAACAGGCTCACCCGCAGGTGCTCGCAGTTACCGGCCCGCACGCACTGCCTGAAGTCATGTCCGCGGTTCATGCGCACCTGCCGCAGCCGCATGATCCGTTCACCAGTCTGATTCCGCCCCAGGGCATACGTCTGACCCCCAGACACTATACCTATGTCAAAATTTCGGAAGGCTGTAATCACCGCTGCACATTCTGCATTATTCCTTCAATGCGCGGCGATCTGGTCAGCAGGCCAATTCACCAGGTCATGCAGGAAGCCGAAAACCTGGTCAACGCGGGTGTCAAGGAGCTGCTGATCATTTCTCAGGATACCAGCGCTTATGGTGTAGACATCAAATATCGCACCGGTTTCTGGCAAGGCAGACCGATAAAAACACGGTTAACCGAACTGGCCGGTGCGCTCGGCGAACTCGGCGTCTGGGTACGGTTGCATTATGTTTATCCCTATCCACACGTTGATGAAGTGATTCCATTAATGGCTGAGCGGAAGATTCTGCCTTACCTCGATGTGCCGCTGCAACATGCCAGCACGCGTATTCTCAAGGCCATGAAGCGACCCGCCAGCGCCGAAAACAATCTGGCACGCATCCAGCGGTGGCGCGAAGTATGTCCCGACATCACTCTGCGCAGCACCTTTATTGTCGGATTTCCGGGAGAAACCGAGGCCGAGTTTGAAGAATTGCTGCAATTCCTGCAAGCCGCGCGGCTTAACCGGGTCGGTTGCTTTAAATATTCCCCGGTCGATGGCGCAACGGCCAATGCATTGCCCGGCGCCGTTGCAGAAGAAGTCAAACAGGAACGTCTTGAACGTTTCATGCAATTGCAGGAAGCCATCAGCACGCAATTACTGACCGAAAAAATCGGCCACACCATGACTGTTCTGGTTGATCATATTGAAGAACACCAGGCTATTGCAAGAAGCAGCGCCGATGCACCTGAAATCGACGGACTGGTCTATATCGACAATCCGCCCGACACATTGCAGACAGGCGACTGGATCACGGTAACCATCACGGATTCAGATGCACATGATTTATATGCACAAACAGCAGCACATTAATTTTTCCGGACATTACTGGAATACATTGTTTTCTATCTGTGGAACTACTTGATTTACCACCTTGTCATATAAGCCACTTGCGGATCATGCAGCAAAATGATCTGCCGCTTGTTTCAAGCCCGCACGAATTGCTGCATATCTGTAAAGTTCAGGGTAGAATAACTATTCCTAAATAATTTTAAAAAAGGAAAAACAAAATGAGAGCAGTATTAATAGGTATGTTTGCTGCAGCACTGTTATTTACAGCTAATGCGCAAGCTGATGCAAATCTGGCAAAAAACAGCGGTTGCCTGAACTGTCATAACGTTGACACCAAGCTGGTTGGCCCCGCGCTGAAAGAGATCGCTGCAAAATATGCAGATCAGGAAGATGCTGTTGATTATCTGGCCGGACAAATCAAGAAGGGCAGCAACGGTGTCTGGGGTCCGATTCCAATGCCGCCAAACGCGATGGTCAGCGATGACAATGCTAAAGTTCTGGCAGAATTCATTCTGACACTGAAATAAACGAAGTTTTAGCACGTAAAAAAGCCGGCGTTTTATAACGTCGGCTTTTTTTATTGTTGTATGATATCTTTTTCTATCCTATTTCTCGTACAACCATGAAAACTCGCATACACTGGCAGGGCAATGTCAGCTTTCTCGCCGAATCCGGCAGCGGGCATCAGGTGCTGATGGATGGCGCCCCCGAAGCAGGCGGACAAAACAAAGGGCCGCGCCCAATGGAAATGATGCTGATGGGACTCGGCGGCTGCACAACCTTTGACGTCATTTTTATTTTGAGAAAAGCACGCCAGGAAATCACCGATTGTATTGTAAACATCGAAGCACAACGCGCCGAAACCGACCCGAAAGTATTTACACACATACATCTACATTTCATACTGTCCGGCAAAAACCTGAATCCGCAACAGGTTGAACGGGCCATCCATCTGTCCGCAGAAAAATACTGCTCGGCATCCATCATGCTCAAACCCACGGTGGAAATCACGCACGATTATGAGATTGTCGAAGCTTCCTGATAGCCAGGTGAATTGTTCTGAGTTTTCTGATTACACCCTTCTCAACGCCGCAATGGACGGAATACTTCCAGTTCCCAAGGTCTGATCGCCAGCATGAAACCAATGTTGCGGCGGTTGTTTAACGGCAGGTGCGTGTCTTGCCGGTGCAGTTCGGTAAATTCCTGAGCGAGCATCTGCATTTTACGCATCAGTACCTGTACGGAAAAATCACTGAACAAGCCTGACAGAAAAAGCCGTTTCTCAAATTCACCACAAAAACCGGAATGAAGAAACTGGCGCTGTATCTGTTTCTCAAAGAATCGTTCAATCGGTCCATCGGGCAGCCAGCAGAAACCTTCGTCGATACGCAGTTTGATACGATTCTGTGGCAGCAGGTCGATAATCTTGAGTTTGTCCAGCTTTGTTAAGTACCGAATACACTCCGTTTCAGAAATATGGTAATGGCTCACAATGTCCTCGTAACTGAGCCGGTTACGCACGCTGACAGCGACAAGCAATAACTTTATATCACCCACCAGTTCTTTTTCCTGCTCGACAGTGAGTCGGGTGATACGCTGACGCGTTTCCTGATAAAGCTGAAAAAGATCGGACAACTCCATCTGCATCAACCGGCAAATTGCTTCCAGCCGATCGAGCGTAATGCGTTTGGATGCGAACATCCGCTTGACATTGGCTTCACTCATATTCAATCCCTGTGCGATGCCGGCATAGGTCAATCGACGGCCTCTCAGTGTTTTCTTTAAAACAGCGATCAGCGCTTCGGTTTGCATCATTCCCACCTCAAGTTATTCAACAGATCATTCGCAAAAAGAATACTATTACTATACCAATAATCTAACATCCTACACCTAATACGACAATTGTTTATCAATACAACCCCCTTACCGAATAATACGCATCATTATTCAACGAGGAGATTAAAACAATGTCGATACTGAAAAGATTGTCAACAACGCTGATATCCCGCATTGATCGGGTTGTGACTGAAATTGAAAATCATGATGCGGTAATTCGGGCATCTCTGGATGAAATGAGCAACAAGATGGCCAAAGCAAAAATCGCATTGAACCAGGCTTGCCGTGAAAGAGACAGGCTTAAAACCGAAATCGAAAAACAGCAGGACAATACTCATCGCTGGCAGGCGCGGGCTATCCGTTGCGCAACATCGGACGAACCCCGGGCGCTGGAATGTTTGCACCGCTCGCACATCAGCCGGGATCGGGCAGCAGCACTGCAAAAATCACTGGATGACTATGCACGCTCAATTGAAAAAATGACCAGCAACATTGAATCCGGCGAGCAGCGCCTGACCGAAATGAAGCAAAAACTGACGCTGATGCGTGCAAGACAGGCTACCAGCAAAATCAATGCAACCCCCTGCCTGCCCGGCAGCGATGTGGAAAGCATACTGGAAGATACCTTCAATCGCTGGGAAATGCACATCGGCCACGATGAAATTCCGCTGGATTGCACGGATACGAATACCGTGGATGCACTGGAACATGAATTCATCATACAGGAACACCAGAACGACCTGCGCAATGAACTGGCTTCACTACTCACCAAGGAGAAACAACAATGAATACTCTGCAACCTCATGTCATTCAGGACAACAACGAAACAGCGGCAGAACACGGCACAAACAGATTCATTCAAAAACTGCCGGCATTGCTGCGTGTATCCGGCGCGACCGCTTTGATTTTCGCCATGTACAGTTTTCTGGCTCAGGGCTGGCAAAGCGGCAGCGATATCTTCCGCTACCTGCTGTTGCTGGGCCATACCGGCATTCTGGCGGCTATCGGTCTGATCAGCGGTCATTATCTCAAGGAAAGCAAAGGCGCGCGATTGCTGCTCATACTGGCACTGGTATCGGTGCCGGTCAATTTTGCGATACTCGGCTCGTTTATCTATTCCCATACCGCCATGATCGACGCCGCGCATTCCGGCACTTTTCCAGGCTATGTCTCGTGGACGGTCGACAGTTTAAACACCGCGTTACTCACCAGCGCTGCTTCTCTGCTGATACTGGCACCCGTCAGTTTTCTGGGTTTTACCGTACTGGCGCGGCACATGGCGGTTAAACTGTCATTATTATTCCTGTTCAGCAATGCCGCAATGCTGCTGCCGTTACGCGACCCGGAAAATATCGGCCTGATGGTACTGGTACTGACCATTGCCGTATCGATCGCAACACGCACATTCGCAAACAAACAGATCGCTGCAAAAACATCCGAAGGCATTATTGCACTGAGCCTGCAATTGCTGCCGCTGTCGGTACTCGCCATACGTCATTTGTGGCTCTATACACCCGATGAATTTTTATTTGCGGTACTCTGCGTTTCCGTCTTTTTGATGTTGCGGCAGGTTTCATCCTGTCTGGCGGCAACAACAAAAGCGCGCATCATTCTCGACAGGATTGCACTGATCCCTGCCCTGCTCATTGTTTTACCCCTCAGTTCCGCGCTGGCCGCACTGACCGATTCAATCTTCTTACCCGAACCACTGGTTTTACCGGTCAGTCTGGCGATCTCGACAGCGATGATTTATGATCTGTCACGCCGCAGTCAGAGCCATGCGAGCGCTTACCGGCTGATTGCAATCTGTGAGATTCTGTTTGGCATGATACTCAATCTGACATTTTTCGATGGATTACTGGCGACAGTATCCTGCATCGCTGCTGGCGCTTTCCTGCTGATGTACGGTTATCATGTCCGGCAACGCGGCGTTTTCCTCGCCGGTGCAACGCTTGTCTGCATTGGCATGCTGCAACAACTGTTTGAACTGATTTATCGATTTGACCTGGGCAGTTGGGTCAGTTTCACCCTCTTCGGCGTACTTGCCATCGTCACCGGCTCGATTCTGGAATCGCAAGGATTGCGCATCAAACAACGGTTGAACGGATGGAAAAACACGTTCCGTCATTGGGAACAGTAAGCCCCCACCCACTGACACAGGAAAATCGATAATTAACTAGTAATACTAAACCACACCCGCTTCATGCGCCTGCAAGTCAGCATGATAGCTGGAACGCACCATCGGGCCGCAGGCGGCATGGGTAAAACCCATATCGTTTGCGGCCTGTTCAAACACTTTGAATCCCTCAGGCGAAACATAGCGTTCCACCGGCAAATGACCGATACTCGGCTGCAAATACTGGCCAATTGTCAGCATCTCTACCTGATGCGCACGCAAATCCTGCAATACCTGCAGGATTTCCTCATCGGTTTCGCCAAGCCCCAGCATCAAACCGGATTTGGTTGGAATTTTCGGGAAGCGATCTTTGAAATCCTTCAGCAGTTTCAACGAATGCAGATAATCGGCGCCTGGGCGGCACTGTTTATACAGTCTTGGCACTGTTTCGAGATTGTGATTCAACACATCGGGCGGGCAAGCCGCGAGCTTCTCAAGCGCGATGTCAAGCCTGCCTCTGAAATCCGGCACCAGTATTTCAATCTTGGTGTGCGGCGCATGCTCGCGGATTGCCTGAATGCAATCGACAAAATGCTGTGCCCCGCCATCACGCAAATCGTCGCGATCAACACTGGTAATCACGACATAGCGCAACCGCATGGCGGCTATCGATTGCGCCAGATGCAGCGGTTCCTCGGGATCCGGCGGTTTGGGACGGCCATGCGCCACATCGCAGAAAGGGCAACGCCGCGTACATAAATCACCCAGAATCATGAAAGTCGCAGTCCCTTTGCCGAAGCATTCTCCGATGTTAGGGCAGGACGCTTCCTCGCAGACGGTATGCAGCTTCTGTTCCCGCAGTATGCGTTTGACTTCATAGAATGCCTGGCTGTTAGGAGAACGCACGCGTATCCACGAAGGTTTGCGCAGCAGGTCATCTTTTGATTGAGTATCGATTTTTACCGGATTTCGTGCTGTTTTATCAGCGCCTTTCTGACGTATTTCTGAAGTCATGACTGTAACGATTGAATCCTTTCCTTGGTAAGTTCTTGTTGTAGATGATGAGCCAGCTTGCACTGAATGCGATCCAATCCATCAACCACGCCCTGATCCTTCATCTGCGTCACCGGCATACCGGCATAACCACACGGGTTGATCGCGGCAAACGGCTGCATGTCCATGTCGACATTCAGCGCAATGCCGTGATAACAGAAATTCTTTTTTATTTTCAAACCGAGCGAAGCAATTTTTGCCGTACCGACATACACGCCCGGCGCGTCAATGCGGCCCTGTGCCTGAATATCATAATCGGCCAGCACCCGTATTACGGCGTTTTCCATGCGTCTTACCAGTTCCCGGATACCCAGTTTGAGACGCCGAACGTCCAGCAGCAGGTAGGCAATCAATTGGCCTGGGCCGTGATAGGTAATCTGCCCTCCCCGGTCTGTTTTAATGACGGGAATGTCACTTTCAACCAGCAAATGCTCCGGCCTTCCGGCAATGCCCTGCGTATAAACCGGGGGGTGTTGCAATAACCATATTTCGTCATCCGCCAACGGTGTACGCCCGGCTGTAAAATCTTTCATCGCCTGCCAGGTCGAATTGTAATCGACCATCCCCATGGGTTTAATGATAAATCGCCGATGCTGGATACACAGCATTTCCGGTTTCAGCGCCGGATCCATGCTGCCATCAAAGTACGAAGGCTATCATGGGGTGACTCGTCAATGCCCGGTATAACGCATCCAGCTGATCACGGGATGTGGCATGAATAGTACATGTCATACTGAGATAATTGCCGCCTTTGCTTGAACGCATCTCAATCGTGGTTTCATCAAAATCAGACACATGGTGCTTGACGATTGTCAAAACTGTCGGGGCAAAATCCTGCTCCGCCTTTCCCATAATTTTAATCGAAAAATCACAAGGATATTCAATTAAGGATTCTTCAGCCATGCATTCAATTTGCCGTTTCTGATGAGTCCGGCGAATCCGACGTATAGCCTCCCCGCATATGCGTTGCTTTATACTGTTGGTAAAACTGGTGTAATTGTCTGAATTTCGGCCCAGGTTTACCGGTTCCGACCATTTTTCCGTTCAGATGGGTGATTGCCATGATTTCCCGAGTAGAAGATGTCAGCATGATTTCTTCTGCGGTGAGTAATTCATCTTCAGTCACTTCCCGCACTTCGTGGGTCACATCATGGCTGGCCGCCAGCTCCAGCGTCACATCATACGTGATACCGGGCAGCATGAGATGACTCTTGGGCGGCGCGAGCAACACTTGATTTTTTACGACAAAAATATTACTCGCCGAGCCTTCAGTCAGATACCCATCCCGGATCAGAATCGTTTCAACGGCTTTATCATCCACGGCAAGCTGGCGCAACAACACATTCGGCAACAGGGAAATCGATTTGATATCGCAGCGCACCCAGCGATTATCGCTGGCAGTAATAGCAGTCACACCGTTTTCGAGTAATTCCGGTGCTGGCGGCGTCAAGGGGTTGCTCATGATAAAAACCGTCGGCGGCACATCAGGAAATGCGTGATCCCGCTTGGCAACACCCCGCGTGATATGCAGATAAACCGATTGATCTTCGCCTTCATTCTGATCGATGATCTGCGTTAACAATTGCCGCCACTCCTGATTCGTGTGCGGATTTTTAAGTCGAATGCCATCAAGGCTGTGCTGCAGGCGTTGCAGATGCGCTGCCAGTCTGAAAGGTTTGTGCGAATAAACAGGAATCACTTCATATACGCCATCGCCAAAAATGAACCCTCTATCCAGCACCGAAACACAAGCTTTCTCGATCGGCATGAAATGACCATTCAGATATATCATGTAACGCCTTATGGTTTATGTTAGGAAAAACAAAGCGAAAAAATCAACGGGTAATCGGTTAATTGAACAGCAGCTTCAGACTGTCCCAGGTTCGTTCGACGAAATTGCCTTCGTTCACATCCTCCAATGCCACCAGTGGGTAAATTTCGACAAGCTGGCCGTTCAGGGTAAATTTAACCGCCCCTACTTCCTGACCCGTGCTGACAGGCGCAATTAAAGGCTGTTTATACTCCATGGTCGCTTTCAGATTGCCGGCCTGCCCTTTGGGAATCGAAAAATAGACATCCGTATCAAAGCCCGCCTGAAACACACCCTGCGAACCTTTCCACAGTTCAATGGCAGTCAGTGCCTCACCTTTCTTATATAAATGCACCGTATCGTAAAACTGGAATCCGTAATTCAGCAGGCGTTGACTCTCCTTGCTGCGTTCACCGGCCGATTTTGTCCCCATGATAACGGATATCAACCGCCGTTTATCACGTTTTGCCGACGTAATCAGACAATACCCTGCTGTTTTTGTCCACCCCGTTTTCATGCCGTCCACATGAGGATCCAGCCACAGCAGGCGGTTACGATTGGGCTGGGTGATACTGTTATACGTATATTCCTTGAGTGAATAGAGCGGATAAAATTCCGGAAAATCGCGAATAATGGCCGCAGCGAGAAGCGTCAGATCATGTGCCGAAGTGTAATGATCGGGATGAGGCAGTCCCGTGGTATTCATAAAATGCGTGTCGTTCATGCCGAGACGCTGTGCTTCCTGATTCATCATCTGAACGAAAAACTCTTCTGAGCCTGCGATGACTTCTGCCAGCGCAATGCACGCATCGTTACCGGATTGCACAATCATGCCACGAATTAACTCATCGACCGTTACTTCCTTGTTCGGCTCAATAAACATGCGCGAACCGATCATGCGCCACGCCTGGTTGGAAACCGGCACAACCTGATCGCGCTGTATACGGTTCTGCTTGAGTGCCGAAAAAACAATGTAGGCTGTCATCAACTTGGTCAGTGACGCCGGCTCAACACGCTCATGCGCATTTTTACTGGCCAGCACCTGTCCGGACTGATAATCGGACAACATATACGCTTTAGCGGCAATCGATATGTCAGGCTGCTGGGCTGATACTTGCATGGATAGAACAACCAGACAGATCACTATCGGAAGTAAGCGTTTCATGGAATTATACAAAAAATGGTTATTATAGCCTGCGGATTAAATTTCTTAAACCAGTGTTTCATCTGCCAATCGGCCCTCGGTTTTACGGAATGCCGGAGACGGATACGCGGTGTCGTTCGCATCCTAACCGGATTTATGCGGACGATCAATAATGCCGGTATGGAACGTCAGTTTTCCCGTATTCCGCTCCATAAAATAACGCTTTAACGGATCATGAATCACGCGAAAAGCCATTTCATCCCAGGGCACTTCCGCTTCAGACACCAGTTTGACTTCGCTGCTTTCGACACCCGGCTTAAAATCCAGATCGAGCAACTTTGCTCGAAACAGCACATACACCTGGCTGATATGTGGCAGACTGTAAACAGCATAAAGATCGCCGATCGAAACCCTGGCGCTGGCCTCCTCAAACGTTTCTCTCGCAGCCGCCTGCGCCAGCGTTTCATTGTTTTCCATAAAACCGGCCGGCAAAGTCCACCAGCCGATTTTAGGCTCAATCGCGCGGCGGCATAACAATATTTTGTCTTCCCATTCCGGGATGCAGCCCACGACCATTTTGGGGTTCTGATAATGAATCTCGTGACATACGGTACATACATACCGCGACAAAGTGTCACCTTCCGGAATGCGGAGTTCTACATGCGCACTGCAACTACTACAAAATTTCATGAATATGCTCTAACCCATTCAACAATCAACAGAATATATCTTTGATCCTTTCAAGCTTTTATACAGCAGGATCAGATTTCGACGACAAATCGCCTTTCCGCCAATACCTGGCCCGCCTGATCGCGCAGTATGACCCGCCACGCGCCGGCATCACCCTTGCTCAGCAGTTTCCTTGCATTGGTGCGCCAATGCCTGGCGCCAATATGCAGTTTTGTTTCAGTAACCCGCCGGTCTTCAAAATACCAGTCAACGCTTAACTGCTGGTTTGCAAAACCCAGCAATTCGATAAAAAAATAGATATGGCTGCTGCCGATACGTCCAAGCAGCACACGATCAACGTCGTCAACCGGCTCCCGTTGCCGGATCTGGCGTGTCAGTTGGGCGCGAATAACACCGGCATGATCTGCGGCAGATTTTTTTGTGTCCACCGGGATACCCGTCGCGTTGGATGCTATCTGCGGCGGCACAGACTTGGACTCGGACTCGGGCTGCGCTGCACCCCCGGAATCCGCCGGTTTCGTTGCCGGCTTCATTGCTGGTTTTAGCAGAATCGGCATTTGCGCACCGACCGGGCTTTCTGGCTTAAGCCGGGGCACGGGCGCATCTGTATCTGTAATCGCCTTCGTATCCGGAGGCTCCACACGATCAGCCACATCAGGATCATCCGCCTGCTTTGCTGTTTCCTGTCGCTGTTCTTTTTCCGGTGATTCCGGCTGTTGTTCCTGTTGTTCCGATAGCGGCACCCAAGCCGAGCGGTCGTCAAAGGTATTGAATCCAGCCGAGTAATCGGCAGCAGGCGCCGTCTCGAAGCGGTCATCATCAAAACGGCTGCTATCGGGCGTTTCATTGTCACCGATAAGCATATAACCCACTGTAACCGCAAACACCAGCACAACGGAAACAATGACGACTGCGGTGGTAATTTTGCGCCGGTCAAAGGGCGGTTTTTCCAGCGCGTTCCAATGCGGAGGATACGGCAGATCCGCTAATACGTCCGGCTCCTCCTGAGCATCGGCTTCAATTGTTTCAGTCGCCTCAGTCGTTTTGGGTTGTTGAATGTGTATACGGATTTTCAATTTTTTATCAGACATATCAAGGCTATCGAATCAATTGACGACTGTGCAATGGCGCACGCAGGCCTTTCAGCGGAAAATCAAACCCATTCTAATAATTCGGTCAAGCAAAGTAAAACAGCTTACCTTCCTTTTTAATCACCAGATGTTGATTTGTATTTTACAATAGTGGCCATCCTGAAAGGTAACAATCCTGGCAATCCAAGAAATGAATGCAAACTTGAATCAATGCGCACTGAATTAGAAACAGTCCAGCAGCAACTGCAAACCTTGCGGCGACAGATTGAACTGTACAATTACCAGTATTATGCGCTGAATGATCCGTCCGTACCGGACGCCGAGTTTGACCGGCTATTCCGCGAGCTTCAGCAGATCGAACAACAACACCCGCACCTCATCACGCCCGAATCCCCGACGCAACGCATCGGCGCCACGCCCGTCAGTGCATTCGCTCAGGTTACACACGATACACCGATGCTGTCATTAAACAATGCTTTTGACGAAGATGAAGTCAGCGCATTTGATCGCCGTATCAGTGAAGGGCTTGCTGAAAGCCCGATTGAATATGCGGTAGAACCCAAATTTGACGGCCTTGCCGTTACGCTCCGCTACGAAAACGGCATTTTAACAACCGGCGCCACGCGTGGCGATGGATAT
This sequence comes from uncultured Nitrosomonas sp., assembly GCA_964464365.1. Classification (GTDB taxonomy): domain Bacteria; phylum Pseudomonadota; class Gammaproteobacteria; order Burkholderiales; family Nitrosomonadaceae; genus Nitrosomonas. The sequence goes on along the minus strand of CAYXFV010000010.1, from coordinate 20,160 downwards.
ACGGGGGAAGATATTACGCATAATCTGCGTACAATCAAAGCCATCCCGTTATCCCTGCCTGTGGAAAAAACACCCCGCCTTCTGGAAGTACGCGGCGAAGTACTGATGCTTAAAGCAGATTTCATTCAGATCAATAAAGAACAATTGCAAAAAGGTGAAAAAACCTTTGCCAACCCGCGGAATGCGGCGGCTGGCTCATTGCGGCAGCTGGATGCGGCCATTACGGCGACGCGACGACTGATGTTTTTTGCTTACGGTATCTCGCCGAATTCCGATGCGCTGGTACCCCAGGACACGCACAGCGCGATTATGGCTTATCTTGCCGGGCTGCATTTTCCGGTTGCACGCGAATGTGCCGTCGTGCAGGGCTTTCCCGGTTTAATCGCATACTATGCCCAAATTGCGGCGCAACGCGAACAACTGCCTTACGATATCGACGGTGTGGTCTATAAAGTCAATGCACTGGCACAGCAGGAAAAACTGGGATTCGTGGCACGCGCTCCGCGCTTTGCGCTGGCCCATAAATTTCCTGCGCAGGAAGCTATGACACGATTACTCGATATTGACGTCCAGGTTGGACGCACAGGCGCGCTGACGCCCGTCGCACGGCTTGAGCCCGTTTTTGTCGGCGGGGCAACCGTCACCAATGCGACTTTGCATAACGCCGATGAAATCAACCGCAAAGATGTAAGAATCGGCGACACGGTAATTGTCCGCCGCGCCGGTGACGTCATTCCTGAAGTCGTGTCTGTGGTTCTCGCGCAGCGCCCTGAAAAAACCCGGCCCTTTATTATGCCGCATCACTGCCCGGTATGTGGCGCCAGAGCGGTGCGCCCCGAAAGTGAAACGATTGCCCGCTGCACAGGCGGCCTGTTTTGCCCCGCACAACGCAAACAGGCGCTGTTACATTTTGCCGCGCGCCGCGCCATGAGCATCGATGGATTAGGCGAAAAGCTGGTCAATCAACTGGTCGACAATGCCATCGTAAAAACACCCGCAGACTTGTATTTATTAGGTATTGCAGCACTGGCAAATCTTGCGCGCATGGCGGAAAAATCTGCCAGCAATATACTGGCAGTCATTGAAAAAAGTAAACAAACTACATTGGCGCGGTTCATCTATGCGCTGGGCATTCGTAACGTAGGCGAAGCAACCGCCAAAGACCTTGCGCGTTATTTCGGCAATCTGGATCGCCTGATGGATGCCGGCATGGAAGAGCTGCTTCAGGTGCGTGACGTCGGACCCATCGTCGCCCAAAGCATTGTTGATTTTTTTGCCGAAGCACATAACCGCGAAGTCATCGAGCGGCTTCGCGCCAGCGGCGTAAGCTGGGCAGAAAATACCGGAACGGTATTCGAACCCGCAGACGACAACGCCATCAACGGCAAGACATTCGTCCTGACCGGAACATTACCGAATATGACGCGCGAAGAAGCCAAGGCGGAAATTGAAAAACTGGGTGGAAAAGTAACCGGCAGCGTTTCTCAGAAAACCGATTATGTCGTTGCAGGAAACGATCCGGGCAGCAAATATAAGAAAGCCGTTAATCTAGGCATTACCCTGCTGGATGAAAACGGTCTCAGAAAACTACTCCAATCCATCACACAATAATTACGCCATGTTAACCAAAGAACAAACCGAATATATTCTGCAAACCGCTGATTTGATTTATCCCGCAGAAGTCATTGAAAAAACCATCAAGAATCTGGCTGATGAAATTACGGAAAAACTGGCTGAACAGTATCCTCTGGTACTCTGTGTGATGAAAGGCAGCATTATTTTTGCTGGGCATTTACTACCAAAACTGACATTCCCCCTGGATTTCGATTACATCGAGGTATCACGCTATCACAACAAAACCAGCGGCGGCGAAATGAACTGGACCTTATTTCCCCGGAATGCCGTCATCAAGGATCGCGTCGTACTCGTTATCGACGATATTCTCGATGAAGGAATCACGCTGGACAGAATCCGCAAAAAAGTGCTTGAATGCGGCGCCCAGACATTCTACAGCACGGTGCTCTTCGACAAAGATATTGGCAAAACAAAATCTTTCCAGGCGGATTTTATCGGATTAAACTTACCGAATCGGTACGTTTTCGGTTTCGGCATGGATATTCATGGCGCATGGCGGAATTTACCGGCTATTTATGCGATCAATGCAGAATCCGATTCACTTTAACCCAAACGAAACGCGATCATTTTGAAACAACGTACAGGAAAAACATGTTTGCAATAATCGGCGGCAGCGGCATGACGCAATTGAGCTGTCTTGAAATATCGCATCGTCAAATCATACGTACGCCCTATGGCGAACCTTCCGGTCCTTTTACATTCGGCAAAGTCAACAATCATGAAATCGTTTTTCTGGCACGCCACGGATACGGTCATACCATCCCACCGCATCTGATCAATTACCGTGCAAATATGTGGGCGCTGAAAACCCTGAAGCCCAGACATGTCGTTGCAGTGGCCGCTGTCGGCGGTATTCGCGACGACCTGATACCCGGTAGCCTTATCGCTCCTGATCAAATCATTGACTACACTTATGGCCGTGATTTCACATTCTTTGACAGCAGCAGGGACGAACCGGTAACCCATATCGACTTCACCCGCCCCTATAGTCCCGAGACACGCGCACTGATTCTGAAAGCAGCCAGGCGTGCCGGTGAAGCGGTCATCGACGGCGGTGTTTATGCCGCAACGCAAGGCCCAAGGCTGGAAACTGCGGCCGAGATCAACCGACTGGCGCTTGACGGTGCGGATATGGTTGGCATGACCGGCATGCCGGAAGCCGCGCTGGCGCGGGAACAGAAACTGAATTACGCAACACTAGCGATTGTCGCCAATTATGCGGCTGGTCGTGGCACGAATACCGAAGGTATACCGTTAAAAGAAATTTTCACGATCCTCGATGATGCGATGGTACATGTCAGAAATATTCTGGAGCATTTGGTCAACTGCTATGGCAATTAAACCGGTACTGAAAATGGGTGAGCCGCTGCTCATGGCCGTTGCGCAAACCGTGAAACAGTTCAACACACCCGAGCTGGATGCCCTGATCCGGGATATGCAGGATACGATGACAGCGCTCGACGGCGCGGGTCTTGCTGCGCCGCAGATCGGCGTCAGTCTGCAGGTGGTGATATTCGGTTTTAAGAAAAATCAGCGCTACCCCGATGCTGACGAAGTACCGTTCACCGTTCTGGTCAATCCGCAAATCACCCCGCTATCGGATGAAATGGAAGAAGACTGGGAAGGCTGCCTGAGCGTTCCGGGTTTGCGCGGCAAGGTTTCGCGTTACACCCACCTGCGCTATCAGGGCTACGATCAACACGGCAACATCATTGACCGTGAAGTTAGCGGTTTTCACGCACGCGTCGTGCAACATGAATGCGACCATTTGCAGGGTATTCTGTATCCCATGCGCATCCGGGATTTCCGATCGTTTGGGTTTATCGAGGCGCTTTTCCCGGGGCAATCTTTTCCTGACGAGTAATTGTATGATCCCACTGAAGAGCGCATTGCTGCGTTAAAATCGAACTCAAAATGCTCACATACTTCAAGTATGCTCCGCTTTTTTGTTCAATTTTGCCTTGCACTGCATCCCTTGATCGAGATCATAAACAGGTTCTAACAAACTGTTGAAAAACCACCTGCCAACTTAGAGTAAACAATGTTTCAACAGCAACGGAAACGTCTTATAAGGCTGCTTCATATAATCCGAACCGAAATGCCCCTGCCCTGTCATGATGAGCAGCGTACCCCCAAGACTGCGGCGCATAAAATCACCCTGTGCCTGCCCACATTCCCAGGGATCATTATCGGAATGAATATAAGTCAAAGCGTCGCAATTGTTTTTAATGGCCGCAACATCAAAACCGTCGGGATAGCTCAAATCATTTACCCGATGGTCTGTTAACGGTTTGACAAAACCGGCCACGGTAATCGCATGCCTGGCGGAGAAACCTGCGCAGGACAGCAGCCTCAGAATCAATGAACCGCCCGCCGAATGTCCTACCATCAAATCATAATCACGATGCGGCGCTGCTGCGACAACCTCCTGAACCCATTGATCCAGATCATCAAATCTGTCACAGGCCGATAACGAGGGTGTCCAGACATCCATGCCTTCCGCTTCAAGCGCGGCTTTTAACCAGGGAATCCAGAAGCTGTTTTCCGAGCCGCCAAGCCCATGAAAAATAGCCGCCGTTTTTTTCGTATTCATGTCTTTTGATTCCGGGAAAATTGATCAGATGCATCCCCGGCGCGATGCGGCGGACTAAGCCGCAGCGATATGCCTGCCGCAATCAGGCAAGCCACGCCTGATGGCATAAAAGCCCACAAGTAACCGCCTGTCATGTCGAATACACTACCGGCCAGTATTGGCCCCATAATCCCGGCAACACCATACGCAGTAAACAACAGCGCATAATTCATGCCGACGTTCCGGATACCAAAAAAATCCGCCGTCGTCGCGGGAAACAGCGCGAGATTACCGCCGAAATTGAATCCGATCCACGCGGCTGCGATGGACAGCGTCAATTCTGTTGAACCCATTTCAATCAGCGTAAACATCATCACGCCCTGCAACAGAAACATCAAGGCCATCGCGTTTTTCCGGCCGATCCTGTCCGATACCATACCCCAGATAATTCGTCCGGCGCCATTGAACAAAGCCAGTATGCCCACCGCATTTGCAGCCGCAGCCGGACTGAGTCCGCTGTGCAAACCGTAAGGTTTCAGTATGCCGATCACCAGCAATCCGGCAACAGCACCGGACACGAACATTGTCCAGAGCATCCAGAACTGTCTGCATTGAATCATCTCCCGCCATTCAAAGTCTCCGCTGGCGGTCACTTTAAGCTGTGTAAACTGTGATGTGGAAGATGCCCGCCCTGCGGGTTTCCATCCTTCCGGCGGATTCCTGAGCAACTGCGCGCCAGCTACAACCGCAATCATAAACAGGATGCCGAGATATTTAAAAGCGTCCAGGATCCCATAAGTATCGATCAGACCCGATGCGATTCTCGCGAACAACCACGCCCCGGCCCCGAAACCGGCAACAGCAACACCGGTAACCAGACCGCGCTTATCGGGAAACCATTTTACGCATGCCGCAATAGGGCAAACGTAGGCAAAACCGATGCCCGCCCCGCCAATCACACCGATCGTCAGCGCAACCCATAAAAAGCTACCGCCAGTCAAAGAAGCAAGCAGATACCCTGCGCCCAGAACAATACCGCCCAGCGCCGCCACAATGCGCGGCCCTTTCCTGTCCTGCAGCCTGCCGGCATAAATCATGACCAGCGCAAAAGTTGCCAGTGCCAATGAAAAAACAGCTTGCGTCTGTGTCGTTGTGTAAAAGAAAATATCCTTGAGCGGGTTAACAAATACACTCCAGCTGTAGATTGCGCCCAGACACATCTGGATAATCAGCGCACCGGCCACAACCAGCCAGCGGTTTTCAGTAAATGACATGATCAGAATAAAGGTTTTCGGAAAATGTATGATTTCACGGCATTGAAAAAGGCACTAAAAAAGGACTGAAAAGAGATTACCAGGACCGTGCATACCTAAGGTTTTACGCGACAATGATGCCGCCGCCAAGACACACCGTACTCTCGTAAACCACTACGGATTGCCCGGGTGTAACGGCCCACTGCGCCTGGGCAAAATCCACCTGGCATTGGTCATGATCAACGCTTGCGATGGAACAAGGCGCATCTTTTTGCCGGTAGCGGGTTTTCGCGGCATAAACCCAGTTGCAATGCGGCTGCTCACCGCTGATCCAGCTCAGATCGGCGGCTTTAAGCGATGGTTGCAACAAACTCGGATGATCATGCCCCTGCACCACAACCAGCACGTTATCCGCCATTTTTTTACCACAGACAAACCAAGGATCATCGCTGCCGTCGCGTGTACCGCCGATGCCGAGCCCCTGCCGTTGCCCGATGGTGTAATACATCAGACCGATATGTCGGCCAACTGTTTTGCCTTCGGGCGTCTGTATGTCACCGGGTTCATGCGGCAGATAGCGGCTCAGGAATTCCCGGAAAGGTCGCTCGCCGATAAAGCATATCCCTGTGCTGTCCTTTTTCGTGGAATTCGGCAGCTTTAAATCGCTGGCGATTTTTCGCACATCGCGTTTATAGAGATGTCCGATCGGAAACAGTGTATTCGAAAGTTGCCGCTGATTCAGGCGGTAAAGAAAATAACTCTGGTCCTTGGTGCCGTCCTCGCCTTTGAGCAATTGAAACGCGCCATTAAATTCGCGTACCTGCGCATAATGCCCGGTTGCAATATAATCTGCGCCAAGCTTGCAGGCATGATCCAGAAATGCCTTGAACTTGATCTCGGCGTTACACAGCACATCCGGATTTGGTGTACGCCCGGCCTGATATTCCTGCAGAAAACTGGAAAAAACGCGGTCTTTATATTCCGCTGAAAAATTGGCTGCTTCGATCGGTATATCCAGAATATCCGCAACCGAGACGGCATCCAGAAAATCCTGCCGTGAAGAACAGTATTCATCGGTATCATCGTCTTCCCAGTTTTTCATGAACAGTCCGGTAACGTCATAACCCTGCTGCTTGAGCAGATACGCTGCCACCGATGAATCAACACCGCCCGACATACCGACAATCACATGCTTTTTCTTCATGCCGGACTAGCTAGCATGGGTAAGCATCTGTAGTGGATATCGCTTTCCAGCCATAAAATCCTGTATACATTGTCTTACCAGTGGGCTGCGATGACGCGCGCTCAGTGATTCAATTTGCGGCATATCGTACCAATCCGCACTGACAATTGCGGTTTCCCGCACATAATCAGGCTCAAAATCCGTAATATATCCTGAAAATGCGAAACGCAAATAGGTTGTATCATTGTCAACGGAATGCCAATGATAAATGCCGACCAGCCATTCAGGCACAAATATATAGCCGGTTTCCTCGAGCGTCTCTCGGATGGCCGCCTGAATCAGTGATTCATCCGGCTCCAGATGACCGGCTGGTTGATTAAATACCGTCGGCCCTTGCGGCGCGATCTGTTCCTCGACGAGTAAAAACCGCCCCGCCTGTTCAACTACAGCCGCTACTGTGACATTGGGTTTCCAGATCATTATTGTGCGTAGAATCTCGGAAAAATTGAGACGGTTAACATTTTTGCAATTACGATCACTTGATCGCGTAATCCGCAACACGCCATTCGTTATCTTTTTCTTTGGACAACGTAATGGTTTCTAATGCCAACGTCTTGTTTTTGAATGTCGCATAAAACTGCACAACGATATATTCCCCATCTGGAAAGCCGGATGGTCCTTTGGAATATCCGGCTGTCGCGATATATCGGTTTTCCATGGCGCCCAATGGTTTCCGTATCGTTCCGGCTGCCTTAATCCAATCCGCTTCCGATCTTTTATTCTGGAAATGCGCCGAAGCCATTTTCCAGCTATCCGCATAGTGTTCTTCATCAGTCAAAACAAGCCAAGCACGCGCGCTGTTTTCAACAGCTTTGAGCACTGCACTGTCATCAGCAAATGCCAGGTTAGCAAAAAAAAGTAAAGTTAAAACTGCAATACATCGTGTCATACATCGTTTATACATTGGGATCCTTCATTCGCATGGAAACGCACTGTGTCTTAGTTCTGCTTCGTTCTGATCAGCCAGCAGACCGACGATCTTTCATACTCGTTTACTACTTGTAACATTGACCCATGGATTATCCCGTTTCAAGTAAGCGCTGTCCACCGTTGGGGATATTCCCGGAAACAGAGCAGCCCGATCAGGATGATTCAATCCAGGCAGCCTCTGGACTGCATTACCGTGGAATGCTAATATAATACATGCACATAGGTATAATTCAGGGTGGAGCAGAGTTTACGCAGCGTTTTCATCAGATACTCTACAGTGAATTGCGGCACAAATTTAGCCTGTAGAATTAAATAACGATACGCACAAAAAGGCGAACTTGCTATATACTTTGTTCCGGGAGAACCGCCGAATTGATGCATGGCAAATTGAATGATATTTAAAACCAAAGGAGAGGAATCAAAATGAAAAAATTCGTAATGACTGCAATTGCTGCAATGTTTGTTTTCGGCTCAACAACGACAATGGCGAGTGGAAACCTGGAATCTTCGTTGACACCGATCAGTGCCGAAGACATTTTGAACTGGATGAACTGCAGAGAAAAAGAGCCGAATGACTCTGTTAAAAGCATGTCCAAAACCAAAGATGGCAAAGTCGTTGTCGTTAAATGTGCCACGGCTAACAAAATCGTTGCTGACGCAAAAGCAGCTGACGAAGCAGCGGCCAATCAATAATCACGGCTGACTACTTTATGTGGGTCTATAGTCGTCCACATTTATTATAGACCCCGTTTTATTTCTGTATGTTTCATTCCTGTAGATCGCTTATTCTTATTGTTCCATCGCGTCATTCCTGCTCCGGCATCCGTTGATCGCCATCTGATACAACAGTTTTTCTGATCTCCCGATTGCCCACTTACTGGTACAGTACAACAACCAGCATACTGAATGATGCATCCGCACCTGTCGTTGCAAAAAACTTTATTTCAGCCTGACATCCATTTCCGGTTTTGACACCGGATTCATACGCCTCACTGTTTCAAACAAAAAATATCGGTTATCATTTCGGCTATTGTCATGCTCTGATTGAAGGGAAGGGATTATCGATGCAAAGATTTTTGTTATTGCTCTTTACTGTTTCCATTTTTTCTGCTGCAGCCGGTATCCGCGCCGAAACCTGGCCGTTACCGCCTGTCGGTATAGATATTTTTGGACAAATTCGCACGACCCAGGCTGGCCGCGCTGATACGCTCCTGGATATTGCGCGCCTTTATGATATCGGACAGACCGAGATTGTGCAGGCCAATCCTAATGTTGACCGATGGATGCCGGACGATGGCTCCGAAGTCATTCTGCCGAGCCGCTATATTCTTCCGCAGGCTGAACGCAAAGGTATTGTACTTAATCTGGCCGAAATGCGCCTTTATTATTTTCCCGAATCCAAAAAAGATGAAAAACCGGTCGTCATGACATTTCCAACCGGCATCGGACGCATGGACTGGGAAACACCGCTCGGCATATCCCGAATCACTGAAAAAAAGAAAGATCCGACCTGGATACCGCCGGAATCCATTAAACGATACCGGATTGCCAATGGCGAACCGCCGCTGCCCGATATTGTTCCACCAGGTCCTGACAATCCGTTAGGCCGGCATGCCATGCGCCTGAGTATCGGAAAAGGCTCCTATCTTATTCATGGCACAGCAAAACCGTTTGGCGTAGGCATGCGCGTCTCGGCCGGTTGCATCCGGATGTACCCCGAAGATATCGAAAAACTGTTTGAACTGGTCCCGATCGGCACGCAGGTCAATATTGTCAACCAACCGATTAAGCTCGGGTGGCAGCTCGATTCATTGTTTATCGAACTGCATCCCCCACTGGAAGAAGACGAGGCAAAATACGCCAATTACAAACAAATGACCATTGCTGAGATAAATAGTTTTCTGATGCAAAAACGGAGTCAGCAAAAACTGGGGGTGGATTTTGAAATCGATCACGAAGCGCTGGAACGCGCAATCGCTGAGAAAAGCGGCATACCGATGATGATATCGCGCACGCCATCCTGAAACATCAGCGCACTATTCCAATAGCAGCAGCGCCATGCCAATACCTACCGCAGACGCCAGCATACCAGTTGCACAGCGTTGAGCGGTCAGCGTATTGCCGATAAAATAAATCAGCCCGAGTTTAAAAGCGATATTGGACAGTATGCCCAATGAAATGGCGGTAACTGCTTCAAAATCCTGCAGACTGCCCAGATTGTACAGCCGCAGACTCGTCAGCGTAATCGCATCGACATCCGTCAACCCGGACACCAGAGCCACGATATATAAACCGCGGCTACCCGCAATATCGGACAACCAGGCGGCAAAAACCAGGACAACGGCATAAAGCAACCCAAAACTTGCCGCAGTACGCAACTCGACCGGATTATTGATTTCCGGCGCAGGTATATTATTATGCTGAATGAGCCGCTTCCACCAGTACAGTGCCGCGCCGATACCAAACAACAAACCGCTGCCGAGCACCGGCAAGAGCTTGGGCAGGATATCGGGAGACACAACAGCACTGACAATAGCCAGCCGTATCAGCACTGTAAGATTGGCGATCATAATTACAACGGTCGCTAGCTGCAGAAAATACTGACTGCTTTTGCTGAGCCTCGTATAAACCAACGTCGTCGCCGTACTGGAAACCAGACCGCCGAGCAGCCCCAGCAACACGGTGCCGTGCCGTTCGCCGACCAGACGCAACGCCACGTAACCCGCCAGGCTGACGCCGGAAATCAGCACCACCATCAACCAGATCTGATAAAGATTAATGGTCTGATACGGCCCGATATTTTCATCGGGCAGAATCGGCAGGATAATGAACGTCAATACCGCAAACTGCAAAATCGACACCAGATCGCGACGCCCAAGATTCTGCGTCATGCCATGCAGTTCCGTCTTGAAATAAAGCAAAATGGTTGTCACGATCGCCAGCATGATGGCCAGTTTGGTATCGCCATACCAGATAATTGCACCCAGCCCGTAGCAGATGATAATCGCCGCGACGGTTGTCGTTCCCGGATCAACTGCACTGTCATCTTTTGTGCGCAGATACGCTGCGATGACCATAGCTCCGACGATCAATAACCCCGCAACCAGAAACCACGGTGAATCGGTTTTCTCGGACAGCATCGCAGCCAGCGTACCGAACAGAGCCACCAGTGCAAAAGTCCTCAGCCCGGCTTTGGCGCTCGGGCTGCGCTCACGCTCCAGTCCAATGAGCAAACCGATCGCCAGACTGGTGGCAAACTGCGGTAAATGAAACAGCGCATTATCCTGCAGAAATTCGATATTCACTCCAAGCTCATCCCAATCCGCCGCACAAGCATGTCATTATGTCACGCTTCGGCCATTTGCTCATCCGGCTTCGACCAATGCACGAGCATAAGCTGCAATGTCGTGCGACCATTGAATTCGTTCAGCTGTAATTGATACACCGCGCTGATAACATCGGGCAACAAGTCACTCTGAAAAAACAGAATGGCATCATGCTGTGTCTGGGCATCAAGCTTTCTGAGTTTTAACTTTAAATGCTTTGCGCCGACGATACGCTGATCTTCGACATAAAAATGCGCATGAAAGCTCGGCTGCGGGAAACCCTGCCCCCACACCTGATGCGTCAAATGCTGCGCCAGTTCCAGATTAATTTCAGACGCGGCCAGATCACCATCGGTTTCGATGACGCGCGTGAGATCCGCAGGTGTCAACAGCGCCTGAGCCGTTTTCTCGAAGGCATCACAAAATGGCGCAAAATTGTCGACATGTATCGTCAAACCCGCTGCTGCCGCATGACCGCCGAATTTAACAATCAACGACGGATAGCGTTTGGACACCAGATCCAATGCATCGCGCAGATGAAAACCCGGGATGGAACGGCCCGATCCCTTTATTTCATCGTTATTGCCGGGCGCAAAAATAATGGTGGGACGATGATATTTTTCCTTGATGCGCGATGCCAGAATACCGATAACCCCCTGATGCCAATACTGATCAAAAAGACAGACGCTATGCGCCTTCTGAATCCTGCCGTTCTCGGTATCCAACGTATTTTCCAGTATCGATAACGCGCTTTCCTGCATATCGGATTCGATTTCGCGCCGCTGGGTGTTCAATGCATCCAGTTCACGCGCAATATGCCCGGCATAAGCCGGATCATCGGTAATCAGGCACTCGATGCCGAGCGACATATCGTCCAGCCGGCCCGCCGCATTTAAACGCGGCCCCAGAATAAAACCCAGATCATAGGTTGAAGTTTGCGCATAATTACGCCGCGTCACTTTGAGCAGCGCCTGAATTCCTGTACAAGCTGCGCCTTTACGAATACGTTTTAATCCCTGCTGAACCAGAATACGATTATTGTCATCCAGCTTGACAACATCCGCCACCGTCCCCAGCGCGACCAGATCCAGAAAACTGGCCAGATTCGGCTCGCCCTGATGCAGAAAAGCACCCCGTTGACGCAATTCAGCCCTTAGCGCCATCATCAGATAAAAAATAACGCCGACCCCGGCGATACTTTTACTCGGGAATGGACATCCCGGTTGATTCGGATTGATAATCGCCGCTGCGTCAGGCAACTCATCTCCCGGCAAGTGATGATCCGTAACCAGAACCTGCATTCCCAGCGCGTTTGCCGCCGCCACGCCATCAATGCTGGCAATGCCGTTATCGACGGTGATCAGAATATCAGGCTGCTTGGCCGTATACGCCAGTGCAACGATTTCGGGCGTAAGTCCATAACCGTATTCAAACCGGTTGGGAACCAGATAATCCACGATTGCACCGAATTGACGCAGTATACGCAGGCCGACTGCGCAGGCGGTCGCGCCGTCGGAATCATAATCCGCGACAATGAGCAGACGTTTCCCGGCAGCGATCGCATCCGCCAGGATACAGGCCATCAGCTGGATATTTTTAATGTGGTGATAGGGGATCAGCCGCGCCAGTTCGGTTTCGAGTTGTTCCGCATCGGCAATACCGCGCGAGGCATAAATGCGCGCCAGAATAGGCGGCAGACCATGACGCCGCAGTACTTCAAAAGCCTGCGTATCGACTGTGCGTGTAATTATTTTAGACATGAATCGATGATTATCAAGCTGTTCCCGCTCACACAGCCGCAGCCGCAACAATCATACACTGGAGGCTTAATCGAGCTCGGATCCGGCTACCGTTTTCTCAGCTTTGAGTATGTACAATCGGCGGCTATCCGCGCGCAACACGGTGAACTTAAAATCTTCAATCATAACCGATTCATTCCGATTCGGCAGCCTGCCGAACTTACTGAGTACCAGACCGCCGATCGTATCGTAATCCGCATCACTGAAATTCGCACCTGCGATTTCATTAAAATTCGCAATTTCGGTTATGGCTTTGATGCGGTAAATATTCTCCTGCTCCGGAACGATATTGGCTTCGTCTTCATCAAAATCGTATTCATCTTCAATTTCGCCGACAATCTGTTCCAGTACATCCTCAATCGTGATCAACCCGGCGACACCGCCATATTCATTGACGACTATCGCAATATGATTACGGTTGTTACGGAAATCCTTCAATAGCACGTTAAGCTGCTTGGATTCAGGAATAAACACCGCTGGGCGCAGCATGGCACGGATGTTGAAATCTTCCTCACCGGCATAATAGCGCAACAAATCCTTCGCCAGCAGGATGCCGATAATATTATCCTCGCAACCCTCCGTTACCGGAAAACGCGAATGCGCGGTTTCAATGACAAAGGGAATGAATTTCTCGGGTGGCTCATTGATATCGATGACATCCATCTGACTGCGTGGAATCATGATGTCCCGCGCCTGCATTTCAGACACCTGCATAACGCCTTCAATCATGCTGAGTGCATCCGAATCCAGCAGATTACGTTCGAATGCGGAGTGCAATAAGGTGATCAGTTGTTTCCGGTCTTCGGGTTCGCGCAAGAGCATGGAGCTGAGACGCTCAAGCCAACCCGGTTTAGGTGAGGGGTCGTCCATTCTGGTTTATCGTTGCTTTAAAAAATCGGTTCAAATGTCAGTGATACTATGAATGGTTCATCACGGTGCCGCCACCCGCTGCGTAAGGGTTATCAAAACCCAGCCGCGCAAGAATCTCGATTTCCTTGTGTTCCATAATGGCAGCTTCAGCATCTTCAATATGATCATAGCCTTGCGCGTGCAGAACACCGTGAACCGTCAGGTGCGCATAATGCGCCAGCAATGCTTTACGTTGCTGTTGCGCTTCCTGTTCGACAATCGCTGCGCACAGCACAATATCGGCGGATAACGGATCCGTCTCGTCATACACAAAAGTCAGGACATTGGTGGCGTAATCCTTGCCGCGGTAATCATGATTCAGTGCACGACCCTCCGGCGTATCCACAATGCGAATAGTAATTTCAGCCTGCCGCTCAAGCGCGAATTTGACCCAGCGCCGGAATTGCGCACGTGCGGGTAGATTCGCCGGATCAGCGTTATCCGCAGCATACTGTACAGCCAGACTGAATGATTGCTGCTTCACTGTACTCCGGCCACCGGCAACCGCAAGCATTTATTCCGCCGTCTCCTGCGGTTTTCGGTCATATTTCTCATAGGCATCGACAATACGCTGCACCAGAGGATGCCGAACCACGTCGTCAGATTGAAAATGCGTGAATGCGATACCGCGTACATCCTTGAGCACCTGCTTGACATCCGCCAGGCCGCTTTTCTGATGTTTAGGCAGATCAGTTTGCGTAATATCACCGGTGATAACCGCTTTTGACCCGAAGCCGATGCGCGTCAGAAACATTTTCATCTGTTCAGGCGTGGTGTTTTGTGCTTCATCCAGGATAATGAACGACTGATTCAACGTGCGTCCGCGCATAAAAGCCAGCGGGGCGATCTCTATGGCCTGACGTTCAAACTGCCTGCTGGTTTTATCAAAACCCATCAGATCATATAACGCATCGTAGAGTGGTCTCAGATAGGGATCTACTTTCTGCGTCATGTCACCCGGCAAAAAACCGAGACGCTCCCCGGCTTCCACGGCGGGTCTGACCAGTATCAGCCGGGCAACCAGTTCGCGCTCCAGCGCATCCACAGCACTGGCAACGGCGAGATAGGTTTTGCCGGTTCCCGCCGGGCCGATCGCAAAAGTGATATCGTGCTGCTGTATTTGCTGCAAATATTTCGCCTGCCGCTCGGTTCGCCCATGTAAATGGGTCCGCCGCGTCAATAATTCAGGTGAAGCGTTCTCCATAACAGGTGATGCATCATTTGGCAGTTGCGCATCGGTTTCCCGTGCATTTTCAAATTTTCTCGCTTCGATCAACCCAAGTTGAATCTGCTCCAGACTCAGGTGATGACGCGATTGATTGTAGAATCGACGTAACACATCCGCCGCAAGCCTGGTCTGAACAGAATCGCCATACAGGCTGAATCGCTCGCCACGCCTTGAAATGGTAACATCGAGCGCGGTTTCGACTTGTTTCAGGTTTTCATCAAGCGCGCCGCATAAATTAGCCAATCGCTGATTATCTGCCGGTGTGAAGGAAAGCTCTAGGGGTTTGGGTTTCAATGTGACGTGATACAGTTAAGATATTCCGATTCTCTCAGCAGCAAGCAAACTTTGCAAGCAAAATGCAAATATACTATGGCCTTAGATCGCGGCAACTTCACCGCGCAGGGAATGCGACAACGCTTCAGTAATGCGGATATTGACAAAACGACCAATCAGATTCCTGTCTCCGGAAAAATTAACCACACGGTTATTATCGGTGCGGCCAAAAATTTCATCGGTATGTTTTTTGGAAATACCTTCAACCAGAACCCGTTGTGTGCTGCCGACCATACTCAGACCGATCTTCCGCGCCTGCTGATGGATTTGCACCTGCAAACGCTGCAACCGTTCCAGCTTTATCGATTGCGGCGTATCGTCCGGAAAATCGGCCGCTGGCGTACCCGGACGGGCGCTATAGACGAAACTGTAGGATTCGTCAAAATTCAATTCTTCGACCAATTGCATGGTCGCTGCAAAATCCGCTTCCGTTTCACCGGGAAAACCGATGATAAAATCGGATGACAACGATAATTGTGGACGAATCTCGCGCAACCGACGCACAATGGATCGATATTCGAGCACGCTGTAACCGCGTTTCATCGCGGCCAGTACTCTATCCGAACCGGACTGCACCGGCAGATGCAGATGGCTGACGAGTTTGGGTAATGCACCGTACGATGCGATGAGCCGTGACGTGAATTCCTTAGGGTGTGACGTGGTATAGCGGATACGCTCAATCCCGGGTATTTCGTGGATATACTCGATCAGCAGCGCAAAATCGGCAATACCGCCATCGTCCACTACGCCCAGATAAGCATTGACATTCTGTCCAAGCAGCGTAATTTCCTTGACACCCTGATCAGCCAGCACGGCAATTTCCGTCAACACATCGACCAATGGCCTTGACACCTCCTCGCCGCGTGTATAGGGCACCACACAGTAGCTGCAATACTTGCTGCAACCTTCCATAATGGAAACAAAGGCTGTTGCGCCTTCAGTGCGGGCAGGCGGCAGATGGTCGAATTTTTCAATTTCCGGGAATGTGATATCCACCTGCGAACGACCGGTTGTTCTACGCTTTTCAATCAGATCAGGCAACCGGTGCAGTGTCTGGGGACCGAATACAATATCGACAAATGGCGCACGACTGACAATGGCTTTGCCTTCCTGGCTCGCAACGCATCCGCCGACGCCGATTAACAAGTCCGGATTCGCGGCCTTGAGATGCTTGACACGTCCCAGATCGTGAAAAACTTTCTCCTGCGCTTTTTCGCGTACCGAACAGGTATTGAACAGAATAATGTCCGCCTGCGCCGGATCATCGGTGGATTCCATACCATGCGCGGCATGCAGTACGTCGGCCATTTTGCCAGAATCATACTCATTCATCTGGCAGCCAAAAGTCTTAATATAGAGTTTGTTGCTCACTGAAAGAAGGGAATTGAAAATTTTTTTTGTGGATTCTGCTTCCTGAGAAGCCGCTCTTCTTCTCTAGCCAGCTGGATTTCTTCCGGTGTCAGAAACCAGATACGGTACACCAGACCCATGCTGTCAACCTGATATCGGATATAACCGGTTTTATCCAGCATGCCGGGCATAATGATGAGATTATTCGTATCACGGATTTGACCGCCGACACCCATCATCATAACTCCCTTCTCCTTGTCGATTTTGAGTTGCGGATGCGTATAGGATTTCAGCTTACCGAATTTACTGTCCAGTGGAAAATTCCTGACCAGCTGCGCATGGCTCTGACTGATCATGCAACTCAGCAGGATCAGCATCACGCCTTGCAGCAACTGCGGTTTACCCATTGTATTAGCACGCTTAATCAAACAGATACGTAAAACCAACAAGATGGTGGCGAATCAGGGATTTGAACCCCGGACCAACGGATTATGATTCCGCTGCTCTAACCACTGAGCTAATTCGCCACGCGTAAAGATAAGAGGCAGCATTTTGCCCTTGCCAACCCCGCTTGTCAAGATCAAACATGTGAATTGACAAGGGTTTATAGGTTACCCGATTCTATTCAAACAACTTTTTGAAATGGTTGTTCACACCCGCTCGACGCTGAATTGTTCTTCCGCGTCGCGCTGACATCGATTTCAGGCAGCTGCGCGCGATGCACGTTTGCGCTCATGTTCGAGCAGCAGCTTCTTGCGGATACGGATGGTTTGCGGTGTAATTTCGACCAGTTCGTCATCGGCGATAAATTCAATCGCTGATTCCAGCGTCAATTGTATCGGCGGTGTCAGAGCAACGGCCTCATCGGTACCGGAAGCACGAAAATTGGTCAGCTGCTTGCCCTTGATCGGATTGACGACCAGATCATTCTCACGGCTGTGAATGCCGATTACCATGCCTTCATACAGCCGGTCGCCCGGGCTGACGAACATACGTCCACGTTCCTGCAATTTCCACAGGGCATAAGCCACGGCTTCACCAGCTTCGCCCGAAATCAGCACACCATTTCGGCGCGGCGGAATATCTGAACGGACCGGCGCGAACTCGTCGAATACATGGCTGATCAACCCGGTACCCCGCGTCATCGTCATGAATTCCGACTGAAAACCGATCAGACCGCGGGCAGGAATACGGTAATCCAGCCTCACCCGCCCTTTGCCATCCGAAGCCATGTCCTGCAATTCACCGCGCCGTGCGCCCAGTGCTTCCATGACCGCCCCCTGGTTGGCTTCTTCCACGTCAACCGTCAGCATTTCGAACGGCTCGCATTTCTCACCGTTAATTTCACGCACCACGACTCTTGGGCGCGACACCGCCAGCTCATAACCTTCCCGGCGCATATTCTCCAGTAAAATCGTCAGATGCAATTCACCACGACCGGAGATCAGAAACGCATCGGTATCGCCGGTTTCTTCCATGCGCATGGCGACATTGGTACGCAATTCTTTTTCCAGGCGTTCACGCAGCTGACGGCTGGTGACAAATTTGCCCTCCTGCCCAGCAAAAGGTGACGTATTGACCTGGAATGTCATGGATATCGTCGGCTCATCCACCAGACTGATCGGCAATGCTTCAGGACGATCCACATCAGCGATCGTCGTGCCGATACTGAGTTCATCAATCCCGTTAATCGAGACGATATCTCCGGCCATCGCTTCATCGACAAGCTCGCGTTCCAGTCCGCTAAAACAGAGCACCTGATTGACTTTTTTGCGGGCTACTTTATCGCCCGTCATCACCATGATTTCCTGACCGGGTTTCAAACGCCCACGCCGTATGCGTCCGATACCGATACGCCCGACGAAACTCGAGTAATCCAGTGAACTGATCTGCAATTGCAACGGTTCATCCGGATTTCCTTCGGGAGGCGGCACATGTCCGATGACGGCTTCAAATAAGGGACGCATATCCGGGCTTGGCGCGTTACAATCCAGCGCGGCATAACCGTTTAAACCCGATGCATAAATTACCGGGAAATCAAGCTGCGTATCGTTTGCACCGAGTTTGTCAAACAGATCGAATGTCTGATCGACAACCCAATCCGGACGAGCGCCCGGACGGTCGATCTTGTTCACCACCACGATAGGATTCAATCCCAACGCCAGTGCTTTCCGGGTCACAAACCGCGTCTGCGGCATCGGCCCTTCGACAGCATCGACCAGCAGCAGAACGCCGTCGACCATCGACAATACGCGTTCCACTTCCCCACCAAAATCCGCATGCCCCGGTGTATCAACGATATTGATATGCACGCCTTCGTAATCAATCGCGCAGTTTTTGGCCAGAATCGTAATGCCGCGCTCGCGTTCAATATCATTCGAATCCATCACGCGCTCGGATACCTGCTGATGCGCCGCGAAAGTCCCCGCCTGGTGCAGAAGTTTGTCAACCAGCGTGGTTTTGCCATGATCGACATGCGCGATGATTGCGATATTACGGACTGGACGAGACATAAAATTATTCCTCAAAAATAAGCTGTTATTGATACCACATCGGGCGCGGTATTATACCAGCCGATAACGGACAAGGCTAATGCGCAACAATTTTTTATTGTACTTTCAGAATATGGACAAATTATTGCATCCGTCAGATTGAGGTAAATTTCTGCATACTGCATACCTCGCGGGATACGAAACAAATGCTCAAATGCTTATTGGATTACCGATTGGAATCCCCCCTTGCACCCACTCATGCCGGCAAAGTGCTCTGGTAACGGGCCATGGCTTCGACAATCAGCCGTCTGGCTTCGCTGGCATCGCGCCAGTCACCGATCTTCACCCATTTTCCAGGTTCCAGATCCTTGTAATGTTCAAAAAAGTGCGCGATCTGGCTCAGTGTGATGCTCGGCAGATCGTCGTAATTGAGGACATTCTCATAGCGTTTGGTCAGATGCGGGGAAGGCACGGCAACGATCTTCTCGTCCCGCCCGGCATTGTCTTCCATCACCAGCACACCGATCGGCCGCACGTTGATCACGCAGCCGGGCACCAGCGGGCGGGTGTTACACACCAGCACGTCGATGGGATCACCATCGTCAGACAATGTGTTGGGTACGAACCCGTAATTACCGGGATAGGCCATGGGGGTATGCAAAAAACGATCCACCACCAGCGTGCCGGAATTTTTGTCGAGTTCGTATTTGATGGGATGGCCGCCAATCGGCACTTCAACCAGTACATTGACGTCTTCCGGGGCGTTATTGCCGACAGGTATGGCTTCGATGCGCATTTACACTTCCTCACACTGCAAAAAAGAACAAATTATAACGTAATAGAGAAAATAAACGCTTTTTTATAAACAATAAAACCGGGAAATGGGCCGAGTCATACATGTTGACACGGCATGCATCATCATACGTCTGTGTTTTATACCGGATCAGTCTTTAACAGGCCGTTAAGGTTGTTACTTCCTTTCTTTGGCTAAACAGCTGAAAAAGTTGGGTTGGGAAATCAACCCGATATTAGGATCTGTTCAAGATCTCGATCAAGGGGTGCAGTGCAAGGCAAAATTTAACGACGCAAG
>CAYXFV010000009.1:0-54762 GCA_964464365.1 uncultured Nitrosomonas sp. | reverse complement strand
CAAACCGTTGAGCAACTCTTTAAAATCAAATCATTTTATGTGACGTAGGCTATACATTGCAGACCATTCAAAAACTTCTCATATTCATTCGTGATCATGCAGCAGCAAAAGAAAAAATCCACATCTGACACTATGTCATGAAAAAAACCGTCGCAGTGATTGGCGCGGGCAGCTCCGGGCTTGCTGCAGCCCGGCATTTTCTTGATCATGGTTTTGAAACACATATTTTTGAACAGGAAGATGATCTGGGCGGAAACTGGAATTACGGCAAGCCCTGTTCCCGTGTTTACCGATCCACGCATACCATTTCTTCAAAATCCGGAACAGAGTTTCCTGATTTTCCAATGCCACGGGAATATCCGGATTACCCGCACCATACGCAGATTCTGGCATACCTGCGATGCTATGCAGAAAATTTCAAGTTATTGAAACACATCCATTTTTCCACCAGCGTAACCAGCATAGAGCCAGTGCATGAGGATAACGCGCACACACGGTGGTATGTAACGCTTAAGCAGGGTGATAAAAAATCATTCGATCTGGTTGTAATTGCCAATGGGCACAACTGGTTTCCCAAATGGCCTGAATATTCCGGGAAATTTTCGGGACAGATCATGCATTCCGCCGAATACCGCAGGCCGGATATTTTTACCGACCGCCGTGTACTTGTGGTTGGCGGCGGAAATAGCGGCTGTGATATTGCCGTCGAGGCTGCACAATTTGCGGATCGCACCTGGCACAGTACACGCCGTGGATACTGGTATATGCCCAAGTATCTCCTGGGCCGCCCGACCGATCAGGTTGGAGAACAGTTGCTGGCGCTGGGTCTACCGCTTTGGTTTCGTCGATTCGCGGCAACCGCTATGCACCGGTTATTGGTTGGCCGGCCCGAAAAAACAGGATTACCGCATCCGGATCACCGATTCTTTGAAACACATCCTGTAATCAACACATTATTGCCCTACTATATCGGACAAGGCGACATCCTGCTCAAACCGGATATCGCCCGGTTTGACGGAAACAAGGTATATTTCACGGATCAGTCTGCAATTGAAGTGGATCTGATTGTATTTGCCACAGGATACCTGATCCGGTTTCCCTTTATTGATGAACGCCACCTGAACTGGCGCCGTGACCGGCCTCAACTGTACCTCAATATTTTTCATCCGGACTACGATTCATTATTTGTCTCGGGATTGATACAACCGGATAGCGGGCAGTTCGGGCTTGTACACTGGCAGATGCTCGCAGCCGCGCGCTTTGCAGCAGCGGTGCGCGACGGACACAATTCGGCCACTACGTTCCATCGGCAGAAAGCCGGCCCACCCCCTGATCTCGGTAATGGCATCTATTATCAGGAATCCACACGCCATTATCTTGAAGTGGAGCATTGGCACTACCGGCGATTGCTGCAAAACTGCGCCCGGCAATTCCCGAACGCCCGAACTGACATAGCGAACTGACAGCGCGTCTTTTAATGTCCTGAAGAGCCCGTGCGTGGTATCTTGTACTATAATGACAATCACGCAAATCATCGAATCCAAATATCATCCCATGAGTACCACAGATATCAAAAGTTACATGCAGGCTATTGGCCGTGAGGCACGCGCAGCGTCCCGGCTGGTTGCAAAAGCCGAAACGGCGGATAAGAATAAGGCATTGACCGCGATGGCGGAAGCAATCGATCGCGACACGCAAAAACTGCTGGCAGCCAATGAAAAAGATCTGGATCATGCCAGAGCAAAAGGACTTGAAGCTGCCATGATTGACCGTCTTGCGCTGTCACAAAAAAGCATCGCAAATATGGCGGAGGGTTTGCAACAGATCGCTGCCCTTCCCAATCCAATTGGTGAAATCACCGGATTGAGTTACCGTCCATCCGGCATACAGGTTGGCAAAATGCGTGTTCCGCTGGGCGTTATCGGGATTATTTACGAAGCACGGCCCAATGTAACCGCCGATGCTGCCGGGCTTTGCCTTAAAGCAGGCAATGCGGCGATTCTGCGCGGCGGCTCGGAAGCCATACACAGCAATCAGGCGATCGCAAAATGTGTACGCGAAGGTCTGGCGGCAGCCGGTCTGCCGGAATCCGCAATACAGGTCATCGAAACCACTGACCGTGCGGCGGTAGGCGAGCTGATTACCATGCAGAAATATGTCGACGTCATCGTGCCGCGTGGCGGCAAGGGTTTGATCGAACGCATCTCCAATGAAGCCTGTGTGCCGGTGATCAAGCATCTCGACGGCGTCTGCCATGTCTACATTGACGATCAGGCGAATTTCGACAAAGCGATCCGCATTGCGGACAACGCAAAAACACAGCGTTATGGCACCTGCAATACCATGGAAACACTGCTGGTTCACGCGGAAATTGCCGGAAAAATACTGCCTGCACTCGACAAAATTTATCAGGAAAAAGGCGTCGAGTTGCGCGGTGACGAAGCCGCCCGCGCAATTATTACACGCATGAATCCGGCAACTGAAGAAGACTGGTCGACTGAATATCTCGCGCCGATTTTAAGCATCCGCATCGTTGACGACCTGGATCAGGCGATTGACCATATTAATCGTTACGGTTCGCAGCATACCGATGCGATCGTCACTGAAAATTACACGCGTGCGCGCTGTTTTCTGCGCGAGGTGGATTCCAGCTCAGTGATGGTCAATACCACCACACGATTTGCGGACGGTTTCGAATACGGCCTTGGCGCCGAAATCGGCATATCCACTGATAAAATTCATGCACGCGGCCCGGTGGGGTTGGAAGGCTTGACGAGTCAGAAATATATCGTACTCGGTGATGGACAGGTCAGACAGTAATGATGGTTAATCTTTCTATTTAAAGTAAATATGGCCCAGATTGTTGATATCAAAGTACCGGATATCGGTGATTTCAACGATGTACCGGTAGTTGAGGTGCTCGTAGTCCCCGGTGATACCGTGGAAAAAGAAACGTCACTGATCGCACTGGAAACAGACAAGGCCACGATGGAAGTGCCTTCGCCACAGGCGGGTGTCATCCAATCTATCAAAGTGAAAGTGGGCGACAAAGTTTCAAAAGGCTCACTCATTCTGACGCTGGAAACGATCGCTGAGGACACTGAGGAAATAACACCCCCACCCAGGGTACTTTCCGAAGAAACGCAATCTGTTCAAAAGACGAAAACGGATACAGATACGCATCAATCCGCACAACCTGAAGAACAAACACCACGCGGTGATCTGCACGCGGAAGTCGTCGTCCTGGGTGCCGGTCCTGGTGGATACACGGCAGCATTTCGCGCTGCCGATCTGGGTAAACAGGTCATACTGATCGAACGCCACGAGACGCTGGGCGGTGTCTGTCTGAATGTCGGCTGCATACCCTCGAAAGCGTTGCTGCATGTTGCCAGAATTATCACTGAAGCCGAACACGCCAAAGACCACGGCATTGTTTTTAGCAAACCTGAAATATCACTCGAAAAACTGCGCACATGGAAAACATTGGTCATTGAAAAGTTGACCAGGGGCTTGAAGGAACTCGCAAGACAACGCAAAGTAAAGATTCTGCACGGCACCGGAAAACTGGTTACGCCGCATTTGATGCAGGTAGAAACCAGCGAAGGGATTAAAACCGTTTCGTTTAACCACTGCATTATTGCCGCAGGATCGCATGCCACGCACATTCCGGATATTCCTGACGATCCGCGCATTATCGATTCCACTGGCGCGCTCAAGCTCGAATCCGTACCCAAACATATGCTGGTTATCGGCGGCGGTATTATCGGCCTGGAAATGGCGACGATTTACGCCGCACTAGGCAGCAAAATCAGCATCGTTGAATTCATGGATCAGCTTATTCCCGGTGCGGATGAAGATTTGGTGAAACCGCTTTACCGGAGAATTAAAAACCGTTATGAAGCGATTTATCTGAAAACCCAGGTTACCCGTATCGAAACAAAAAAATCCGGCCTTTTAGTCAGTTTTGCGGGCGACAATGCACCTGCCCCGCAAACTTATGACTGTATCCTGATGGCGGTAGGTCGCCGTCCGAATGGATTTACCATTGGCGCAGAAGGCATCGGCATTCAGATTAACGAAAAAGGCTTTATCCAGGTCGACTCGCAATTGCGCACCAATATCCCGCATATTTTCGCCATTGGCGACATCATCGGCAACCCCATGCTGGCGCACAAGGCAACTTATGAAGGCAAGCTGGCGGCTGAAATTATTGCCGGACACAAAGCGGTTTTTGATGCACGCACAATACCATCGGTTGCTTACACTGACCCTGAGATTGCCTGGACAGGTCTGACCGAGCGGGACGCCAAACAGCAGGGCATTGAATATGAGAAATCCAGCTTCCCGTGGGCAGCGAGTGGCCGGGCGATTTCTATGGCGCGTGAAGAAGGTATGACGAAACTGATCGTAGACAAAAAAACACGCCGCATTCTGGGCGCCGGCATCGTCGGGATCAATGCCGGAGAACTCATTGCCGAAACCACGCTGGCGCTTGAGATGGGTGTAGACGTGGAAGACATCAGCTTAACCATTCACCCGCATCCCACGCTATCCGAGACGGTTTTCTTTGCAGCCGAAATGGCTGAGGGAACGATTACCGATCTATTACCGATCAATTCCTCACCCAAAAACAAAACCGTTTAACGATGCGCTTAACAATGCTCAAACCGATTGATCTTGTTTGCTTAATTGATGGAAGTTACTCTGGCTTTGTAATGCGACACCTGTTATATTCCTTCCCATAAAAAATCGATTGAACATGTTTCACTTAGTCCCCATCTGCTATCAAAATGTAAACATTATAAATCCGCAATGAGGATCGTACTGGGTATTAAACTTATTGATGAAGAGCTGGATAATTTTATGAGACTCAGAATATATGATACGGCAGCATACCTGTTGTTAGCCTTATTTTTATCCGGGATGTCTGTCAGCGCTCACGCCACGCATATTTCCAAACCTGTTCTGGTTGAACCGGGCACCCACTACCAGGTTGGTGAGACAGTCATCGTCAATGGGTGGGTCGATTATAATGCTCAGCCGACAGCGGATGTCTTACTGCATTTTATGGTGACGGCGGCAGACGGCACCATACTCGACGAACAATCCTATACCAGTGATAAACAGGGCCATTTTCATTTTGAATTTGATACCGGAAAACAACCGCCGGGGTTATATACGATCATCGTGACCTCTCATTGTCTGGAGATTCACCGCGGTATCTGCGCCTTCAACAGCGAGACATTGTTTTTTGAGTTGGCTAATCCCTGAAAAAAGGAATCACTGTATTCTCAACCACCTTATTAGTAACGGATTTTCTGATGGCTGGGACGCTAACCATCACTGACATGAATAACCTTATTTTTCCACCAAACAATTCTGCAAGATGCTGTTAATTAAAGGAAGTAAGCTGTATACATTCAAAATATTTTCCTGCGCTGTGTTTGTTCTCTGCATCCCGGTGCTGTCTTCAGGATGCCAGACGATTGATCATCAATCATCGGATAAAACGACACCCAACCCGACACTCTCGATTGAACAAGATCATCTGGGCGACCGTATTGCCGAATTGGCCCGCCGTGAAGAGGCGCTGGCTGCACGGGAAATAGCTGTCAGTTCCCGCGAAAGTGAAGTCGTTACCGTACTGGCTGAGTTATTAAAACAAAAAGAACAATTGGAACAGCAGCAGTTAGCGAATCAACCCAGCATAACCGAAAACACTTCCAGACCGCCAGCAGCGGCTCCCCCCCAGGTATCGAGAACAGTTACACGCAATCCGCAGCCCCCGGCAAATACTCCCGCCACTGCCGCAAATACTGCTCAGAAAGCAGATGCGAAAGATAAAAGAAAGGTTTTAGGTGGGCTGGAAAATATTTATCTTGACCCCCCTGGAATTATTTTGAGCGCGCGCATAGATACCGGCGCGCAGACATCCTCGCTGAATGCGCTGGACATGGTGGAATTTGAGCGCGACGGCAAACCCTACGTTAAATTCAATATCATCCACCCGAATACCAGTGAGAAAATCGAATTAACACGGCGCATCCGCGGTCACACCAAGATCAAAAAACACGTGACAGAATCCCAGCGCCGCCCTATCGTCAGCTTACGTGTCAAACTGGGTGACCTGGATGAACACATCAGCTTTACTTTAGTCGATCGCAGCAAGTTCCAGCAGCAGGTTCTGATCGGCAGAAACTTTCTTCGCGACCTGGCGATTGTCGATGTCAGCAAAGAATATACCGTCCCTCAAACATCCGGTAAGCAACCCTAATGCACGCCAGCGTCAGACTTTATACTGTCGTTATTCTGATTCTTTTTGCCGGTATCGGATTAATTTTATACAAACACCTGGTTCTGGGTTTTCCCTTAATGCCGGATGAAAAAAAATTCGTCTGGACAATCGAGGCTAAAATTGATTTTCAGACCTATGGCGAGCCTGTCATCGTCTCCTTTGCTTTACCGCCCAAGGAACCTCGCCTGACTTTTACGGAAGAGGATTTTGCCTCGTCCGATTACGGCTTCAGTGAAATGCCATCCGATGAAGAACGCCGTGTGCAGTGGAGCAAAAGAACCGCCCAGGGTGCTCAAACAGCTTATTATCGTTTGAGTCTTTACGAAAATGACAAAATAATTGAGTCATCCCCGTCTGACGAACCGCTGCCACCGAAAAAACCGGAACTCGACGAGGTATTTCTGACCGCATCACTGACTTTACTCGAAACCGTGCGTGCGAAGTCGGCAAACTCGGAAATTTTTACCCGCGAACTCATTCAAACGCTTAACTCGCCTTCGCCGGATCAGAATCAGCGTTTGCTGCGAAACGATAAAGCCGGTGAAAATTACAAAACCGATCTGATTCTGGATCTGCTGGCATTGGAAGGTATCAGCGCACGGGTCGTCCGTGGTCTGTTTCTCGAAGATGGCAGAAGACGCCAGTCGCTAACTAATTTCGTAGAAATTCACAATGGGCAGAAATGGATATTGTTTGACCAGGATACCGGCAAAAGCGGCAGACCCGAGAATTTCCTGATCTGGCAGCGTGGCGGCCAATCGTTGCTGGATGTGATCGGCGGCAGAAATTCGCAGGTCTCGTTTTCCATTATCAAGAATATCCACTCCACCCGAAATCTGGTCATAAACAGCGGCTTGCACACCCAGGCGGGTTTGATCGATTTCTCGATCTACAGTCTGCCCATCGAACAACAAAACGCTTTCAAAATGATTCTGCTGTTGCCGATCGGCGCGCTGGTCGTTGTTATCATGCGTATTCTCATCGGCATCCGCACTTCCGGAACGTTTATGCCGATTCTGATTGCCCTGGCGCTGATTCAAACCACCCTGATTACCGGCATCGTGATTTTCCTGATTGTCGTCAGCACCGGTCTGCTAATCCGCTCTTATCTATCGCGCCTGAATCTGCTGCTGGTTGCACGCATATCGGCGGTCATTATTGTTGTGATTGCCATTATTGCCAGTATCAGCATTATCAGTCACAAACTCGGCCTCAGCCAAGCCCTGCAGGTAACTTTCTTCCCCATGATTATTCTGGCATGGACCATCGAACGCATGTCGGTGCTCTGGGAAGAGGATGGCCCCAGGGAAGTATTCATTCAGGGCGCGGGAAGCCTGCTGACCGCCGTTATTGCTTATCTGTTCATGACCAACCGGACTGTTGAATACCTCACGTTCAATTTTCCGGAATTAATGCTGGTTAACCTGGCGCTGATTCTGATTCTCGGACAATACACCGGTTATCGTTTAACTGAACTATACCGTTTCCATTCCATGGGAAGTCGTCATGTTTCTGACAAGCATTAAACGGCTCAGAAGTATGGGTATCATCGGGATGAACCAGCGGAATTTCGGCCTGATCGCGCGTTATAATCCGCGCCATCTATATCCGCTGGTGGATGACAAATTAAAAACCAAACGTCTGGCGCAGGAAGCAGGTATCACCGTTCCGCAACTGCTGGGCACATTGCATTATCATCACGATGTCAAACAACTGAAGGATATTCTCAGTGCGTACAGCCAGTTTGTCATCAAACCGGTTAAAGGCAGCGGCGGCAAAGGTATTCTGGTGATCACCGAGCAGGATCACAATCTCTATTACAAACCCAGCGGTGATGCCGTTAAGCTCTCGCATATCGAGCGCCACGTCGCCAATATCCTGAGCGGATTACACAGTCTGGGCGGAAAACCGGATTCGGTGATGATTGAATCGTTAATACAGATCGATCCGGTTTTTGCGGATTACAGTTACGAAGGTATTCCGGATCTACGCGTCATCGTCCTGAAAGGCTATCCCATCATGGCCATGCTCAGGCTGGCTACACATGCATCAGACGGTCGCGCCAACCTGCATCAGGGCGCAGTCGGCGTTGGTATTGATATCGGCACAGGCGAAGCGCTGCACGCCGTACAGTACGGAGATCCGGTTTATTTCCACCCCGACACACGCAAACCTTTTTCCAATCTCACTGTACCGCATTGGGACAAACTACTCGAACTGGCAGCCGCCTGTTATGAGATGACAAATCTCGGTTATCTCGGCGTGGATATTGTTCTCGACAGAGATCAGGGGCCTATGATTATCGAACTGAATGCACGCCCCGGGTTATCCATACAGGTTGCCAACTTTGCCGGTCTGGCACCCCGTGTTGCCATTGTCGAAGCCTTGGAAGATACTGACCCCGATCCGCAATTACGCGTTCAATTCAGCAAACAGAATTTTGCAGCAGTACGGAATCTGATACGCCCACGCAGACGAACGCATCACACCACATCGGCATTAACCTTCAGCTAAATCGTTACCGGTAGTAGTACCCGGTACGCTGTTGGCTATCAATGCATGCGCATGACTCCGGTCTGTCAGCTCGCTCTTAAAAGCAAGCCCCACCGTTTCGACAACCTTGCTCAGGGTCGAACGGGCTGCGTACATACCCATGCCCAAATGAAAAAGCGTTCTGAAAGGCACTGAACCATTGAACAGCAACGGCAGCAACCGCACGACATCAGCCGTACCATCGGCGTAAACGACATTCATCAACGCCTGAGGCGGTGAGAATTCCAATGGATCAACAATGGTACGTACTGCGATAAACGGCAGATCCATTTGAGCTGCAAATTCTGCAATCGCAGCGGTTTCCATATCCGCCGCGCACGCACCCGTCACTTCGCCCAAGTGTAACTTTTCCTGCCGCGAAAACAGTGGCTTATCAGTATTTGAGAGTGTACCGCCGACAACGGTTAAATAAGACGGCAGCAATTCAGCAACGCGTTGACGCCATTCCAGTGTCACCGGCAATGTTCTGCCGTTACTGTAAATCCTTTCAGGCAACACCAGATCTCCGGGCACCAACACATCATCGAGCGCAGCCGCCACACCAAAACTCAGCAATGCATCCACTTCATATTCATGCAGGATTTGTGCCGCTCTCAAGGCGCCTTCAGCGCCCATTCCGCTCAGACACAAGCGTGTGGTGGGTGCTATTCTGGCGATTTTAAAAAGCGGAAAACGCAGCTTCATTAAACAGCTGGCCTCAGACTTCAATGCGGATACAATGCCGAGGACGCTGTTATTTTCCATGTTATGCATCCTTTCTGGTAAACGCGCGGTAACGCGCCAAAGCCCATACCGGAAAATATTTGGAATAACCGTAATATTTCAGATAAAAAACACGCGGAAATCCAGGTGCGGTAAACCAAGGTTCTTCCCACAGGCCGTTGGCCGACTGAGTACGCAGCAGATAATCCACACCACTTCGCACCGCCGGGCTATTGACTTCACCAGCCGCCATCAGTCCCAGTATCGCCCAGGCGGTCTGGAATGACGTGCTGGTTGCAAACCGACCGGCCTGTTGCAGATCAAAGTAGGAGTCATTCGTCTCACCCCAGCCACCGTCTTCCCGCTGAACGGATTTTAACCATTGCACGGCACGCCGTATGGAAATATGATCGGTTTCCAGTTTGGCCAGTCGTAATGCTTCCAGTACTGACCATGTGCCATAGATGTAGTTTGTTCCCCAACGACCAAACCAGGAACCATTCGCTTCCTGTTCCTTAAACAGGAAATCGATACCACGCTGCACTGCCTGCAGATAGGCCGGATTGCCGCACAGACTGAGTAAACCAACACATCGTGCGGTTACATCACTGGTCGGCGGATCGATCAAGGCGCCATGATCGGCAAACGGAATTTCGTTCAGATAATGATAGGTATTATCCACATCAAACGCGGCAAAGCCGCCGTTGCTCGATTGCATTCCCGCAAGCCAGTTGGCTGCGCGCTCAAGCGCATGTGCATACGCCGGTTTATCTGGAAATGCCTGCGCCTGCACCAGCATCCAGGCCACAGCAGCCGTATCATCAAGATCCGGATAATGCGGGTTGGCATACTGAAAAGCCCAGCCGCCACCCGGTAAATCAGGGCATTTATCGCGCCAATCGCCCGGCTCGTCCATGATCTGCTTGGTCACCAACCAGTCCATCGCTGCCAGTACCGGCTTCTGATCCGTTTCCCGATCTTCCTGCAAAGCCAGTCCACTGAGTACGGTATCCCAGACGGGCGAAGTGCATGGCTGGCACCAGGCTCTGTCGCCTTCATCAATCAGCAGACCGAGTAAAGCATTGCGGCACTGCACGCGGCTGGGATGATCTTCCGGATAGCCCAGCAGCGCAAGCGCTTCATAGGCATTCACCATGGCCGGGAAAATAGCGCCGATGCCGCATTCCCCGTTGAGTCGCTCCAATGTCCAGCGCTCAGCGCGGCGTATCGAATAACGACGCATAAATTCAGGCATATGCGGCTCTACCTTTGACAAGGCACGTTCAACCCACATGAAAAAGCGCTTTAAACGTGTATCCGCTCTGGGGAAATAATTTTTTTCTTCTTCAGGCGGAACGGTAAATAATTCGCGGATATTGACATTACGCGGGTTTGCAGCTTTGGCCTTCAATGTACATAAAATAGAAAGCGGCACCATCACGGTACGCGACCAGTAGGATATCTTGCTCAGGTGAAACGGAAACCAGCTTGGCAACAACACCAGCTCCGACGGCACAACAGGCACCCCCCGCCATGGGATTTGCCGGAACATCGCCAGCATCAAGCGGGTAAATACGTTGGAGCGTGCTGCGCCACCGCGTTGCAGAATGGCTTCGCGCGCCCGCACCATATGCGGTTCATCGGGGGAGTCCCCTACCAGTTTCAGCGCATAATAGGATTTAATCGTGCAGCTGATGTCGAAATCGCCGCCATAATACAACGGCCAGCCATGATGGGATTGATCCTGTTTCAACCGGATGAAGCGGGCTATCTTGTTTTCAAGCGCGCTATCCACTTCATCCATAAAATGCATCATTAAAATATATTCTGCCGGTATCGTGCAGTCCGCTTCCAACGGAAAACACCAATGGCCATCAGGGTTCTGCAATGCCAATAAAGCCGAACGTGCTCGATTGAATTGCGCTCCCAGCACCAGTGGATCGGTTTCGTTCTTTCCGGTTAAACCGTCATCGTCCTGATTGATTTCCAAGCTTTCGTACACTCTATTCATAAAATCATCGATATAAAATAATTCTCAGCGGGTTGTCTGTTTTACTGCTTGCATTTTTTCATTCTGAATACAATATTCTTTGTGTTTCTAACTGCTTATTCTAATCGATCACTATCCGGTGCTTCCTCGCCGGATTGCTTTTTTTCCGGCTTCGTGTCAAAAGGATTATCCTGGAATAACTCGTCATCATAAAGCCTGAGCGGTGGGTTGCCATCGTAGATCAAAAATTCGCGCTGCTGTAACGATGCTTCCCGCACAAACAAATAAGGATCCAGCGCCGCCTGATCACGAATACGCATCGGCCCGGCCAGACGCGCACGCTTATCGATCGCACCCAATACGCTCAGCGGCACGAAAACCGGCGCACCGACGATGTAACCCGCATAAAAAAGCATGTTGGTGACGACGCTTACAGGCACACCGGCCACATCCCGCTCACTGCTCGGCCCTAAAATCGGAATAAACAGATAAGAGCCGGAATCGAATCCCCAAACCGCCAGGGTCTGGCCAAAATCTTCATCATGCTTTTCCAATCCCATATGCGTAGCCATATCAAACAGACCCAGCATACCGATGGTTGAATTCACCACAAAGCGCAATCCATCAAAAAGCCCCTGTTTAATCTTGCCCTGCAACAAAGCGTTCAGAACAACATTGGGATACGATAGATTATCGTAAAAATTTCCGATCGATCGCTGCGCGGCATCGGGCACATAATCGGCATAGACATCAACCACCGGTTCAAAAATCATACG
Organism: uncultured Nitrosomonas sp.; assembly: GCA_964464365.1. GTDB lineage: Bacteria > Pseudomonadota > Gammaproteobacteria > Burkholderiales > Nitrosomonadaceae > Nitrosomonas. Next base: position 42,446 of record CAYXFV010000009.1, on the reverse strand, counting down.
ATCGACTTTATCCGTAAAGTCGTAGGAAACACGATTAATGTCTTCATGTGGATCAACCGGATCGAGATCGGCAGCATCTCTTTTGGACAGCGCCGAGCAGCCCTGCAGAAACAGGAGACAAATCAATATAACAATAACTCTGACCAAGTTATTGGTTGTCACAGGACATAAATGATTGAAAACTCTAACCTGCGCGCGCATTAAACGATATAACCGGAGGCTCTGTAAAAACATGCTATTGTAATATGAGATGTGCAGATCATGTCACAAAATATCCCTGAACACTTGACGGCTACCCCTGTTGCCGCAACGGCAGAGGGCGCGTAATCAATTCCTGTTCGAGCAGCCACTCAATTTCGTCCGACAGCGCCTGATAGACGGAATTTTGCGGCAATCCCAATTCCGTGATGGCTTTATTGCTATCAAAATACATGGGATAGCGTGCCAGCCTGACGCCGGTCAAAGGTGCCTGCGGCTGACGGTGTGTGACATAATCCGCCACAAACTCGCAAACAGCACCCGCAGCTAATGCAATCCAGAAAGGAATACGTCTCCTGGGCATTGCCAATCCCGTTATTTTTTCAATCAGGCCCAGGAATTTACTCAGCATCACATTTTCATTGCCCAGTATGTAGCGTTCGCCATACTGCCCATGTTCGGCTGCGAGAATGTGTCCGGCGGCGACATCACGCACGTCGATCATATTAAAACCGCACTCAAGAAAAGCCGGGCTGGGGCGATTGATAAAATCAAGTATCATGCGTGTCGGCGGTGTAATTCTGCGATCGCCGGGCCCGATGGGCAATGTAGGCGCAACAATGACTACCGGCAATCCATCAGCTGCGGCTTTGAATGCCGCCTGTTCCGCCAGAAACTTTGAGCGGCAGTAAGGGCCGGGCATTTCCTGAATCATCCGTTTCACAGCCGAATCGATCATGACTTCATGGCGTCCCTTACCTGTCAGAATGGATTCCGTGGATGTATAAACGATCACTTCAAGATCATGCTTTGCTGCTTCCTGCAACACCGTACATGTACCCTCATAGTTGATCCGCCTGAAATCATTTTTATCATGCGCCCATAAATTCGGGTTGGCTGCAAGATGATAAAGCCGATCCACATCCTTTAACGCTTTGTTCACCGTATAGGCATCACACACCGATCCGCGCACAACTTCAACATCAATGGGCAACGGAACATCAGGCAATTCCAGCACCCTGACTGTTTCGCCGCGTTCCAGTAACTGTTGAACAAGGTGTAAGCCGATAAAACCACCTCCACCTGTAACCAATGCACGGCGATTACCCACGCCAACCTCCTTTTTTATTTCTTCTGAAAACAGAAAAATACCTGCTAATAATTAGAAGAGAACCAGCCCGTGACAGCTTTAGTAACAGTAAAAATGGAAATCACAAAACACCTGATTAAGAAATGATCCAGATCGGTTATTCGCTTTTATAATTTGCCGTAGCGCGCGTACCCTGAACAATCTCAACCAGCTTCAAAGCCTGCAATTCCATTTCGATGGCCAGCGCATCAATCTTGGCCCGGAAATGGCGGTAGAATATCATGCTTGGAATCGCAACCAATATGCCAAACGCGGCATTATAGAGCGCAACCGAAATACCGTAAGCCAGCTGCGCCGGGTTGCTGCCTGTCGGCGAATTGGATCCGAAAATCTCGATCATGCCGACCAACGTGCCAAACAACCCCATCAGCGGACTCAGTGCCGCAATTGTCCCAAGCGTTGTCAGATTGCGATCCAGACTATGCGTTACTACGCGCCCAGCTTCTTCAATCGATTCTTTCATGATTTCACGCGTGCTGGTTTCATTCTGCAATCCGGCTGCGAAAATCCGGCCCAGGGGGGAATGCTGCTGAAGCTTTTTAATCATTTCCTGTGTCGCGCCGCTTCGCTTATATTCATTCAACACTCTGGACAATAAATCCCTGGGTACAACGACACTTCTGCGCAAAGACCACATCCGCTCACCGATGATGCCTCCCGCAATGACAGAAGCGAAAATAATCGGCCACACAGGCCAGCCCGCAGCTTCAATTAGAGACAACACGCTATCTTCTCCCCCAGTAATTAGACTTTGATCAAGTATAAAGCAGTTTAAGCCATTTTATCTGACACACACGGCTTCTGAACGACTGTTTTCAGCAATAAAACGCTGAAAACATATTGTGTATTTTATGAGTTATTCTAAACAACACCCCTGAACCATCATAAAAAAACAGATTTCACTGTCGCATCGAATGCAACCCAGGTTTTATTATTTCTATATATGTCACAATACAAACCAACGACAACCATGCGGGTTTACATTGATTCAGATCGTCATGGGATATTTACCATAAGTACGTGGATTTCTTAATATCAATATGACTTTTCCTCTTCCGTCTGAAATTCCACGCTGCATTATAACGGTAAGCGAATTGAACCGTAACGTCAAAACGGTTCTGGAACAGAACATTCCTTTGCTTTGGATCAGGGGTGAAATTTCCAATATCAAACACTATCCCTCAGGGCACTGGTATTTTTCGCTGAAAGATACCGACGCGCAGGTACGCTGCGTTATGTTTCGCCACAAAAACCAATACCTCGACTGGACACCGAAAGATGGCGCGCAGGTCGAGGTATTGGCGCTGGTCACGCTTTATGAAGCGCGCGGCGATTATCAATTGAATGTCGACACGCTGCGCCGGGCCGGTCTGGGGGCATTGTTTGAAGCATTTGCGCAACTCAAGGTCAAACTGGAGAAAGCAGGATTATTCGATGCGGCACGTAAAAAAAATCTCCCTGTTTTTCCAAAGCAGGTGGGTGTTATTACGTCTCCTGCTACAGCCGCGCTGCGCGATGTGCTCACGACATTAAAACGCCGCATGCCTATGCTGCCGATAATCATTTATCCAACGCCCGTTCAAGGCAAAGATGCCGCGCAAAGCATCGCCGCAGCAATTAAGATTGCATCAGATCGGCAGGATTGCGACATTTTGATTCTTTGCCGCGGCGGCGGCAGTATCGAGGATTTATGGGCATTTAACGAAGAAATTGTGGCACGGGCCATCGCCGAATGTGAGATTCCGATGATCTGCGGTATCGGTCATGAAACCGATTTTACCATCGCCGATTTCGTTGCCGACAAGCGCGTGTCCACCCCCACCGGCGCAGCAGAATTAGCCAGTCCATCCGCAGAAGCACTGTTGCAACGACTGAGGCAGCTACAGCAGAACCTGCGGCACGCGACATTGCGCCACATTGAAAACGGCATGCAGAAAATTGATCTGCTGGCGCATCGCTTATCGCACCCGGGCGAGCGGATCAATCATCAACTTGCGCAACTGCAACACCTGCGTGAACGCTTCGTCAATAACTGGAACCACCACATTGCGCGGAAACACTGGAAAACCGGCGAACTGGAACAACGCCTGCTGCGCATTCTGCATCGCCGCGCTGATCTAATGCAGTTGGGTGAACGGCTCAATCGGCTATCAGCGCGTCTGCAGGATGCCTGGACGCGTGATCATGAAGCGCTATCCATCAAACTACAGCACCAGCAGATCAAGTTAACGCACCTCAATCCGCAATCGGTACTGGAACGCGGCTACAGCATTACCTATTCCGCTCATGGGGAGGTTATCCACAACGCGAATCAACTCCATACAGGCGATGAAATTCAGGTAAAATTTGCGCAGGGACGGGTCAACGCATTAATCCAAAGTATCAAAAAAAACTAAAAAATTGACCGACGATCCAAAATCCAACGAACATGTACCTTAACAATTTCCAAAAAAGGAAAATGCGTAATGTCTAAATTCTTTCTCATGCTGGGCGCTATCAATACTTTCATTTGTATTGCGCTGGGTGCATTCGGCGCACATGGTTTGAAACATATTCTGTCCCCGGAAATGCAGGTGATTTATCATACCGGCGTGCAGTATCATTTTTATCATGCACTGGGGCTGCTTTTTATCGGCCTGTTGCTGTTACATTTTGCAAAATCACAACTGATCGAACTATCCGGCTGGCTGATGCTGCTCGGCATCATTCTTTTCAGCGTCAGCCTATACATTATCAGCCTGACAGAAATTCGCGCACTCGGCATGATGACCCCATTTGGCGGCCTGTCCTATCTAAGTGCATGGGCAGTATTGTGTTTCGCCATATGGAAAGAAGTCAAAGTACAAGACTAGGCGCACTTGAAATCTGACACGCTACAGTTTTTTGCCCCCTGCCCAAGGGGGCTTGAGTCTATTCTGGCTGACGAACTGGTCACGCTGCACGCGACTTCAGTTCAATCAACCAGCGGAGGCGTACATTTCCAGGGTAACTGGCAAACCTGCTACCGCGTCAATCTTCACAGCCGCATGGCCAGTCGCGTCTTATGGCAGGTCACGAAAAAACCTTACCGCAACGAACAGGACATTTACGACGCAGCGACCGCTTTTCCCTGGCACGAATGGTTTGCACCGGAGTTAACTATCCGCGTCAATCTCGCCGCAACCCACTGTCCATTACGCAGCCTCGAATATATCACCCTGAAAATCAAGGATGCCGTTTGCGACAAATTCCGCAAGGTATCCGGCAAAAGACCCAGTATCAGCACCGAAGCACCTGATATCCGCATACATGGATTTCTGGATGCACAGCAGTTTACGCTTTATCTGGATACTTCCGGCGATGCGCTGTTCAAACGCGGCTACCGAAAAAACACCGGTGATGCGCCTTTGCGCGAAAACCTGGCGGCCGGCATTCTGCATCTCTCCGGGTGGCAACCGGGAACACCACTTCTTGATCCCATGTGCGGCAGCGGTACTTTTTTGCTCGAAGCCGCTGAGATGACATTAAAAATCGCACCTGGATTACGGCGGCATTTCGCATTTGAACAATTCAGGCAATTTGATCGGATACAGTGGCAGACACTGAAAGATCAGGCTATCTCGATGCAACTCCCGGTAACCCCGCTTGCCATCTACGGCAGCGATCTCTACGGCTACGCACTCTCTGACGCGCGTATCAATCTTGAAGCCGCTGGCCTGCTCGAAGCGGTGCATCTCAAACAGGCCAACATTCTCGAAATCTCCGCACCACAATCACAGGGCATTCTGGTCACAAACCCCCCTTATGGCGTGCGCATCGGGGACACCGAATCATTGCTCGAATTCTATCCAAAACTGGGGGATGTACTGAAAAACAAATTCAGCGGCTGGAATGCTTATATTTTTACCGCCGACCCGGTGCTGCCAAAAACCATACGCCTCAAAGCATCCCGCCGTACCCCATTATTCAATGGCGCGCTGGAATGCCGCCTGCTGGAATATAAAATCGTTGCGGGCAGCATGCGAACAAAAAACAAATCCGATAATGCACAAGCGCATCCGCATTCAAGCGAATGACAAAACGCATAAAAAACCAACAGCAAACCAGAAATATACGATAGTCTGTTTGACATTTGGGGTGGTCTGAAATAGAATTGCCGACTCTTTTTGAATACGCATGATAGGTTATTCGTGAAAACATTTTCAGCCAAGCCACACGAAGTCACACATGACTGGTTCGTCATTGATGCGACTGACAAAGTGCTGGGGCGACTTGCTTCAGCCATTGCGCACCGTTTGCGTGGCAAACACAAAGCCATATATACGCCACACGTTGATACCGGCGATTACATTATTGTCATCAATGTCGATAAACTCCGCGTGACCGGTAATAAGGCGGAGGACAAAAAATATTACAGACACACGGGTTACCCCGGCGGCATATATGAAACCAGTTTCGGAAAAATGCATGCGCGATTCCCTTCAAGACCACTGATGAAAGCGGTCAAAGGCATGCTGCCAAAAGGCCCTCTGGGATATGCAATGATTAAGAAACTTAAACTTTATGCCGGGGATGCACACCCGCATGCAGCACAACAACCACAATCCTTGGAAATTAGAGCTTAGTATATGGGCATTCAGCATAATTATGGTACCGGACGGCGCAAGAGTGCAGTAGCACGGGTTTTTATAAAACCTGGAACAGGTTCGATTATTGTTAATCGTAAACCTGTCGATGAGTTTTTCTCGCGCGAAACAGGACGCATGATCGTACGCCAACCGCTTGAGTTAACGGATCACCTGACAACTTTTGATATTATGGTTAATATTCATGGTGGCGGTGAATCGGGTCAAGCTGGCGCTGTGCGCCATGGCATCACACGCGCGCTGATCGATTATGATGCCACGCTCAAACCAATATTAAGCAAAGCGGGACTTGTAACGCGGGATGCGCGTGAAGTTGAAAGGAAAAAAGTTGGTTTGCGTAAAGCAAGGCGTCGTAAGCAATTCTCCAAACGTTAATCCTTTTACGCAATGCAGGGCACTAAAAAAAGCCGCTTAGTAAAGCGGCTTTTTTTATTCGCTATCAGTTAATATTTTTGACTATTACGCTAAAGATTAAAAATTTTTACTGGATTTCAATATGATAAATGTAGGTATTGTCGGTGGCACAGGTTATACAGGCGTTGAATTGTTGCGCTTTCTCGTTCAGCATCCAAAAGTAAAAATCACAACAATCACATCGCGCAGCGAAGCAGGCATGCCCGTCGCAGACCTGTTTCCCAGCCTGAGAGGACATGTCGATCTTAAATTCAGCGATCCAGCCGACGCCAAGCTCGACAAATGCGATCTGGTTTTTTTCGCAACCCCCAACGGAATTGCCATGCAGCAGGCGCGAGAACTGATTCAAGCCGGTGTAAAAATAATCGATTTATCCGCTGATTTTCGTATCAAAGATGTCACAGTATGGGAAAAATGGTACGGCATGCAACATGCCTGCCCCGAGCTGGTGTCAGAAGCGGTATACGGTTTACCGGAAATAAATCGCGCCGAGGTAAAAAATGCACAACTCATCGCCAACCCAGGGTGTTATCCTACCGCTGTGCAACTGGGCTTTCTTCCATTGGTGGAAGCCGGGTTAATCAACACCGATCATCTGATCGCTGATGTAAAATCAGGCGTATCCGGTGCCGGAAGAAAAGCGGAAGTACATACCCTGCTTGCGGAAGCGGCCGATAATTTCAAAGCCTACGGCGCACCAGGACACCGCCATCTTCCGGAGATTACGCAGGGATTATCCAATATTGCGGAAAAACCTGTCGGTCTTACATTTATACCGCATCTGGTCCCTATGATTCGAGGCATTCACGCGACGCTTTACGCCAGGCTCAACCGGAAAAAAAATATTGACCTGCAGGCAATCTATGAAACACGCTATGCGGATGAAACATTTGTCGATGTGCTGCCACCAGGGAAACACCCGGAAACCCGCTCGGTACGAGGCTCGAATATGTGCCGTATTGCAGTACACCGACCGCAGGACGGCGATACGGTCGTTATTCTGTCGGTTACTGATAATCTGGTCAAGGGTGCGGCCGGTCAAGCTGTCCAGAATATGAATATTATGTTCGGTTTACCCGAAACACTGGGAATCAGCCAGATACCGCTGCTGCCTTAGGTGTTGCACTGATTAACAACGGCAAGACATACTCCCTGTGATCAGACTCTTTAAAAAGAAACGGGAAACACTTTCTCCTCGCATGATCGTGCGTCCCTATATTTCATGGCCATCCCGATTAATGGCTGCGATGGTCGCCTGTCTTTTTTTACTGCTGCTGTCCTGGGGAATGTATGAAACGGGAAAGCGAGCAACCGCCGGAAAAACTGAATCGCGCGCTCAAATAAAACAGGAAAAATGGTACGACGCAGGAGATTGTCCCAAGAAAGATGGGGAAGCACTGTGCACACAGCTCACCGAATTAACACGGCAGTTTCAAATATTGCAGACGACGAATGATGATCTGGTCAAGCAAACCATGCAACTCAGCAAAGAAAACAATCTGCTGAAAGGAGAACTGGATTTTTTCGAGCATGTCATGACAGGCAACACAAAGCTGGATAGCGGTGTAACCATACATCATTTCAATTTAAAGAAAGATAGTGGTCCGGATATTTATCGGTATTCACTCTCACTGGTACAGGGCGGGCCACGAACGCAGGAATTTAACGGCTATCTGAAATTCATGATCAATTTGCGGCAGAATGATCAACGTAAAAAAGTCATGCTGACCAATAACAATGCACAACAAAATTTTCCTGTTCACTTTAAGTTCTATCATAGAATAGAAGAGAATTTTAAAGCACCGCCTGATATGGCGGTCGAAAGCATTGAAGTTCAGGTATTTGAGAAAAACGATCGACGCGCGAGACTGACAAAAACAGTCGAACTATCATTGTAAGTGAGTAAATTATGTTCGGCAAAAAGAAAAGAAACAAGTTTAATAATCATATCGATACCTTGATTGGCGTAAATACCCAGATAAAAGGCAATATCCATTTCACAGGCGGCTTACGCATCGACGGATGCATCAGCGGAAACGTCACTGCTGAAGATGAAGAACACAGCACTCTGGTACTCAGTAATGCAGGCCAAATCAACGGTAAAATTCAAGTCGCCAACGTGATTATCAACGGTATCGTCAGCGGCCCCATCATTGCAACAAGATATCTTGAACTGCAAAGTAATGCCCGGATTCATGGTGATGTGCATTATGAAGTGATAGAAATACACCTCGGCGCTTCGGTGGATGGAAAAATGATACACAGAACCAAGGAAATGCAAACGAACCCGTCAACCGTATTGATTTCTGCACCGACTGATCACCCACAAAAAAATAAAGATGATCTATGAACGAACCGTGAAGCATTACTAGACTCTAATACAGGTTTAATCATGGTTTTCTACAACAATGCTAACAAATACCGGAATTTCTGACATGGAAAATGCGCCACTAATGTTTACCGATAGCGCTGCTGATAAAGTCAAGCAATTAATCGAGGAGGAAGGCAATACCGCGCTTAAGCTTAGAGTGTTCATCAGTGGCGGCGGTTGCTCCGGCTTTCAGTATGGATTTACGTTTGACGAATCGACCAATGATGATGATATGGTCATGGAAAAAAACGGTGTACAGTTATTGGTTGATTCGATGAGTTATCAATATCTGGTAGGCGCTGAAATCGATTATCAGGAAAACATACATGGTGCACAATTTGTGATCAAGAATCCAGGCGCTTCCAGCACATGCGGATGCGGTTCTTCGTTTTCTGTCTAACAATCGAATACAACCAACAAGACCTTGTATGCCTTCTGCACGCCTTATTTTTCATTACACTCTCAAGCCGGATAAATGGCACCCAGTATCCGTTTTGCTTTCGCCCCGGTAACTGAAGGCACATTCCCTATCCGCCCACACATCGTTTGTTGTGCAAGCCAGGCAAACGCATAGGCTTCGACCCAGTCAACCGGCACGCCGAGCTCATCCGTCAGCGCCACTTTCCTGCCAGGCAAATGCTTCTCAAGATTACTGACCAGCAGCGTATTATGCGCCCCACCACCGCATAAAAAAACTTCATCCGTTTCCGGATAATATTGATTGATCGCCGATGCAATAGACAACACCGTTAATTGTAATAACGTGCGCTGCACATCCTCAGGGGATTCATTTCCCCGCAAGTGGCTCTCCAGCCATCTCAAATTGAACAGATCTCTTCCGGTGCTCTTGGGCGGCGAACTGGAAAAAAAACCGTCCGCATAAAATTGCTCGAATAAATCGGACAATACTGTTCCCGTCGCAGCCCACTGGCCATTTTTATCATAGGGTTGCCCAAGATGGCGGAAACACCAGGCATCCATCAGCAAGTTTCCAGGCCCGCAGTCGAAGCCTGTAACCGGCACGTCAGAATCAAGATAGGTGATGTTGGCGATACCGCCGATATTCAGGATGACACGCCGGTGCATGGAATCCATGAACAGGGCTTGATGAAAAGCAGGCACTAGCGGAGCACCCTGACCACCGGCGGCGATATCCCGGCTTCTGAAATCCGCAACGACTGTCATTTGCGTTAATTCGGCCAGTAATGCGGCATTAACGAGTTGTATGGTGTAACCCTTGCCGTCCTGAGGACAGTGGCGGACAGTCTGTCCGTGACAGCCAATTGCCGAAACATCCCGCAATAAGTGCGGATTATCCTGCAAAAGCCCTGTAATCGCCTGAGCATACAGACTGGCTAATTGGTTCGCCATTAACGCCGCCTGATTCAGTTCGTCGTTATCCGGATAATGCAATGCCAGCAGCTTTGCTTTTAATGCATGATCATAGGGTAAAAAGAAGGTTTTGATCAGCGTGTGCCGATGCAATCCCAAATCGACCAGTACTGCATCAACACCATCCAGGCTTGTGCCTGACATGATGCCGATATAGTACGCAGATTCCAAAAATTGACTGCTTCTTTTAGAAAACTAATCCAGTGAAGCGAAATGAATATTTCGCATAATATCTAATCGAGCGACCAGTGATTCCACTTCGCTCTGAAAAGCCGGCATATCCTTCTTGGCGATCGGTATCGACGTAGGCAGCGCTACTTTTGCAGGATCACGCTGCACGCCACCGACTCTTAATTCATAGTGCAGATGCGGGCCGGTTGCCATGCCCGTCATGCCGACATAACCGATGATGTCACCTTGTTTGACCCGCGAGCCATTTGCAAGCCCCTTTTCGAATCGCGATAAGTGACCGTAGGCCGTTTCGTAAGGACCAGCGTGTTTAAGAACAATCAGCTTTCCATACCCGCGCTGAGTACCGGCGAAACTCACCGTCCCGTCGGATGTTGCCTTGACCGGCGTTCCGCTGGGCGCGGCGTAATCTATACCTTTGTGAGCGCGCCATTCCTTGAGTACCGGATGAAAACGGGCATTCGAAAAACCGGAACTGATCCGCGAAAAGTCAAGCGGCGCCATTAGAAAAGCTTTGCGCAAACTTTCGCCCTTGGGTGTGTAGTAACCGAAGTCGCCATTGGACGATTGAAAATGAACAGCCTGATATGTCTTGTCTTTATTGACAAACTCTACAGCCAGAACCTTGCCAACTTTGGCATGCTCACCATTATTATTGATCAATGTTTCGTAAACAACAGAAAAACGATCCCCTTTATGTAAATCCCGATGAAAATCGACATCAGAAGCCAGAATTTCAATCATCTGCAACGTCACGGTATTAGGAATGCCCGCACTGTCTGTCGCGGCAAACAGAGAACTGTTCACGACACCGGTTTTCATTTGAATCTGGGATTCAAGTTCAATTTTCTGTTCGGACATTTTGAAACCATCGTCCGTTTTTTCCATCAGGAATAATTCCTCATGGCCAAAAAAATAACGCAGCGTTATTAATTCACCGTCTGCGGTAGTCTGCGCCTGTATCGTTTTACCTGGGACCAGCTGACGCATTGCACGGCTGTTTCGCGCGATACGCATAAATTCTACTTTGTCTTGCGGACTGACATTCAACCGATCGAGAATTGCCGAAACGGTATCGCCGCGACGAACGTTCTCCTGTTGCCAGAACGGTTGATCGGAACCGGATTCAAGCTCAGTCAGAACTTCAGGAATATACAAATCCCGCACGACCTCTTCAATCGGAACATCCTGATAAGATGTCGAACTGGGCGCGATACCAAACGCAGTAACGAAACCAAATAAAGGTATGGTTGATAATACAATTAACCAGCGTAGCTTTTTTTTGGTCAACCGAGATGATTTTTGAGCTAAAATTCTTGATTTGCTGCGAATTGGCACAAATTGCATATAGGATAATCCCCCTTTGCTCTATTCATTCATGTCATGCTACAAAAAAATTAAGCGATTCTAACATGAAAAATTGCGAGTCATGTACTAAAGTACAATTCAAAACAATGCGATCGTGTTGTTGTATTTTTCCGGACGGATTAGCCCCGATCAATGATTTTTAAGACTTATTTATTGTGAACACATCAATTAGCCACCATCTTGAAATCATAAAATATGGTAGTCATGAACTGCTCATCGAAAAGGAGCTGGAAACCAAGCTGAACTCGGGAAAGCCGCTGCGGGTCAAAGCGGGATTCGATCCCACCGCGCCTGATTTGCATCTGGGGCACGCCGTACTGCTCAACAAAATGCGGCAGCTACAGGATCTGGGGCACCATATTCTGTTCCTGATCGGTGATTTTACCGGCATGATTGGTGATCCAAGCGGTAAAAACACGACGCGCCCCCCGCTGACACGCGAACAAGTGGCTGAAAATGCAAAATCCTATACGGCCCAGGTTTTTAAAATTCTACATCCGGAAAAAACCGAAATTGTATTCAATTCAACCTGGATGAACCAACTCGATGCGGCGGCTCTCATCCGGTTAGCCGCGACCTATACCGTTGCCCGCATGCTTGAACGCGATGATTTTGAAAAACGCTACCGAAACAACCAGCCCATTGCAATACATGAATTTTTATATCCACTCGTACAAGGTTATGATTCAGTTGCATTAAAATCAGACCTCGAACTGGGCGGCACCGATCAGAAATTTAACCTCCTGATGGGACGTGAATTACAACGGCATTTTGAACAACCCCAGCAATGCATACTCACCATGCCGCTTCTGGAAGGACTCGATGGCGTCAATAAAATGTCCAAGTCACTGAACAATTATGTCGGCATTACCGAAAACCCCAAGGAAATTTTCGGCAAGCTGATGTCCGTATCCGATCAATTAATGTGGCGTTACATTGACCTGCTGTCTTTTGAATCCATTGAAACCATTCGCAAGTGGCGCCAGGAAGTCGAGGAAGGCCGCAATCCGAGAGATATCAAAGTCCTTTTTGCGCAGGAAATCGTGACACGTTTTCATAACCGCAAAGAAGCCGAAGCCGCGCTGATCGATTTCGAAACGCGCTTCAAACGTGGATCACTGCCAGAAGATATGCCCGAAAAAACTTTGCAGATTACAGACGATGACATCTTTCTGACACAACTGTTGAAACAGGCCGGATTAACGGCAAGCACCAGTGAGTCGCAGCGCATGATGGATCAGGGCGCAGTAAAACTGAACGGGGAGAAAGTCGAAGATAAAGCCCTGAAAATATCCCGCGGTGCGGCGATTGTCGTCCAGGTCGGCAAGCGGAAATTTGCAAAAGTAATCGTTCAATAGCTGGCCTGATTATGTCATAAAAATGAAAGCACCTTGTGCCCGGAATGTTGTGGATACGGAAAATATGCAGGGGTAAATGAACCTTGCAGAGAACCGCAAATCTAATTGGCTTGCTATTTATCGACTCAATCTCAATTTTCTATGACGCTTGATAAAATTTATACCTTGCAAACAGGTGTCAGTTTGAAGGTTTCTACTGATGCATTGCAACAATTGATTGCCAGAAATAGGAATGGACACACGCTGCCGGAGTTTGAAAAAATTCGCTGCACTGCGGATTTGTATGATTTCCTGACCGTTACAGTACTCCAGGGTGCTGAAGGCCTGATAAAAAGAAGACGGCCCTGGATCAGCAAAAAAAACCAGGCCGATTTAATCGCTGCGCAACCCGTTCCCTTTCAGGATTTTCGTCTTTTTTTCTGGAGAAATCTTGATGAAACGGATCCTGACGGTGACGAATGGAACCGGGCTATCGCCGCGGACAGTTTTAACCTCCAGTTAAGTACGCTCATGAATAAGCTGCGTACAGCCGTACAGCAGAAGAAACAGGATATGACTTTAATAGCGGATTTGAATTTTGGGTCGGCCTGAAACAATGCGATCAATCGGTTTTGACTTGAAACACCGATGAAAGCCATACGCATTCCTGAATCAATGCGGTAAAATCGCGCTCAGCAGAAATTCTGGCGACGGCATTCCGGTTCCGCGCTCCGGAATTTCCTGCTTAATGCTGATATACAGGCAACATGTTGATTTTTATATCAGCCTGCTATATCAACATACTCAACATTCAAATCAATCGTAACCCAAAAGGAAATTTCAATGACTGCTCATATCCCTGGATATACCTATGGCACTGCCGAAGCCGCAATATCTCCTATCTCCGTGGATGATTTTGCAAAACTAAAACAGGCTACGCTGTTCGGCGACGATGATGTACGTTATTTGAGAATGTCTCACGATATTCTAAAAGGACAAACTGAGGAAATTCTTGATGTCTGGTACGGTTTTGTCGGCTCAACGCCATTTCTACTTCACTACTTTACAAAAGCTTCAGATGACCAGCCCAATATGGATTATCTTGCTGCCGTGCGCAAGCGTTTTGGGCAATGGATCCTGGATACTGCCAATGCCAATTACGATCAGGATTGGCTGAACTATCAATATGAAATCGGATTACGTCATAACAGTATCAAAAAGAATAAAACCGATGGCGTCGATGCTGTGCCGATCATCAATTTACGTTATATTCTTGCGCTTCAGGTACCCATCACCACCACGCTGCGTCCCTTCCTGGAAAAAGGCGGCCATTCAAGCAAAGATGTCGATAAAATGCAGGATGCTTGGCGTAAATCTGTACTGATGCAGGTTATTCTGTGGTCTCAGCCGTATATCCGCGACAACCAGTTCTAAGTACCTGTTCAAGATCTCACTGAAAGGGCGCATTGCCGCGTTAAAATCAAACTTAAAAAGACAAAGAACAGCGCAACTGCGCTGTTCTTTGTTACGTTATTTTTTATAAACGTATCATTTTTCAGCAGGTCGATTTCACGCCAGCTTTTCCAACACAGCAAAAATGACTTTTACTGCCCTCCGGGTAAAGCGCATGTTCCTGCAATCCGACTGACTTCAATATTGACCGTATGAAATCTTTGGCAACCATAAAGCAGGATGCCGTCATCGTAGGTGCGGGTGTGATCGGTTTGGCTACCGCACTGAAACTACTCGAAAACGGCGCCAAAGTCAGCATTCTTGAACGCGGACAGACAGGCATGGAATCTTCTTGGGCAGGCGGAGGCATTCTCTCGCCGATTTACCCCTGGGACTATACCGATGCCGTAACACAATTGACACGCTACAGCGCCGGTCTGTTTCCTGACTGGGCTGCCGCGCTGCACAAAGCAACAGGTATTGACCCGGAATATCATCAATGCGGCATGTGCATCTTACCTCCTTTTGATATGAAGCATGCCATGACCTGGTGTACGGCACATGAGGTCAATATACAACGGCAAACGCTGCCCATGCCTTTTCCAGTTGGCGGAAATCAGAACACTGTCAACAACAGCACAAGTGAAATAGAAGCGGCTACCCTCCCCGACATTGCGCAAATTCGTAATCCCAGATTACTGCAGGCACTCCATCGGCGCGTCATTCAGTTGGGGGGAGAAATCGTTGAGAACTGCTGCGTACACGACTGGAATGTCCAGAAGAACAAAATCCTGTCCGTACAATCATCATGCGGTCTGTTTGCAGCAGACAACTATATCGTTGCCGCAGGCGCATGGAGCCAGCAGGTGCTCGGCAAACACGCAATGAACTTGAAAATTCAGCCCGTCAAAGGGCAAATGCTGTTATTCAAATTTGATGCGCCACCGCTGCCAACGATTTTGGTCAAAGAATACATCTATCTTATACCGCGCAGGGATGGCCATTTGTTACTGGGCAGCACATTGGAAGATACCGGTTTCAATAAACAGACCAGCATCCCGGTTCGACAACGGTTACTGGAACAGGCGCAATCCATTCTGCCGCACTTACGCGATAGGCCTGTTATCCGGCATTGGTCGGGGTTACGTCCGGGCTCCCCGCTGAATATACCAACCATAGGTCGGCACCTTGAATTGATCAATCTTTATCTGAACAGCGGCCACTTTCGTTATGGCGTGACGATGGCGCCCGCAAGCGCCGAAATTCTTGTCAATGAAATCACCGGTTCGATGCAACGACTGGATGTCAGCCCCTACCAGTCGGGATGGTCGCAATGCGATTCATCGTCTATCCATTCAATACGGTCAATCGATTGAGTCGCTTTTTTCGGACGAATTTTTATTCTATGCCCACTCTAACTTACTCTATACCTTTAGGCATCGGGAAGACCACCGACTCAACAACACCGCCGAGTTCTTCAATAGTTACTTCCTCACCGGTCTGTCGTACACCAATTTGCTTAATCCGGGACAAAACCTGCTGCACCAGAATTTCAGGCGCCGATGCACCCGCTGTGATACCGACTTGCCGCTTACCGACAAACCATTCTTCTTTTAATTGCTCAGCATTATCGACCATATATGCCTCAACGTTGGCATTACGCGCAACCTCGCATAAACGGTTTGAATTCGAACTGTTCGGCGAACCCACTACGATCGCCAGATCACATTGTTTCACCATTTTCTTGACTGCATCCTGCCGGTTCTGCGTCGCGTAGCAAATATCGTCCTTTTTAGGGCCGGTGATCTTCGGGAAACGTGTTTTCAAAGCATCAACGATACGCGCCGCGTCGTCAACGGACAGCGTGGTCTGGGTGACATACGCCAGATTGGATTCATCTTTTACTTGCAGCTTATGGACGTCTTCTTCATTTTCGACGAGATACATGCCATTAGTATGGTCTTCAACCTGGCCCATCGTACCCTCAACCTCCGGGTGACCTTGATGGCCAATCATGATAATTTCCTTGCCTTCTTTACGCATTTTCGCAACCTCGACATGCACTTTTGTCACCAGCGGGCAAGTCGCATCAAATACCTTGAGTTTACGTTCAGCCGCCTCACGGCGCACAGCATGCGAAACCCCATGCGCGCTGAAGATCAGGATACTGTCTTTAGGCACTTCATCGAGACTTTCAACAAACACAGCACCTTTTCTTTCCAGATCCTCGACGACGAAACGATTATGCACGACCTCGTGGCGTACATAAATCGGTGCGCCATGCATCGAAAGTGCACGCTCGACAATCCCAATAGCACGATCAACGCCAGCGCAAAAACCCCTGGGATTTGAAAGCAATACCTTAACCATTCATTTTCTCCACAAATGCTCATAAGACAATAAAAAATTGCGATTATTCAATTCTGATAACGTTCCGCCAGCTCAGCGCGTTTCAGATAGGCATCACGCGCGATCTGAATGTCTTCCAGAAAAAGCGGCAATTCCTTAAGCAGCAGCGCCTGAGGTCCATCGACCAATGCTTTGTTAGGTGCCGGATGAAAATCAACCAACACCATATTAGCGCCTGCGATGATACCCTGTGCAGTCACATGCATGATATCCAGAATCCCATCGGGCGAAGCGGCCCGTGTTCCGACAGAATGCGAGGGATCAATGCAGACCGGCATGCGCGTTAATCGCTTGACCACGGGAACATGCGCAAAATCGACAAAATTGCGATGAGGGTCGGCCATATTGGTTTTCATGCCGCGCAAACCGAAAACAACTTTGCGGTTACCTTCGGAAGCCAGATACTCAGCGGCATTTAACGATTCGTCCAGCGTAATGCCGAACCCGCGCTTAATCAGTACAGGCAGATCCTGTTGCCGACCGACAATTTTCAACAATTCAAAATTCTGTGTATTACGGGTGCCAATCTGCAACATGATGCCTGTTGCATTTCCGGTTTGATGCAACGCGGTGCGGATTTCATCCAGATGGGCTTCGTGCGTGATTTCCATCGCGATGACTTTGATGCCATACCTGCCCGCCAGATCAAAAACATAAGGCAGGCAGGACTTACCATGCCCTTGAAATGAATAAGGGCTGGTTCGCGGTTTGTACGCGCCCATGCGGGTGCAGACCTGCCCATGTTCCTGCAATGCCTTCATCATGATTTCGACATGTTCCAGCGAATCGACTGCGCATAAACCGGCAAATACGTTCAATGTATCCTGCCCGAAAACAACATCGTTATACGTAAAACTGGTGGAGCGTTCGTCATTCTGGTGGCGTCCCAAAATACGGTATTCCTCAGAAACCCGCACAACACGATCGACACAGGGAAGATTTCTGATGTCGTCAATAGATAGCGCCTTGGTGTTCCCGATCAGATACAACTCGGTTAGCGTCTGTTCCGTACCGACTTCGGTATGCACGCGCGTGGAAATACCGGGCAAACTGGCAAGGTGTACCAGTAGCTGCTTATATTCCGGGCTGTCTGGCAGGGTATTGGGAACTAAAATTAGGATCATATAAATTATCAATAAGCTATGCTTTATTCCAGAAAAGCATAAAATGCATTCACCGTGTCAGGTTGTTATCCGATCTGTTGAGAACCGCATCCATTTCAACAACCTGCCCATTTGGCGCAAAAAAACCGAAAGTGAATTCTAACCGAAAAAAAGGTCTGTTACCATGATTCGGTTCGCCGGGGTTTTCACGGTTTTTTAAATACCTGCGGCTATCCGGGAACTTTCAACATCCGGCTAGATTGCAGCCCTGAAAAACCACTGCGACAAAATGTCGCATCGTTATTGTTCCTGTTTTAGGCTAAGGTAATGCCTGTATTTCAACCTTCATTGTTTTAAGCACCCGAATATGTTCAACAGCATCAGCCAAGCGCCACTCAGTAAAAATCTGCAACGCCTGTTCATGCTCAGAAATATCGCCATCCTCGCACAATGCCTGACATTCATGCTTGTACACAGCATGATTACACTGGACATTCCGTGGACTGAACTCATCGTTATTGTTGTTCTGCTCGCGGTATCCAATCTGCTGACTTGGATACGTCTGCACCGGAAATGGCCGGTATCGAATATCGAGTTTTTTGCGCAATTACTCATTGATGTATTTGCGCTCAGTGCATTGCTGTATTTCAGCGGCGGCTCCACCAACCCGTTCATTTCTCTGTACCTGTTGCCGATCACCATTGCCGCTGCCATTTTACCGTGGCGCTACACCTGGGCATTATCCGCTGTCACGATCGGGTGCTATACCATTTTGCTGTTCAATTATATTCCGCTGCCGCATGACCATGATCAGCATCTGGTTGAATTCAACTTGCATGTATCCGGCATGTGGCTGACATTTGTACTCAGCACAGTCATCATCGCCTGGTATGTGGTCAAAATGAGCAGCTCAATCCGCGAACGCGATCGCGATCTGGCGCTGGCGCGCGAACAGGCGTTACGCAATGAACAGATTATCGCACTGGGCACGCTCGCAGCCGGTGCGGCGCATGAGCTGGGCACGCCGTTATCCACAATGGCCGTTGTCACCGGTGAATTACAAAAAGAATACCCGGAAGACAATGAGTTTCAGAACAATATACAGATTCTGCGCGACCAGATTGCGCACTGCAAACAGACGCTGACGCAATTACTGGCCAAAGCCGGGCAGACCCGGGTTGAAGATGTCGGCCAGTTGCCTGTGGATGAATTCATGAACTCAGTGCTGGAAAAATGGAAGCTGATACGGCCTTCCGTCAAATTCAGCTATACCATCGACGGCCTGCGCCCCACGCCCAAGATCATCGACAGCCAGCTGCTCAGCCAGTCCATACTGAATCTGTTGAATAACGCCGCAGATGCATCCTCACACTGCATTGAAATCAACAATCACTGGGACAAACACAACCTGCATCTGGAAATTATCGATGATGGTGAAGGACTGACCGCTGAAGCCGCGCAACGCGCCGGTGAGGCTTTCTTTACGAGTAAAGCGCCCGGTCAGGGATTCGGCATCGGCCTGTTTCTGGCCAACGCCAATATTGAACGCCTGGGCGGCACAGTGCATTTATTCAATCTCGAAAATCGCGGCGCCTGCATCCAGGTGACGATACCTTTGATAGGATAGATATAGATACAATGTCTGAATCCAGCTACAACGACACGCTTCCTGCTGACGACACCGCCGAGGATATCTCCGAACAACCGACGCTGCTGATCGTTGACGACGACACGATTTTTTGTGACGTTCTGGCCAAGGCCATGATAAAACGCGGCTTCAGCGTGGAAGTCACACACACTATTGACGACGCACTGACAAAGGCTGAAGCGGCCACGCCGGAATATGCCATCGTCGATCTAAAACTGGCCAGCGAATCCGGGCTGGTACTGGTCGAGAAACTCAAAACGCTGGATCCGGGCACGCGCATCGTCATGCTCACCGGTTACGCCAGCATCGCAACCGCAGTAGAAGCCATTAAACTCGGCGCCACACACTATCTGGCCAAGCCGGTAGACGCAAATGAAATCATGGCGGCGTTTGAACGCACCAGCGGCGATGCCGATACGCCGATCAGCGCAGGCCCATTGTCCGTCGGACGGCTGGAATGGGAATATATTCAACGCATTCTGACTGAAAATGACAACAATATCTCCGTAACCGCCAGAATCCTGAATATGCATCGCCGCACCTTGCAGCGCAAACTTGCCAAAAAACCTCACCGCAGCTAATCGCCAATTCATACAACGATCAATAGCCCGTACATTAATTAGCAGCGGTATTTTCTGCGCTTTTCGTGTAACCTATAGCGTTTTTTGAAAGCCATCGGCATGCGTGATTTCAGGCCCGGTCAACGCTGGATTTGCGATTTTGATTTACAGCTCGGTTTAGGTACAGTGCGTTCGGTCGAAGAACGCATTGTCAGCATTACCTTTGCCGCTACCGACGAAACCCGTTCCTACTCGCGCCAATCCGCGCCGCTGACTCGCGTTGTTTTCAACATCGGCGACAGCATTTCCAGCCTGCAGGATGTCACGATACAGATCACCGCCGTGCATGATGAAAACGGCCTGCTGATCTATACCGGTATCGATGAACACGGAAATCCGCTGACGCTGCCGGAAGACCAACTGGCGCACCATATTCAATTCAACCGACCCACCGACCGCTTATTCAATCAGCATATCGACGCTGACAAATGGTTCCGGATGCGCTGCAAAACCTGGGAACACATTAACCGGCTGGGTAAAGCACCGCTGTTCGGCCTGCTTGGCACACGCACCAGTCTCATTCCGCACCAACTCTATATTGCCCATGAAATAGGCCGACGTTATGCGCCACGCGTATTGCTCGCCGATGAAGTGGGGTTAGGCAAGACCATCGAAGCCGGTCTGATCCTGCATCAGCAATTGCTGACCGAACGCGCCGGGCGCATACTTATCGTCGTTCCTGAAACGCTGATGCATCAATGGCTGGTGGAAATGCTGCGGCGCTTCAACCTGCACTTCAGTATCTTTGACGAAGAACGTTGCGCGGCACTGGAAGAAACCGACCCGCATGACAATCCGTTTCATAGTGAACAACTGGTTTTGTGCAGTCTGGATTTTTTGTGTAAAAACCCCAGGCACTATCAAACTGCACTGGATGGTGAATGGGATCTGCTGGTTGTTGACGAGGCGCACCATCTGGAGTGGTCAGAAGAAACACCGAGCCAGGCATACCAAGTTGTCGCGGAACTGGCGGCGCGTATTAGCGGCGTGCTGCTATTGACAGCCACGCCCGAACAACTGGGGAAAACCGGCCATTTTGCACGTCTGCGATTACTGGATCCGGACCGATTTGACGACTATCAACACTTTCTGGCGGAAGAACAGACTTATGAACCTATCGCCGACGCCGTTGAAGCACTGCTCACCGCACAGGCATTGACGGAAAACATCCGAGAAACCATAGTATCGTTTGCGGATACTGCGGAAATGCTGTCCTTACTCGCTGAGCTGGATAAAACAGAATGCGAAACTGAAAAAAAAGAGCAGATAAGGCAGTCACTTGCGGCATCACTGCTCGACCGGCACGGCACCGGGCGCCTGCTGTTCCGCAACACACGCGCCGCAGTGAAGGGTTTTCCGGGCAGAAAGCTGATCACCGAGCCGCTGCCGTTACCCGCGCAGTATGATGCCCTGTTGCATACTTTCGAATCCGAGCAGCTTTCACAACCACAATTACTGCTCTACCCGGAATTACTCTACCAGGCGGGCGATAACGAAATGGACGAGTGGACAGCATTTGACCCGCGCATCGACTGGCTGCATCAAACCCTGCTCCGGCTCAGACCGGAAAAAATTCTGGTGATTACAGCCAGCGCACTCACCACGTGTGATATCGCACATGCGCTCAAAATGCGCACGGGAAGACATTTCCCGGTATTTCACGAACGCATGAACTTACTGGAACGTGATCGTGCTGCAGCATTCTTTGCCGATCGCGAGACAGGCAGCCAGGCGTTGATCTGCTCCGAAATCGGGAGCGAAGGCCGCAATTTCCAGTTTGCGCATCATCTGGTTTTATTCGATCTGCCGTTCAACCCGGACCTTCTGGAACAGCGTATCGGTCGTTTGGATCGCATCGGTCAGACAGAAACGATCAAGATTTATGTCCCGTACCTGCAAAACAGCGCGCAGGCTGTCATGCTGCACTGGTATCACGATGGACTCAATGCCTTGGAAAGAACCTGTCCCGCAGGCCAAATGGTTTATCAGCAAACCGAACAGGATCTTGTGGCTGCGTTGCATCAGCGCAACCTTGATTCGACCGCTTTCCGCGAATTAATCGATCATACGCAACAAAACCGGCAGCAGCTGGATGAAGCACTCGACCGGGGACGCGACAGGCTGCTGGAATATAATTCGTTCAGGCCGCATATCGCCGATCAGTTGTACCGCACCGCCTGCGCGCATGATGCTGACCCGGCGTTACAACACTATATGGATATCGCTTTCGACTGCTTTGGCGTGCATACCGAAGCACACCGCGCCGACTGTTACCGCATTGAACCCAGTGAACACATGACTTCCGCCTTTCCCGGCCTGGACGATGAAGGCACAGTCATTACCTACAATCGAAACACCGCTCTGGCTAATGAAGACATGCAGTTCATCACTTGGGAACACCCTATGGTCATCCATGCCATGGATCGTGTCATTCGCAGTGAGTCCGGCAATACGTCCGTCGCCAGCTTTTCGCATCGCACCGCACCACCGGGCACATTATATCTGGAATGTATTTTTATCCTGGATACCGCATTGATAACCGTGGGCGACAAGCACAACCGGCCGCCCGCGATGATTCGCACGCTGATCGACGAACACGGCAACTCCGGCTATCCCGCACTGGATCATCAGGCGATCAACCGATGCCTGGCCGCAGCAGTATCGCCGGATATCGCCCGTCAGGTTATTATGCTGAAACAGGCGGCCATCAAAGCAATGATCACGGCAAGCGAGGGGCTCGCAAAACAGCAGATGCCCGATTTGATCGAACAGACCGGGAGTCAGGCAAAAGCAATGCTGATTGCTGAAATAGAACGGCTCAAAGCGTTAAGCATGGTCAACCCTAATGTGCGAGCGGAAGAAATTCTTTTTTTTGAAAAACAGTTGCAGAATATAACTCAGGCTTTGGATGCAGCGCATTTCCGGCTTGATGCTATCCGGATTCTAGTCGCCACCTGAACGCAGGATGCGATCAAGCCGGATGACAAACAATAAAGCTGTCATCCTGATGTATTCAACCCAACCCCGTATTTTTGGATCAAACAATGAGTGAACCACGTATTATTGTTGCATTGGATTTCAGTTCGGCCGAACAGGCGCTGAATCTGACATCCCGACTGGACCCGGATTTATGCCGGCTCAAAGTCGGGAAAGAGCTTTTTACGGCTGCAGGTCCCGGTCTGATTGAAAAACTGATCCGCGACGGCTTTGATATCTTCCTCGACCTCAAGTATCACGACATTCCGAATACGGTCGCGAATGCCTGCAAAGCCGCGGCGAACATGGGTGTATGGATGCTCAATGTTCATGCAATGGGCGGCCGGAAAATGTTATCCGCCGCACGTGAGGCTATCGCGCCGGGAACGGCCAAACTGATCGCGGTGACATTGCTGACCAGCATGGACCAGAACGATCTGAACGATATCGGCCTGCAGGGCAATCCCGAACAAATTGTTTTACGCCTGGCGGCATTAACCCATGCCTGCGGATTGGACGGCGTGGTGTGCTCGGCGCTTGAAACCCAACAGCTGAGGCAGATAACCGGGCCGGACTTTCATCTGGTTACGCCGGGCATTCGCCCGCAGGAAAATAACGCTGACGACCAGAAACGCGTTGCCACACCAGCGGCAGCGATCAAAAACGGGTCGGATTATCTGGTCATCGGCAGACCGATCACACAGGCGCAGAACCCACTCCACGCCTTGGAACAGATGTATCAGGAAATCCGCCAGATACGGTAACGAATTTCGTTGTAATTGGATGCGGGCTGGATTGCGGATTGGATTATGGACTGGGCGGAAACGTCAGCCGTAAAACGACGGTATCGTCATACCCAGCCACAACAGCACCAGAATAATGATAGTAATACCGATACCGATCATACCGATGACCATGCCGACCAGAATCGTAACGCCATCTTTGCTTAACAGCCCCAGTGACATGATCAGAATACCCCAGCCGGGCGGAAAATTGGTCAAAGGAATGGGCAGCGCTATCGATATCGAAAAGACAAAAGCAAAAACACCGATCACGCGTTCCCAAGTATGTATATTGATATAAGTCAGACGCGGCTGTAAATGTTTCTCAATTTTCTTGAGCCACGGACTGGCCTTGGTCACCAGCATCTCCAGGCTGGCGCGTTTGATTTCCTTTTTTTCGATCCATACAGGCAGCCACGGCGCCGGCATGCCGAGAATCATTTGTGTCGAAAAAATGAACAGCGGTATGGAAAACAAGGTTGTGTAACCCGGCGGCACAGGTACTGGCAGACACATCGGCAATGCGGCGATGGCCAGCAAAACACCGAACCCGCGCTCATGCAAAGCATTTTTTATTTCGCCTACGGAAAGCGTATCGCCGCGATGCATAGCGATCATATTCTCCAGAAGTTCGGATGTAGAATACTCGCGATTACCGTGGCTGTTATCAATACCCATTGTGTGTTTTTCCTTAAAAACCATCCCGGATCATTTCAGACAAAAAAATATAAATAACGAAGCACCAGCGATCATTCATAGCGCAGCGCATCGACAGGCTTAAGAGAAGCGGCTTTCCGGGCAGGATAAAAACCGAAAAAGATCCCCACCCCGGATGCAAAAGCAAATGCCAGTAAAATCATCCCCAGCGTAATGACAACCAGCATATCAACCAGCTTGCTGACCAGCCATGCACCGCCAATGCCGAGCAAGACGCCGATCATACCCCCCATGAAACAGATCATCATGGCTTCCAGCAGAAATTGCAGCAGAATAGCGCGCCGGTTGGCACCGATGGCCATACGTATACCGATTTCACGCGTACGCTCGGTAACCGATACCAGCATGATATTCATGATGCCGATACCGCCAACCAGCAATGAAATCGATGCAATCGCACCCAATACGATAGACATAATTCTGGCCGTACCGGTGGCAACGTCCGCGATCGCCGTAAGATTACGCACGGTAAAATCATTTTCCATCCCTTCGGAAATGCGGTGGCGCTGACGCAGTAACTGCGTGATATCAATTTCAGCTTCTTCCATAATATCCGCAGATTCACCCTGCACCATCATGTGGCGAATCGAACCGGGAAACTGATTGCCGGTAATTTGTCTCTCGCTCGTCGTGATTGGAATCAGAACGCTGTCGTCCTGATCCCGCCCGCTCAGGCTCTGCCCTTTGGCGGCAAGTACGCCGACGACCAGAAAAGGACGATTGGTGATACGAATTGTCTTGCCGACTGGATTGACAGATTCAAACAATCGCTCAGCAGTAACCGCGCCGAGTACCGCAACGCGGGCCCCCGAGCGCACATCAGACTCGGGGAAAACAGTCCCTTCCGCTATTTCCCAATTCCCCACTGTAAAGTAGTTCGGGGTAACACCCATCACCATGGCGCTCCAGTTTTTTGCGCCGTAATTCAATTGCGCTGTTCCACTGGTGACGGGACTTGTCGCTTTGATTGACGGTAATTCAGAGATAGCGACCGAATCATTGATCGTCAGTGTTCTGACACCGCCGCTGCCAAAGCTCAGACCGCCCGAGGATGTCGCCCCCGGCAGTATGATGAACAGATTGCTGCCCATTGTTTCAATCGATTGATTGATTTTGGTTTGTGCGCCCTGGCCAATGGAAAGCATGAGCACCACTGCCGCGACGCCGATCACCATGCCAAGCATGGTCAGGCCGGTGCGCAACCGGTTCATGCGCAAAGCCCGCAGCGCTTCTCCCAGAATAATGGCGAAATTCATAGGGTTCGTACCATACCGTGAAAGTGAAAGTAAATCAGCAGTGTTGTTAACCGCATCGCATCATATAACTTTGTTCGGTTCGTTCTCAAGCGCACGATCTCCGTCGTAGACGATACGGCCATCCTTAATACGGATTAACCGCTGCGCATACGCGGCAATATCGTCCTCATGGGTGACCAGCACAATCGTCATACCCTGCTCGCGATTCAATCGTCCGAACAGCGCCATAATTTCTTCACTGGTTTGCGTATCCAGATTGCCGGTGGGTTCATCCGCGAGAATCAGCGGTGGTTGATTGATGAGCGCACGACTGATTGCAACACGTTGCTGCTGTCCGCCAGACAACTGGTTGGGGTGGTGCATGGCGAATTTTTCCAGCCCGGTGCGGCGCAATTGTTCCAGCGCTTTCGCACGGCTCTCGGAACGCGTTTCCCCGGCATAGAGCAAAGGCGTTGCGACATTATCCAGAGCGGTCATGCGCCGTAATAAGTTAAATCCCTGAAAAACAAAACCAATATAGCGATTGCGGATCCGCGCCAGCATGTCGCTGGATAACGCGGCCACATGCTCACCGGCCAGCCAGTAATCGCCACTTGTGGGCGTATCAAGACAACCCAGGATATTCATCAAAGTAGACTTACCCGAACCGGAATGCCCCATGATCGCGACAAATTCACCTTTTTCAATATCCAGATTGATGTCGTGCAATACCGGGGTTTCAATCATATTGCCTTCCGCATCACAGAGACTGTAGCCTTTGTACAACTGTCGTATCCGGATAAGTTCTGTGGTCATGATGTTTTAAATAATGCGCCGCATCAGAACATTCTGAACCGGAATTGCGCTGTCGATTCTTTTTTATTGCTTTTCTCGCGGATAATGACGGCATCGCCCTCGTTTAAATCACCTGTAAGGACTTCAGTGTAATTGCCATCGGTTATCCCCGTCGTCACAGAAACAGCTACGCGTTCTCCGTCAACCAGCCGGTACAATGCCGGCTGGCTGTCCGCGCTGCTGTGCAGCCGGGTGGGCGGTGAACCGGCAGATTCAGCATCATCCGGTTGATAGCGTAATGCCGCATTAGACACACGCAGCACATTTTGCCGCCGATCGACGACAAAATGAATATTCGCCGTCATGCCGGGCAAAAGCGCGCCCTCGTCATTGTTGACCATGGCGACAACATTATAGGTCACGACATTTTCCTGAATGGTCGGATTAAGCCGCACCTGTCTGACGATGCCGGAAAATATGCGATTCTGGTAAGCATCAACGGTGAAATTAACCGACTGGTCGATGCGCAATGAGCCGATGTCCGCTTCGGAAACACTGATATTGATCTGCATTTCACGTAAATCCTTGGCGATCTGGAACAATACAGGTGTCTGGAAGTTTGCCGCAACGGTCTGGCCAATATCGACATCACGCGCAATGACTACACCTGAAATCGGTGACTTGATAATGCTGTAGTTCAGATTGGCGCGATCCCGCTCGACCTGCGCCCGGCTCACCGCGAGTTGCGCGGACGCCGCATCCAGCTCCTGTTTGACAACATCCAGCCCCTCTGCCGAAATGAATCCTTTTTCATACAGCATCTGGTGTCGTCTGATTTTACTCTGTGTAATGTTGTATTGCGTCTGCGCACTCAATAAATTGGCGCTGGATTGCTGTAGCTGCGCCTGCAACAGTGCGGGATCGAGCTCGGCAAGAACCTGCCCGATTTTCACCTGATCGTTAAAATCGACATGCAGCCGGGCGACAGTACCGGAAATCTGCGTGCCGACATTGACTAACACCACCGGCGTCAATGTGCCGTTGGCGGATATGGTCTGGATGATATCGCCGCGATCAAGCGTGCGTGTCAAATAAGGACTGGCTTTTTTTTCGTCACTGTCACGCGTAAACCAGTATATCGAAATCGCGGCAATCAGTAGTAGCGTAAGAACAGGAAACTTGGTGTTGCGCATAAATTTGAATTAAAAAAACGGAGGATACGGCGTTATCTGTCTGGTCTGCCGGAGCAGGTAGACGTCTATATTACCCGACAAATCAGTCTGAGTACCAATACTTCGCCGGGGCAACCCGATCGTATCGGAAACAAAGCTTGTGACACAACGTGTCCCGCGTGGTTCAATGAATAACAGGACTTTGAAGCTTTTTTGCACAATCACGGCAATAAAATTGCCCGAAATCCGCCATGTTTATAGTAAATTTTCCAATCACTTGCTAGAATTATGCACTTGTCTTTACAAATTGCATAAGAGATATCCAGGAATTAAAAAAAGATTCACAGAAACATTCAATTTTACAATAACATTAGGATTCTTCATGGCCACTGAACACATTGAACAGTATCGTCCCCAAAAAAAATTAACCACATTCTATCCACCACAACGTATGCTGATGGGCCCCGGTCCATCGGATACCCACTCCCGTGTGCTATCCGCTATGGCGCGCCCGACACTGGGTCACCTTGATCCGGTTTTTGCCGATATGATGGAAGAAATCAAGGATCTGCTGAGATACGCCTTTCTGACCAGAAATAAAATGACCTTTTCAGTTTCCGGCCCCGGATCGGTCGGTATGGAAATGTGCTTCGTCAACATGATCGAACCCGGCGATAAAGTCATCGTATGCCGCAACGGCGTATTCGGTTCGCGCATGATCGAAAATGTTGAACGCCACGGCGGCGTTGCCGTTGTCGTGGATGACAAATGGGGTGAGCCGGTAGATCCGCAAAAAGTGGAAGACGCGCTCAAACAACACCCTGATACAAAAATTCTGGCCTTTGTCCATGCGGAAACGTCAACCGGCGTGCTATCCGATGCCAAAACACTGTGCGAAATCGCGCGCAAACATAACTGCATGACCATTGTCGATACGGTAACTTCATTGGCCGGCTCCCCGATCAAAGTAGACGAATGGGGTATCGATGCGATTTATTCCGGCAGTCAGAAATGTCTGTCCTGCCCGCCCGGGTTATCGCCGGTCAGTTTTTCCGAGCGCGTGACGGATTTTGTTAAAAACCGCAAAACCAAAGTTCACAGCTGGTTCATGGATATCAATCTGCTGCTGGGTTACTGGGGTTCAGCCGCGCGCACTTATCACCACACTGCGCCGACCAATGCCCTTTATGCCTTGCACGAATCTCTCATCATGCTCTATGAAGAAGGTCTGGAACATTCATGGGCGCGTCATCAGCGCAACCATGAAGCCTTTAAGGCAGGACTGGCAACCATGGGCATCCGCTATGTCGTTGATGAAAAATACCGCCTGCCTCAGTTGAATTCAGTTTATATTCCGGACGGCGTTGACGATAAAGCGGTTCGCGCAAAATTACTGGATGAATACAGCCTTGAAATCGGCGCCGGACTCGGCGATTTTGCCGGAAAAGTATGGCGCTTTGGTTTGATGGGTACATCGAGCAGAGTAGAAAATGTCGTAACATGCCT
The DNA here is from genome assembly GCA_964464365.1 of uncultured Nitrosomonas sp. Taxonomy (GTDB): domain Bacteria; phylum Pseudomonadota; class Gammaproteobacteria; order Burkholderiales; family Nitrosomonadaceae; genus Nitrosomonas. The sequence goes on along the minus strand of CAYXFV010000009.1, from coordinate 12,987 downwards.
GAATGCGCTCGAAAAAGTATTGTCCGATATGGGCGCGAAACTCAATCGCGGCGCTGCGGAATCCGCTGCGCATCAATCTTATGCCAGCAATCCAATGCCTTGATCGTTTCTAAATAACGACGCTTGCCGGAATTTCTCCGGCTTTCATTTTTGGGCCGTTTTTCCATTCATAATCGGAATGGAAAAACGGTATTTGTATAATTGATCTGGAACGATCCGATCATGATGTTTCTGGATTTTCCTCCCGCCGTGGCAGCACCCATATTGGCTGTATTAACATCCTACTTTGCAAATTTATGGCTTGTACAGTGGAAAACCACTGCGATACTGGATTATCCCAATTCAAGATCCCTGCATGGAACACCCGTGCCACGCATAGGCGGGCTGGGTTTGCTGCTCGGCGCAATATTGTCCTGGATTTTTTTCACAACCGGCCTGCCTGCTTCCGTATGGCTGGGCATCACCGTGCTCATCGGTATTTCAATCGCGGATGATCTCTGGAAAATGTCTGTAGGCTACCGGTTATGCGTGCATAGTCTGGTTGCGGCTGCTTTTTCATTTTTAGCCGTTGACGCAGACTGGCAAACGCAGTTATGTCTCACACTGGCCATCATCTGGATGACGAATCTGTATAATTTCATGGACGGCTCCGATGGATTGGCAGGCGGTATGGCACTGATCGGTTTTGGCTACTATGGGCTGGTCGCTTATCTGTCAAATAACGTTGATTTTGCAGTGATCAATCTCTCAATTGCCGCCGCAGCACTCGGTTTTCTTATTCACAACTTTCATCCCGCACGCATTTTTCTTGGTGATTCAGGCGCCATTCCGCTGGGCTATATGGCGGCTGTCATGGGTATACTGGGCTGGATCCACGAATTATGGTCCCTATGGGTCCCATTGCTGATCTTTTCGCCGTTCATAATCGATGCCTCGGTGACATTGATTAAACGCCTCTGCCGTGGTGAAAAAATCTGGCTGGCGCATTGTGAACATTATTACCAGCAACTGGTACAAAAAGGATGGGGGCATCGCAATACCGCACTGCTCGGTTATGGTTTTATGCTTGCCGCCGGTGCCTGCGCAGTCTGGATGAATACTCAGGATATGCGCATGCAACTGATCACTGTTACCGTTTGGTGCGGCATTTATCTGGGATTAATGTTGATCACGGATCTGGGCAAAAAAACTTATTCGGGCGGAATATAAATCAAAAAAATATGTTCGGAAACAAATACAGCATACGTTCTGTCATCGCATTTATTCATGACCTGGTTGCCGTGGCGGCATCCTGGTTGTTTGCTTTCCTGTTTTATTTCAATTTCGATGTTTCTGAAGTCCCTTTCGCACTATTATCAGAAATCCTGTCATGGATTTTGCCGGCGCAGGCTGTATTTTTTCTGTGGTTTGGTTTGTACCGCGGATTATGGCGCTACGCCAGCCTGCCCGATCTGAAACGCATTACCGTCACGGTACTGCTGAGCACGGCGCTGGTCACCAGTGTTTTCTGGAAACTGTCGCTCCTGGGGGTTGTGCCGTATTCGGTCAATGTACTTGCGCCGATCCTGCTGTTGCTGATTATGGGTGGCAGCCGCGTGATATACCGCGCATGGAAAGAACGCCGTCTGTACAGTCTGAAAAATTATGAAGGCAGGCTGGTTCTCATTCTCGGCGCCGGTAATACCGCGCTGAATCTAGTCAAAGATCTGGCGGGCAGCCAGGACTGGCATGTCGTGGGCATGCTCGACGATGCCCCCGGAAAGCTGGGTACGCGCCTGCACGGCGTACGCGTTTTAGGCCCGATCGACGATCTGCCGCACTGGGTTCACAAGTTAAATGTAGGGCATGTCATTATCGCGATGCCCTCGCTTTCACACCGCGCCCACCGCCACATTCTGGAAATGTGCTCGGAAATCAGCGTTAAAGCGATGATCATACCGTCATATCAGGATCTCATCAGCGGGAAAACAACCGTCTCGCAGATTCGCGAAATTCAGCTCGACGATCTGCTGGGTCGGGAGCCGGTTGTATTGGATGACGAAGGGTTGCATGGTTTACTGACGGGAAAAACCATTCTGGTGACCGGCGCGGGCGGCTCCATTGGCGCCGAACTATGCCGTCAGATTGTCGCATTCCAGCCCGCGCATCTGGTTCTGCTCGAACTCAATGAATATGCACTGTATTGCATTCAGGAGGAATTCCAGGAAAATTTTCCAGATACGAATATGTCATTTGTCATCGGCGATATCAAAGATAATGCGCGCCTGCATCAGATTTTCGCGCGCTATCGGCCATCTGTCGTATTTCATGCCGCTGCGTATAAACATGTCCCATTGATGGAACATGACAATGCCTGGCAGGCTGTACAGAATAACGTCATGGGCACTTATGCATTGGCCGATACCGCAATCCATTACAATGTGGAAAAATTCGTGCTGGTCTCCACCGACAAAGCAGTAAATCCCGTCAACATCATGGGAGCCAGCAAGCGGCTCGCGGAAATGGTCTGCCAGGCCATGCAGCAATCGACATTTAACCAGCGGCACGGAACCTGCTTTGTCATGGTGCGTTTCGGCAACGTTCTGGGCAGCGCGGGCAGTGTAATTCCCAAATTCCGCAAACAAATCGCCAGCGGCGGACCGATTACCGTTACGCACCCGGATATGACGCGCTATTTTATGTCGATCCCCGAAGCTGCTCAGCTGGTATTGCAAGCCGGTCTGATGGGTGGTTTGAAAAACGGTGGAGAAATTTTTGTCATGGATATGGGCGATCCGGTCAAAATCACGGAACTGGCCAGTGATTTGATTCGGTTATCCGGCCTGGGCGAGGATGATATCCGCATTGTGTTTACCGGTTTACGTCCCGGCGAAAAACTGCACGAAGAACTGTTATCCGCAAATGAGAATACCGTCCCGACACCGCACGCAAAGCTGCGCATTGCGCAGGCGCCAGAAGTCAACGAACAATGGCTGACAGCACTGGTTTCGCGTTTTGAGAACATCAAAGCGTTGAACGATTCCGAAGCACGCAAAGAGCTGGCGCGCTGGGTACCCGAATACACGCCGAATGGCGATGGCATGCATTAATCTTTACCGGGAATGACCAGCTTCCCGGCTTCAAACCGCAGAATCCGGTCGATACCTTTCCGATAAACCGGCATGGCGGATAACAACAAAATCGTAGTACGGTTCTGCATCACCTGCACGAGTGCCTTGAACACATCGTCCGCTGATTCCTTTTCATGCTGCGGCCAGAGATCATCGATAATCAGGATGGGCGGGTTTTTCAGCAAAGCACGTGTAACAGCGATCAACTGCCATTGCCTGCGTGTCAGATTCACGCTATTTTCATCGACGCGTGTTTGCAGACCTTCCGGCATTTCACGTACAAAATGCGCAACGCCGGTTGCCTGAACTGCTTTTGTAATACACGCTTCATGCGCCCCCCCGGTATCGCCATAAGCGATATTTCCAGCAACACGGTCGCTCAGCATCACGGGCGTGCTGGAAATGACGGCGAACTGCGCGCGTAAATCGCAGCCGTTGATTTCGGCGTAAGAATGACCATCCAGTCTGATTTGGCCGGTTGCCGGTGGGCAGAAGCCCAGCAATAAATCCGTGAGCAATAATCCTGTTTTCTCATGATCGCCAATCAGCGCAACCGTTTCTCCCGCTTGAACGGTCAGATCGATCATGTACGGCTGTTGAATAGTCTTTTCGCTGCACTGCACCCGCTCCAGAATCAATTCCCCTCGTACTTCGGTCAGGCCGACCGCATTCTTCGTTGCGGCTACGGTTGCAGTAGCAGATAGATCGAACAGCCTGGTCATCTGTTCCAGCTGCCGCCGCATGGACCAAAGCATCCGGGAAATACCGGCCAGTCGCTTGAGGGGCAACGCCAGCAGCAGAATAATGGCGATAAAAACACCGGCCTGATCAATCGTAAAAGTGCCCTCGATGACCTGTTGCGCCAGCAAATAAATCATCGCCATCGCGATCAGGGCAATCAGCAACTGGCAAAGCAGTGCAATGAATGCCTGATAGTTATCGCGCTGATGATCAGCATCCAATCGCGATTGCGCTGCCCCGCCGAGCTGCCGGCACGCCTGCTGCTGCCCGCCGAATAACTGAATATGCCGGATATTCCCAAGACAACGGCGCAGACGGTCTGTCGGTTCGGTATCGTCATGAATGTTGTGCTGTGTACGAACATCCGGATACTTCTCACGCGGGCCTGTCATCACCTGAAACATCAGAAAAACAAAAGGGAGCAGAATGCAGACCAATAACGCAATATCCCTGCTCAGATAAACAAGGCATGCAACAAGCCCCAAAACAGCGAAAGAATCCCGCATCAGCACAGTCAATACCTGCATGCCTGCGCCGGATAACGATCGGATATCCGATAGCATGGCCTGAATCACCTGATCCCGGTCGATAGGCTGTAAGTGCTGTACCGGCAAATGAAGCAGTGTTTCAAACAGTACACCGTTCAATTGCATACTGAACTGATTGTCTGCTTTTCTCATCCAGTATTGCCCGACATAACCGGAAATACTGTAAATAACGACAAGGATTATGACGGTGAGCATTGCGGTCTGTATCAGCAGCTCATCCCGTGCGATAAAAGCAGCATACAGGATGCGCTGAATCTGCAACGGCAGAAAAGCCAAGGCCACCGCCATACTTATCATGGCCAGCAAGGCCCAGAAAAAGGAAGACCTGCAGGCTGCCATCATTTTCGCAAGACGCTGGTAATCGTGTGCTTGAATCATGAAAAAACCTGCGATTGAGAGACTGTAAATTTAACGTTTCTGATTGCGACACATTATTCTAAGTCAGAAGCGCTCATTCTGGCTTCAAGTTTTGCGGTGTGAATATAGTACAATGTGCGTTCACTTAATCATGGAATCGCGCATGCGCTGCTTTTATACGCTGTTTTTTGACTGCACATGCAGCACACGACTCTGATTTAACGGAATAAACGAAGTGATATTATCGATAAAACAAACCAGCGAAAATAATGCCCGGCAACCCATGCCACAACGAAAAGGTATTGTACTTGCCGGTGGCTCGGGCACAAGACTTTATCCGGTAACCAAGGCCATTTCAAAACAGCTGTTACCGGTCTTCGATAAACCGATGGTTTATTATCCGCTCACTACCCTGATGCTCGCCGGGATACGCGACCTGTTGATTATATCAACACCGCAGGATATTGCCGCTTACGAGTTGCTGCTCGGTGACGGGCATCAATGGGGATTGAATATTACTTATGCGATTCAACCCGAACCGGGTGGGCTAGCACAGGCTTTTCTGATTGGCGAAACCTTCATCGGCAATGATTGTTCGGCGCTTGTCCTGGGTGACAATATTTTTTACGGCCATGATTTCTGCCACCTGCTGTTCAACGCCATGCAGAAAAAATCCGGCGCCAGTGTTTTTGCCTATCATGTACAGGATCCCGAACGTTACGGTGTCGTGGAATTCGATACGCAGGGCCAGGTTCTCAGTCTGGAAGAAAAACCGCCGATCCCCAAATCAAACTATGCGGTAACCGGCCTGTATTTTTATGACCACAATGTGGTCGACTATGCCAAAAGCATCAAACCTTCGCACCGTAACGAACTCGAAATTACGGATGTCAACCGGATTTATATGGAGCATTCGGCGCTGCATGTTGAAATCATGGGGCGCGGCTATGCCTGGCTGGATACCGGCACCCACGAATCACTACTCGAAGCGAGCCATTTTGTCGCGACCATTGAACACCGGCAAGGGCTGAAGATCGCCTGCCCGGAAGAAATTGCTTTCCGGCAAGGCTGGATTGACGCGGCACAACTGGAAACACTCGCGATGCCTTTGTCCAAGAACGGTTACGGCCAGTATCTGTTGCGCGTCCTCAACCGTAAGCACTAGAGAGTCTTCCAAGATGAATGCAATACCGCTGGCAATACCCGATGTTTGTCTCCTCGAACCCAGAGTGTTCAGCGATACGCGCGGTTTTTTCTACGAAAGCTTCAATCAGCGGCAGTTTGATCAGGCCATAGGTCGACATGTCACTTTCGTGCAGCATAATCATTCCCGCTCGGTGAAAAACGTATTGCGTGGTCTGCATTATCAAATCAGACAACCGCAAGGCAAACTCGTCCGCGTCGTCGCGGGGGAAGTGTATGACGTCGCCGTCGATCTACGTCGCTCATCGCCGACTTTCGGTCAATGGGTGGGTGAAATTCTGAGCGCTGAGAATAAAAAACAGCTTTGGATACCCGAAGGGTTTGCGCATGGTTTTATCGTGCTTTCGGATGATGCCGAATTCCTGTATCAAACAACCGACTACTGGATGCCCGAACACGAACGCTGCGTCATCTGGAACGACGCCACACTCGCCATTGATTGGCCTGTTGACGGCGAACCGGCGCTTTCCGCCAAGGATGCGCAAGGCCATCCCTTCGAAACCGCAGAGGTTTATACAGATACGTAGATTCACATCCCCCGTAGATTCCCAACCCCTATCGCACAGGTCGATTGTTGATGGTTAAACAAAAATCAGTCTACGTCTGCACCGAATGCGGCGGACAAACCTTGAAATGGCAAGGTCAATGCCCGCACTGCCAATCCTGGAATACGCTGATTGAAAGCGTGACTGAAAAACAGGTATCACGTTTCAGCCCGGTATCGGAAACAGGGCATGTACAGAATCTGTGTGATATTGAAACACAGGAAGAACCGCGCTATTCCACCGGTATTTCCGAGCTGGATCGCGTACTCGGCGGCGGCATGGTGCGCGGCGGCGTGGTGCTCATCGGCGGTGATCCGGGTATCGGTAAATCCACATTATTGCTGCAAGCCCTCGCGCACATGTCTGTCCGCCATAAGGTACTCTATATCAGCGGCGAAGAATCCGCCCAGCAAGTCGCGCTACGTGCCAGAAGACTGGCGCTCAACGTGCAATCCGTACCGCTTTTCGCGGAAATACAACTGGAAAAAATACAGCAGGCGTTGAGCGAACATCAACCCCATGCTGCGGTGATTGACTCGATTCAAACGATTTACTCGGAAGCGCTTCAATCCGCACCAGGCTCTGTCGCACAGGTGCGCGAATGCGCCGCGCAATTAACGCGGCAGGCCAAAGCAAGTGGAACGGCAATTATCCTGATTGGTCATGTCACTAAAGAAGGTGCGCTGGCGGGGCCGCGCGTACTGGAACATATGGTCGACACCGTTTTGTATTTCGAAGGTGATATGCATTCGAGCTTCCGCCTGATACGTGCTTTCAAAAACCGTTTCGGCGCAGTCAATGAACTGGGCGTTTTTGCCATGAGCGAAAAAGGTTTGCGCGAAGTCAAGAACCCTTCGGCTTTGTTTTTATCGCACCACGAAGGACAGGTTGCCGGTTCCTGCGTCATGGTAACGCAGGAAGGCACCCGTCCGCTGCTGGTTGAAATACAGGCGCTCGTCGATGAAGCGCGCGCACCGCATCCCAAACGTTTATGCGTCGGTCTGGAACAAAACCGGCTTGCCATGTTGCTTGCCGTTCTGCATCGCCATGCCGGCATTCCTTGTTTTGATCAGGATGTTTTCGTCAACGCCGTCGGCGGCGTCAAAATTACAGAACCCGGCGCGGATCTGGCCATTCTGCTGGCCATCGTATCGTCACTGAAAAATAAACCGCTGGCAGAAAAAATGGTGGTTATCGGCGAAGTCGGGCTGGCCGGAGAAGTCCGCCCCGTGCAGCGCGGGCAGGAACGGCTCAAAGAAGCCGCCAAGCTCGGATTCACCCGCGCCATTATTCCACAGGCGAATAAACCGAAACAACCGGTGGACGGTATCGAAATCGCTGCGGTCAACAATGTGCGGGATGCCGTCGCGCAGATGTACGGCTGAAAAACCATGACGGCATATACAGACTGCGTGAGTTACTGAGTCAGTATCATGTACGTTTATCCAGGAGATACTGCCGTAACAGTCGCTCTTCTCTCATGACATGGAGCACCAGAACGATATCTTCCTCATACCTGTAAAAAACCCGGCATGGGCTGCATACGATTTCCCGGTACACCGACTCCGGCAGTTCCGGCGACTCCCTTCCGACACTCGGAAATTGTTCCAAGTGACTTACTTTTGCAAAAATAGCCTTTACGAGTTTACTTGCGGCAACTGGATCATCAAGCGCAATGTACTCAGTAATGTCGTCCAGTTGATCAAGTGCCGGCTCGGTCCAGATTACTTGAACCACTTCTGCATTCGTTCCTTAGCTTGAACATGCGTCAAAGTCCTTTTTTCCAGAATAGCCCGCTCGCCTTTAGACAGCGCATCGAGCAGCGCCAGTCGACGCTGCATGAACTCGTAATCCTGAACATCTACAAGATAAGCAGACGGTTGTCCATGCTCCGTAATCAGAACCACCTCCTTGGATTTATGTAAATCCGCAAGAATTTTAGTCGCCTGGCGTTTTAAATTGGTCACTAATTCAACTTTCATCGCTCACCTCAGAAATCAAAGTGTTACTATAGTAGCACTAACGGTTAATACAATGAATGGTTGTAATAGACGCATGAATGATCAATCATATTTTGGATTGATACACCTAATTGGAAGAAAGCTGGCACCGGGCTAGAGCAGGCGAGCCGCTTAATTACATCACACCACTGGAGTAAGTTATGTTGCATATTAAATCTGCGAGATACGTGGTTGATTACAAAATTTGGGTGGCATTTGATGATAGGACATCAGGTGAAGTGGATCTTGATGGGGTATTGAATGATCCGGTATTTGAACCGCTGGAAGAGATAGCGATTTTTCGTAAAGTATCGGTAGACCCGGAGCTGGAAACTGTTGTTTGGCCAAACGGCGCGGATTTAGCACCTGAGTTTCTTAAGGGATTGCACAACAAACAAATGCAGCCGATGCAAAAAGCGCATGACTGATTCGGATATTAATCGGTCGGATATGAAAGCACAGGATACTCAGCGAACACAGACCACCACCGGCTCGGCGTTGGAAGTCTTCGCTACGTTCCTCAAGCTCGGGCTGACCTCGTTCGGTGGCCCGATCGCGCACCTGAGCTACTTTCGGCGCGAATTCGTCGAGCGCCGCGCCTGGGTTAGCGAGAGCCAGTTTGCGCAACTGCTCACGCTCTGCCAGTTCCTTCCCGGCCCGGCGAGCAGCCAGCTCGGATTCAGCATCGGTCTCCTGCGTGCCGGTTGGGCAGGCGCGTTTGCGGCATTCATCACTTTCACATTGCCATCCGCATTGCTGCTGTTCACATTCGCAACATATTTGCCGCATATCTCCAGCACGGTCGGCGACGCTGCTATTCACGGGCTCAAGCTCGTTGCACTCGTGGTCGTCGCCCAGGGTGTGCTCGGCATGACTCGGCAGCTGTGTCCCGATGTTCCCCGCATGACGATTGCGACGCTCGCCGCGGTTTTAATTCTGGTGTCCGGTCAGGCATGGGTACAGCTTCTCGCCATCGCGCTGGGCGGGGTCGCGGGTTTTGTGTTCTGCCGTGGCGTGCAACCTGTCCCCGGCGGTGGCCTGCACCTGTGCTACGGCCCGGCAATCGGCTGGACGCTACTGGCTGTGTTTGTGCTATTGCTCGTCGGCTTACCGCTGGCTGCACACGGACATGACGGCCTCCTTGCGGTTATCGAAGCGTTTTATCGGGCAGGCGCACTGGTATTTGGCAGCGGCCATGTGGTATTACCCTTGCTTGAGGAGGCTGTCGTCAAACCCGGCTGGATTTCTGCTGACGAGTTTCTGACCGGATACGGCGCCGCACAGGCAGTCCCAGGGCCGATGTTCACGCTCGCCGCTTACCTGGGCGCGCGTCTTCCGGGTAGCGAAGGTGGCATGGTCGGCGCGTCCATTGCGCTCGGTGCAATTTTCCTGCCGGGGTTTCTCCTCGTTACTGGTGTTCTTCCCCTGTGGCAAGCCGTTGCCGGTCGGCCAATCGCAGCGCGCGCCATTGCAGGTGTCAACGCTGCCGTAGTCGGACTTCTGGGCGCAGCACTTTACGATCCCGTATGGACCAGTGCGGTGCGTGGGTCGGTCGATATCGCCATTGCACTGGTTGGTTTCACGCTTCTGGTCGCGTGGCGCGTGCCTCCGTTGCTCGTCGTGATCTGGTGCATCATCGCCAGCATCGCAGGTTCGATGTTGTCCTAAGAGCAAGTGAGCGTCATTCTTGATACAAACGTTCTGATGCTAGCACTTTACTTCGGCGGCATTCCTGGTTGTATACGTCAGCACAACGGGTAACCATTGCAACTGCCTGAATAGTGTTTTCTCACAAAAACCTGATACACGTAAATGGTTATTAATAGTCTGCGTAATGCATCGCTGTGCTTCTTCGCCAGCCCAACCTTGTATATTAAACTGGCAAGAAAATTGTACTGAAGTATTGCTGATTTCTGGGGAAGCCGATCCAACCTTAAGCCTTGAGCTTGTACGTAGATAGGCTCCCCGCCCTCGTCATCCATATCGTGGAGTATCTACGATCTTCACTGGGCTGTCCGGATTCATTAGACCAGCTCAGTTGCGCAAGCGTATCACTATGCTCCTGATCTTGCGGAAAAGGCAATGGAACAAAGCGGCAGAAGAAAAAATCAAGCAAGACATGAATGTCAGGGTCAGGTCGCGAATCGAGAAAGATCAATGTATACTGCGGCTATATCCAGACCACTTCGTTTCGAACTTTCTGGGTCTGACTTTTTTATGGGTGATACCGTTTTGTATTTCGGCGATATACATTCGAGTTTCCGCCTGATACGCGCTTTCAAGAACCGTTTCGGCGTAGTCGGCTGGCTGCTGGGGAAGCCCGTCCCGTGCCGCGCGAGCAGGAACGGCTAAAAAACCATGACAGCACCGTACAAACCGAATTCAAAAATACAAAACCGAGTGCGCCTGCTGGGCATCGTGTCTGTTTTTGTCATACTGGCAGCCGCAGTACTGCCGCCGATTGCACAACCGCACGATTATCACGCATTTGCCGACCACCGGACATTCTTCGGCATCCCGAATTTCATGAATGTCGTGTCCAACCTTGCCATTTTATTCAGTGGACTTGCTGGATTGATATGCCTGCGACGTATGCCAGACCGTGAACAGGGATATAACCCGGAAACGTTCAAAACGTCTTCAAACATCTGGCCATACCGGATTTTTTTTCTCAGCATCATTATGACTGCCCTAGGGTCGGCGTATTATCATCTGGATCCCGATCATACCACCCTGCTCTGGGATCGCCTGCCTATCGCCATCGCAGTCATGGCACTGCTGGCCGCAGTGCTGAGTGAGCGCGTCAGCCCGCAACTCGGCTCACGAATACTGCCCGTGCTGGTGCTCATGGGTGCGGCGAGCGTTATTTACTGGTACTGGAGTGAACAACAAGGTGCCGGTAATCTGAATTACTATATTGTCATACAGTTTTACGCATTATTACTCATCGTGCTCTTGAGTCTGATGCTGCCGACCGCTCATACACACGGCGATACGATACCCAAGGCCATTGGACTGTATATCCTGGCGAAAGCGGCTGAAACATTCGATCAACAGATCTTTGCCCTCGGGCAGATTGTCAGCGGTCATACCCTGAAACATTTGATTGCTGCACTGGCGATCTGGTGGATTACGCGCATGTTGCAGGAAAGGTCATCGACAACTGAAAGAAGATTCGACGCATCCGCAGTGAGCTTATCCGATCAATAGGTGACAGTCTCTTTACAGCGATACTGAAAATTATCAAATATGGACACTCCGAATCATATCAAAAATCTCCTGCTGCAAAATAAACTCGATGATTTGATCCAGCATGCAAGGGATAATGAAAAGAAACAAGCACAGTACGAAACGTTCGGTTTTGAGATTATCGATGCGAATACGCCAGCAGAATTGCGCTATTTGCTGTTGTCGAAATTGAAAGTACGCTTTCATCTACAGGATGTCGTGCTGTGCCTCATCGACCATCAGAAAGATGCCGCGCGTCTGTTTCTCGATCTCGATCAACATGAAAAAACCCGGGTGAGTTATAAGAGCCAACTGCTAATACTGGATAGCGTCAAAGATGTAACGCATATCGGCACACTGGGCAAAACGCCGTTAACCGGAACAGACATTATCGAGAAATATTCGTGGATGACCGCCGGTTTAAAAAACAAAGATCACTTTAAAAGTGCCGCATACCTGCCACTGTTGCGGGGATCCCGGATTACCGGCGTATTATTGCTCCTCAGTCAGAACGCACAACGCTACCCGCAGGGAATCGGCACACTGTTTCTGCAGAAACTGTCCGCGATGGCAGCGGTTGCCATCGAAAACTGTCTCAATCAGCAGCGCCTCAAGGAAATCAGCTATCAGGACGTGTTAACACAGGTCTACAATCGCCGCTACTTTGATTTGCGCTTTAAGGATGAAATTGCGCGCAGCCTGCGCTGGCATGACGATCTGGTATGCATGTTTCTCGATGTGGATCGTTTCAAGCGCATCAATGACACCTACGGACATCAAACCGGCGACGATGTTTTAGTGCGTGTGGCCAGTCTGATCAAAACGCAGGTGCGCGCCTGCGATATTGCCGCCCGCTACGGCGGAGAAGAGTTTATCGTTGCTCTTCCGGCAACATCGTTGCAATCGGCACATGAAATAGCCGAGCGCCTGCGCCAGACCGTCTACTCAAACTTACACAACTTCCGGGACAAACAGTTCCAGGTATCCATTTCAATCGGCATGGCTAATCTGCAAAGTCTGAACATATTGCCGCAACACAATGGGCAGGATTGCGAATCAATCGGCACAATGCTGCTCGCCAGAGCGGATGCGGCCTTATATCAAGCCAAGGAAGGCGGCAGAAATCAGGTTGCAGTATTCTCTGCGGATGATATGGCGCAATAGGAACTCAAAAACCATAACGAACGGCCAGATGACAGGAGAAGTGGACCCCAATTTTTGGACAGGAGCCTTAGGAGTTATTTTCCCCATATAT
>CAYXFV010000008.1:0-61815 GCA_964464365.1 uncultured Nitrosomonas sp. | reverse complement strand
ACGCACCCCAATGCAAACTTTAATTGACGCAAAGGGGGTATGGGACGATAAAATCTAGGACACCCCCCTTTCCAATACAACGTGCGAACAATGCATCACTTATTTGTGAGCCGGAAAAAATTCAGTTAAAAATCATTTTCCCTTAACCGGACTATCCGCATTCGGTTAACCATGTTTATCCATGATTAAAGATCATACAGGCCGCACCAACGTGATTTTTTTGAATCCGTATTGACAGATGATTTCACTTATGTGAATACTACCTGAAGGCAACAAAACCATAACAGGAGGACGGATAAATGCGCACGCTAATCTGTATACTTATTGCACCGCCTGCCGGTAAAAAAAACGCATCGAATCTGGATTCGTCCGTTCCTGCCACGATGACCTGCAATACTTTTTTAATCCTGATCCTGACCGTTTTACTGAATGCCTGCACAACCGTTCCGGTTGAAAACCGGAATACTTCAAGCGCAGGCGGATTCTGGGAGCAGGATGAAAACACGGATCCACGTTTCCATCACAGAGCGATAGGTGCCGATGAAAAAATCGGCATATTGTATGCTTCGGGAAACAAAGTTTTAGTCAACGGCGCCCCGGCAGAAGATACGCTGAATATTAAAAATAATACTTTTGTCGGCACCGGCCCAAATAGCAGCGCCCGGATTGAATTTAAGGAAGGCGGCGGCATCTGCTCGATACAAATCCAGGACTTCTCCGTCGGCAATGGCTATGGCGATACCGCGCATTGCGAACACGGGATTATCACGACACATGCCAGCGCCAAAACACGGGGGACGATATACCATATCAGTGTGTCCGGCCAGCAGACTGAAGTGACCGTATTACGCGGATTGGTTAAGTTATCACTGCTTGCGAACCCGCTGCAGAATGCGATCGTCAATAGTGGCGAAGAAATTATCCTGACAACCGATACCATTATCGGGCCACGGCCCGTTTCCCTCGGAGAGATCGAGCGGCGCATCCGTTGGAGAGACAACTACCAGTTTTATAAAGGTGAAGCCAGCGTGGGTACAGCGCTGGTCGGCGCCGGTGTTGCCGCCGCTATCATTCATATGCTGTTGCGTGACAAATCGGACGGCGGCGGCACCCCGCCACCCACCCGAGGCACCACCCCACCACCTACGCAAAGTACCCCGCCGCCGCCCACTCGAAGTACTGCGCCACCGCCCATGCAAAGTACCCCGCTTCCAGCCACACGGGGAACTGGCACCGGTACGGGTACCGGTTCAGGCAACAGCCCGCCTATTCGTTAGCCATGATAATTTGTAAAAAGGAATCATGATGCGCACTGCAAACAGTTTTACAAAACGAAATTCATCGTATATCGATGGCGCGTTTATCCTGTTCGTGTTCTTATTCTGTGTACTACTGTTGGGCATACAGCCATCGCATACTCATGCGGCACCCGATACAGCCGCATTATCCAAAGCGTGTCTTGCAAAAAATGCCGTTCCATCCGAAGACGGCATTCGCCGCCTCGCGCTGATTGTCGGTGTCGGGAAGTATAAAAGCGCAAAAATACCGGATCTGCCCGGCCCGCCTCAGGATGCAAAACGCATCTACCAATTGCTGACCGGCCCTAACGGTTACGGTTTTCCGAAAGAAAACGTATGTATTTTGGTAGACGAAGCCGCCACAACGGCAAATTTTAAACAGTATTTTTCACACTTCCTGATTGAACAAGCACAGCCGAATGATGAAGTGGTTTTTTATTATGCCGGGCACGGCTCGCAAACACGGGATCAGAATGGCGACGAACCTGACGGCATGGATGAAACATTCGTTTTTCATGATGCCAGGGACGGCGGAATCAAAGATTTTACCGATGACGAACTCGACGAATTACTGACGCGCCTGCATCAGAAAACCAGCCATATCACCGTATTTCTGGACTCCTGCAATTCAGGCACCGCGCTGCGCGGCGACACTGAATTTTTATCCCGATATATCCCGCCGCCGGAAGAAGAAACGACTATTGAACGCAGCACAACCACGCAACCGCCTGCCGCCAATGACCAGAAAACCGGCTGGATTTCAAAATCACTACCCGGCATTGTCGTTTTTACAGCCGCGGGGGATGGAACGGTCGCACTGGAAAAAAATGCACGCGGTATTTTTACCGATGCGATTCTAGCGACATTCGGACAGGTCAACGCAACACAACTGACCTATGCGCAGGCCGCCCGGCAAATCAGGCCGCTGGTAAAAGCGGAAAGTTATCAGATCCCCTATTTTCAGGGCGACTTACAGCGTACCGTTTTCGCCGGGGTAAACCGGAAATTGCCGTTGGCCTGGGAAATTATTGAAGCCGCGCCGCAGCTTAAACTGGGTGGATTCCCCCTGCCCGGCATCGGCACAGGCGCTGAATTCCGTGTCTACGATGGTTTCGCGAAAGGCGCCGATCTTCACGACCCGACCAAAGCCAAGGCCGTGATTATTGTGGAAGAAAGCACACAATTAAATGCCACGGCCCGGATTATTTCCAAAGCAGCGAATACAGAACCGATCCGTCCGGGTGATCTGGCCATTTTATCCCGGCCCGGCGACGAGCAGCGCATGCTCCGCGTCACGCTTCGCGCACCCACCGAACAAGGTGGAATAACCACAGAAAAAGCCGATCTGATCAGCGCGAGCCTGAATCAAAATCAGGATGCAAGAAACATGGTGAAACTGGCCGGTGATAACGGTGTTTTCGAAATCAGTTATGAAGATGATCAATATGTTGTCAGAGGCCCGGAAAACCGGGTGCGCAACCGCTTTACCAAAACGGACAGCGTGATTGAAAACTTACGGCTGCATGCTTTGCAGCGCACGCTCAGTACATTGCGCGGCGAGGGCGGCAGCCTGTTTGCAGATCAGGATACGCTCCAGGTTCAACTGGTCCCGGCTGACAGACAAGACCCCTGCGCGCAGCGTACCAATTGGCAGCAGGCACCGCTCAATGCCATCATCGCCCAGGACATTCCACTGTGCTACAAATGGAATGTGAAAGTAAAACTCAGTGAAAAATCGCCTGTTCGTCTGCTCGTGGGTGGTCTGATTTTATCGACAGACGGCAGTATTTTTGGTTTCCCGGCTGATGGCACCGCGATACCGCTAGGCCCCGGTGAAGAAATCGTCTTTGCCGCCAGAGGCGAAACATTCGTCGCCTCAGAACCTGTCAATATTGAAGACCAGATTGTTGTTTTCGGAACGCAGGAATCGAATCCGGTACCGTGGTCGCGGCTGACGCAATCCTCCGTGCAGCGTGCGGGCGACACCAAACGCGGCCTGTATAATATTCTGGATCAATACATGAAAGGAACACGCGGTGTTTCACAACCGGTTGACGCTGACGATACCGATACCGCATGGACCAAAAGCAGCATCACGATGCGCGTGATCAAACAGATCGAAATAGATGCCGGGAACTGATCCGGCCTTACATGCGGTGACAGCAACCGATAAAACCCTTGATAATCCCTGATCAATAGATCAATCCAGCGCTGCATAAAGCACATCATTCAATGATCTATTCGGAGAATATTCATGAGAACGACCATCGTATTGGATGACGAATGACTGGAAAAAGCGGAATGCCGCACAAACCCTATGAACACAGCTACGTTGCATGATGAACAATCACCAGATTAGCCCAGGTGCGATTCAACCCATGTCTTCAAGGTCACATAGTCGATTTTTCCGGTACCCAGCAGCGGTATTTCATCAATCTGCAGCAGCGTTCTGGGAATGCTCAGTTCGCTGATGCCGTTTTGTTTTGCATAACTCAGCAATGCTTCGCGCTGTGCGTGCGGATATGTTGTCACCAGAATAATCTGTTCGCCTTTTTTGGGATCAGGCAGATGCGTTACCGCATGACTGTATTCCGGCCAGAGCTGACCGATATAACTTTCCACCGCCGTCAGCGAAACCATTTCACCGCCGATTTTTGCGAACCGCTTCACACGGCCCCGGATCGTCAGAAAACCCATTTCATCGATTGAAACAATGTCGCCCGTATCATACCAATACCCTTCCGGTGGACGCAGTACGGCCGGCTGGTCGGCAAGATAATAGCCTTGCATTACATTCGGGCCGGAAACCAGCAGCTTTCCGGCATCTTGAATACCCGGAACGGCTTCCAGACGATAGTTAATACCCGGCAGCAGACGGCCGACTGTACCGGGTCGGTTGTGCATCGGCGTATTGAGGCTCAATATGGGCGAAGTTTCTGTCGAACCATAACCTTCGAAAATGCGTATGCCGAATTTTTCCGCCCATTGCTGGCGTGTTTCATCTTTCAGCTTTTCCGCACCGGCGAAAACATACCGTATGCTCTGGAAATCATAAGCATGCGCAAAACGCGCGTAACCGGCAAGAAAGGTATCGGTTCCGAACATCAATGTGGCGTTGGTATCGTAAACCAGTTCCGGAATGATGCGGTAGTGCAGCGGCGACGGATAAAAGAAAGTCCGGATACCCGATAACACAGGCAAAAGCGTCCCGCCTGTGAGGCCGAATGAATGGAAAACGGGAAGTACATTAAAAACGATATCCGTCGGTCCAAAATCAATGCGCGATGACACTTGATAACGATTGGCCTGAATATTTCTATGACTCAGCAAAACGCCTTTGGGCACATCTTCCGATCCGGAGGTAAACAAAATCACTGCCGCTGCATCCGCATCGGCTGTCTTATTGATGAACCGGTAATAAAATTGCGGCATCAGACTGAACAGCGCGCCTTTAATTCTGGCCGGAACGGAAATCTGCGGCACCAGATCTTCCAGATAAACGACCCTGATCCCCTGGGATTCGAGTCCTTCAACCAGATGCGCCAGTTTACCTACCTGAATAAAACGCCGGGATGTAATAACGGTTTCAATTACGGCAGCCTTGCAGGCGGCAATCAGGTTTTTCACGCTGCTGGAATAATTCAGCATCGCGGGAATACGCCCGTAAATCTGCAACGCAAAAAAGCAAATCAGCGTACTGACCATATTCGGCAACAACACCCCAGCAGCCGTGTTATTGTTCACATGCTGCCTCAGCGCTGCACCCAGGATGAAACAACGCATGATCAACTGCCGGTAATTAACCGGTCTACGCTCCACGTCTTCGGCGATGACATGCCGACTGCCATGTATCGAGCGGGCATCCAGTAACGACTGGAACAACGTCTGATTCAGATTGTTACTCTGAAACATCATATAAGACATTACGTCGTAGAGCTTGATTCCGGCGGCCTGGCGCCGTTTTCTACCGCGCATATCCGGTGGCAGATCAAACTTCAGCGGCGGCATCACGGTCATGGTGATTTTAGGGAACCAGCGGATGCGTACTTTTCCGCGCAACCGGGAAAAAGGCGTGTACTGCGCGCCGGAAATGATGATCGGCAGAATTTGCGCCGCCGTCTTGTCCGCGATCAGCGCCGGTCCCTCATAGATTTTCATGAGCGAACCTGTAACGGTTAAGCGTCCTTCCGGGAAAATAACGATTTTGCGCCCTTTTTTTACCCGGTCGATTAACAGCCGCGTCGACAATGGGTTTGCCGGATCAAGCGCAATCGTATCCGCCAGAAACAGGAAAGGCCGCAACCACCAGCGCCGGGCAATATGAGTGTTGATTGCAAAGCTGACATGGTAAGGCATATAGGCACCGATCAGGAGCGCATCCAGAAACGACAGATGATTCGCGACAACAATGGTTCTGTTATCCAGTTTATGTAAATGCTCGATTCCTTTAACATCCAGCCGGTAGCACACCTGAAACACCCAGCGCAATAAGGATTTGACCAGCGCCTGCGGCAACAGGCTGGCGATGTAAATCGCCATGAAACTATTAATGACGGCAATCGCGAGAAATACATCGACGACGGAAAATTCATAAGCCAGCATCATGCTGATCGCGACCGCCGAAATCACCATGAATAAAGCATTCAGGATGTTATTCGCGGCAAATGTGCGTGACATATGCGACATTTCGGCACGATCCTGAATAATCGCATACAGCGGGACGATATAAATGCCGCCGCAGATCGAAATCCCCAGCAGATCGATCAGAATGCGCCAATGCGTCAGTGATTCCAGAAAAGCCCCCGCGCCGATCAGCACATCGTTATTGCCGTGCGCCAGATGACTGCTGGCCAGATACATATCCACGGTAAACAGCGTCATGCCGATAATACCCAGCGGCACATAGGTGGTCGCAATCTCACCTTTGAGCAGCCGGTTGCAAAGCAGCGCGCCGATAGCGATGCCGATCGTGAAGGTTGCCAGAAAAAGCGTGACGACCTGCTCGTTACCGCCGATCACTTCTTTGGCAAATGTCGGAAACTGGGACAAAAAACTGGCGCCAAACAGCCAGAACCAGGAAATGCCCAGAATGGAGCGGAAAATGACCGGATACCGGCGCACCTGCTGAATAGTGGCATAGGTTTCGGTCAACACGTTATAGCGAATTTTCAGACCGGCATCTGCAGGCTGGGTAGACGGTATCGCAAAACTGCTGAGCAAACCGAGTACAGCAACAATGATAACGATCACTGAAATAA
Source organism: uncultured Nitrosomonas sp. (assembly GCA_964464365.1). Classification (GTDB taxonomy): domain Bacteria; phylum Pseudomonadota; class Gammaproteobacteria; order Burkholderiales; family Nitrosomonadaceae; genus Nitrosomonas. The sequence continues at coordinate 55,259 of CAYXFV010000008.1, read as the reverse complement.
TCAGCGCGCCGTTTTCAGCCATAATCAACAGCCCCCCGCAGATCGTACCCAGCAGAATAGACATAAACGTGCTGCTGTCGATCAACGCATTTCCACTGATCAATTCATTTTCCGCAAGCTGATCCGGCAGAATACCGTACTTGAGCGGCCCGAAAAAAGCCGATTGCGTACCCATCAGAAATAGAATCAGCATCAATACCCCGGTCTGCTGCCAGAAAAATCCCAGTGCAGCGCCGAGCATGAGTACGATCTCAACCGCCTTGGTGATGCGAATCACCCGTGCCTTATCGTATTTATCAGCGATCTGCCCCGCCACCGCCGAGAACAGAAAAAAAGGCAGGATAAAAATACCCGCAGCGATGGTGATCATCACCTGCGGACTTAGTGTGGACTGTTTAACCGCAGTATAGGTAATCAGGATAATCAGCGCATTCTTGAATACATTGTCATTAAACGCACCCAGGAACTGGGTCAAAAAAAGCGGCAGGAAACGTTTAGTTTTCAGCAAATGCCATTGATCGGAATGCATTGATTTCCCTCCATAACAAAATTAATCACCGTCTGTACGGAACACGATGCCGGGCATATCCACAGCAGCACGGCATAAAGACAAACGCATATTAACATGGCGCAAAATGCTTAACCGTGCATTTATGTTCGATGCCTGTCACGCTGGTTTTACACCGGTTCTCCTTTTTCGTATCACTACAATATCAACTGTTTAGCGTGCATGCCACACAAAAATAATAAAACAATTTTCATTTATATTTACAAATGGAATTCGTATTGTATATACTACTGGTTATGTATTTTCATCATACAAATACAACATATAGTGGTTAAAAGCGTTATCCAACTGATCGAATATTATCCGGTTATTGTCCAGTTAACGCTTTGGAATCACGTTGATTTACACATTGGTTTATTTCATACCAGTGAATCAAAAGGAGTCAAAAACGATGCAGCCATTCACTGAAACTTCAAGTGCAACCCCCAGATCCGATATCCATACTTTCGTCGATATTCACACCGATACCCAGCAATTTTCCCAATATAAAATCATTCGCCGCAATGGCGCTGTTGTCGCATTCGAACCCATCAAGATTTCAGTCGCCATGACCAAAGCGTTTATCGCTGTGGATGGCGGCCAGGGTGCAGCATCGGTTCGTGTCCGCGAACTGGTTAACCGCCTGACACAGGATGTCGTCGGCGCATTGTTGCGCCGTAAACCCGAAAGCGGCACGTTTCACATCGAAGATATTCAGGATCAGGTCGAGCTCGCGCTCATGCGCTCCGGCGCACATGACGTAGCACGCGCTTATGTGCTGTATCGTGAGGAACGTGCGCGCGAGCGTGCGCGCCTGAAGGAACAGAATGCGGCGCAATCCCAGGAAGGCATACGCTATGTCACCGACAAAGGGCAGCGTATCCCGCTTGATCTGTCCCGATTGACTGCATTGATAGAATCATCCTGCACGGGCCTTGACGGCACCGTCAATCCCGCGCTGATTTTAAAAGCGACTTTACGCGAGCTATATGACGGCGTTACCGTGGAAGAAGTCAGGAAATCCGCCATTATGTCAGCGCGCGCACTGATTGAAAAAGAACCGGCCTACGGTTATGTCACCGCGCGCCTGCTGCTGAACAATATCCGCGCCGAAGTACTCGGTGAGGAAATACTGCAACAGGATATGCAGATACACTACGCTGAATATTTCCCGACTTTTATCAGAACAGGCATCGAAGCCGGCCTGCTTGATGAACGCCTTGCGCAGTTTGATCTTGCCCGATTGTCCGCAGCGCTTCAGGCCGACCGTGACCTGCAATTTGACTACCTTGGCTTGCAGACGCTGTATGACCGCTATTTTCTGCATATCAAGGAAAACCGCATTGAACTGCCCCAGGCATTCTTCATGCGCGTCGCAATGGGGCTGTCGCTCAATGAAATCGACCGTGAAACCCGCGCCATCGAATTTTACAATGTCTTATCGAGCTTCGATTTCATGAGTTCAACACCGACGCTGTTCAATTCCGGCACCTGCCGTTCGCAATTGTCCTCATGCTATCTGACCACCGTATCCGATGACCTGGACGGCATTTACGAAGCCATCAAGGAAAACGCATTACTCTCCAAATATGCGGGCGGTCTCGGCAACGACTGGACGGCTGTGCGCGCCATGGGTTCGCGCATCAAGGGTACGAACGGTAAATCGCAAGGTGTCGTGCCTTTCCTCAAGGTGGTCTCCGATACCGCAGTTGCAGTCAATCAGGGCGGCAAACGCAAAGGCGCGGTATGCGCGTACCTGGAATGCTGGCATCTCGATATCGAGGAATTTCTCGAGCTGCGTAAAAACACCGGCGATGACCGCCGCCGCACGCATGATATGAATACCGCAACCTGGATTCCTGATCTGTTCATGAAACGCGTCATGGAAGGCGGCGAATGGACGCTGTTCTCCCCGGCTGATGTTCCGGATCTGCATGACAAATTCGGTCGCGCGTTCGAACAGGCTTATCTTGCTTATGAAGCCAGAATCGAACGCGGTGAATTTGAGTTGTATAAAAAAGTACCTGCCGTGCAGCTCTGGCGCAAAATGCTCAGCATGCTGTTTGAAACCGGCCATCCCTGGATTACATTCAAGGACCCGTGCAACGTGCGTTCGCCGCAAAACCACGTCGGCGTCGTACACAGTTCGAATCTATGCACGGAAATCACGCTCAATACCAGCGAAAAGGAAATCGCGGTCTGCAATCTGGGTTCTGTCAATCTGCTCGCACACCTGAACAACGGCGAACTCGATGCGGAAAAACTGAAACGTACCATCCGCACGGCCATGCGCATGCTCGATAATGTCGTGGACATCAATTTCTACGCGGTATCCAAAGCAAGAAACGCCAATTTCCGCCATCGTCCGGTGGGTCTGGGCATCATGGGTTTTCAGGATTGCCTGCACCATCTCGGCATTCCTTATGCTTCTGCGGAAGCCGTCGAATTTGCCGACCGTTCCATGGAACGCGTCGCTTACGAAGCTTACTGGGCTTCCAGCGAACTCGCCAGAGAACGCGGTTGCTACAGCACCTTCAGAGGCAGCCTGTGGGATCGCGGCATACTCCCGCATGAATCGCTCCAGTTGTTACTGGAAGAACGCGGCGGCTATGTCGAGGCCGATATGTCTGTCACGCTCGACTGGGAAGCGTTACGCCAACAGATCAAGACACATGGCATGCGTAATTCCAATTGCCTGGCGATTGCACCAACGGCGACAATTTCCAATATCGTCGGCGTATCGGCAAGCATCGAGCCGACCTACCAGAATCTGTACGTCAAATCCAATCTGTCCGGCGAATTTACCATTACCAGCAAATCCCTGGTGCGTGATCTGAAAGAACGCCATTTATGGGATGAGGTCATGATCGCCGACTTGAAATATTTCGATGGCGCGATCAGCAAAATCGACCGCATTCCCGAAGATATCCGCACGCTTTACGCCACGGCGTTTGAAATGGATCCGCACTGGCTCATCGAAGCGGCAGCGCGGCGGCAGAAATGGATCGATCAGTCGCAATCGCTCAATATCTATATGGCGGGCGTTTCCGGCAAGAAACTCGATGATACGTACAAGCTGGCATGGCTGCGCGGTCTGAAAACGACCTATTATCTGCGTTCTCTGGGTGCGACCACAGCGGAAAAATCCACTGTACAGGCTGGCGCGCTTAATGCTGTGCCTGCGCATGGCGGCATGCAGGGTGTCCACAGTATGGAAGCCGCATCGGTTGAAATCAAATACTGTGCCATTGACGATGAAAGCTGCGAATCCTGTCAGTAAAACAACCGGATTTTAGCAAATAAAACAATGCATTATAGACGACAATAAGGAATTTGAACATGCTGACATTTGAAGACGAACCCAAACAACCACAGAAAACCGCAAATCCGATGCTTTCCAACGATTATTGCCATGCTGAATCGCTCAGCACGCACCATGGCAGCACCGGCGATACATCCGATGAACTACCCGCGGCAGGCAGTCCGCTCCGCCGCGTCACCGTGGAAGACAAAAAGATCATCAATTGCAGCGCGGATGTGAATCAACTAGTGCCTTTCAAATACAAATGGGCCTGGGACAAATATCTCTCTGCCTGCGCCAACCACTGGATGCCACAGGAAATCAACATGAGCCGTGACATTGCGCTATGGAAAGATCCCAATGGCCTGACCGAGGATGAGCGCCGCATCGTCAAACGCAATCTGGGTTTTTTTGTCACTGCGGACTCGCTGGCAGCAAACAATATCGTGCTCGGCACCTACCGTCATATCACCAACCCCGAGTGCCGCCAGTATCTGTTACGCCAGGCATTTGAAGAAGCCATTCACACCCATGCATACCAATATATCGTCGAATCGCTCGGCCTCAACGAAGGTGAAATTTTCAATGCCTACCATGAAATCGGATCCATCCGCGACAAAGATGAATTCCTGATTCCATTCATTGACACGCTGACCGACCCGGGCTTCAAAACCGGCACCACGGAAACCGACCAGCAACTGCTTAAAAGCCTGATCGTGTTTGCCTGTATCATGGAAGGTCTGTTTTTTTACGTCGGATTCGCCCAGATTCTGGCACTCGGTCGGCAAAACAAAATGACTGGCGCGGCGGAGCAATATCAATATATCCTGCGCGATGAGTCAATGCACTGCAATTTCGGTATCGATGTCATCAACCAGATCAAAATGGAAAACCCGCACTTGTGGACCAAGACATTCCGTGAAGAAATCGCCGCGCTGATGCGCAAGGCTGTGGCGCTGGAATACCGCTATGCGGAAGACACCATGCCGCGCGGCGTGCTGGGCTTGAATGCGCCGATGTTCAAGGAATATCTGCGCTATATCGCCAACCGCCGCTGCCAGCAAATCGGGCTGGATCCGCTCTATCCGGATGCGAACAACCCGTTCCCGTGGATGTCGGAAATGATCGACCTGAAAAAAGAAAAGAATTTCTTTGAAACGCGGGTTATCGAGTATCAAACCGGTGGCGCGCTTTCCTGGGATTGAGGAATTCAATTGCGTGCATGACACATCCGATATCCAATAAGAACCTGTTCAAGATATCGATCAAGATGAGATCTTGAATGGGTGCCTGAAATTCATACATATTAGGAGACACGGGATGAGTTACCGCGAAGAACGGGATGCAATGGGCAGTATACAGGTGCCAGAAACGGCGCTATGGGGCGCACAGACCCAGCGCTCTCTGGAAAATTTCAGGATTTCCGGCGAACTCATGCCGGCAGCGTTAATCCATTCACTGGCGCAGGTAAAACGCTGCGCCGCCACCGTCAATCACGACCTTGGGTTGCTGAATGCGGCGGCGACTGCGGCGATTATCCAGGCGGCGGATGAAATTATCAACGGATTGCATGACGATGAATTTCCACTGGTGATCTGGCAGACCGGATCAGGCACGCAAACCAACATGAACATGAACGAAGTGCTGGCCAACCGCGCTTCGAAACTGCTCGGCGGCGGATGCGGCACGGCGCGCAAGATTCACCCCAACGATGACGTCAATAAAGGCCAGTCGTCCAACGATGTATTTCCCACCGCAATGCACGTCGCCGCCGTACAAAGCATCCATCATCGGCTGGTGCCGGCGATACATCGACTGCGCGACACGCTGGCGCAAAAAGCCAAGGCATTCACGGGCATTGTCAAAATCGGCCGCACGCATTTACAGGATGCCACGCCACTCACACTCGGACAGGAGTTTTCCGGCTATGTTGCGCAGCTTGACCACGGACTGAAACATATCGAAACCACCCTGCCCCATTTATACGAACTCGCGCTGGGCGGCACTGCGATTGGTACCGGTCTGAATGCGCATCCTGAATTCGCGCCGCGCGTTGCGGGCGAAATCGCCTATCTCACCAAACTGCCGTTCATTACCGCGCCCAATAAATTTGAAGCACTGGCCAGCAACGATGCGCTGGTTCACGCGCATGGCGCATTGAAAACACTGGCTGCATCGATGATGAAAATCGCCAACGACATCCGCTGGCTCGCATCCGGCCCGCGCTGCGGCATCGGCGAGCTCAAAATCCCGGAAAACGAACCCGGCAGTTCGATCATGCCCGGTAAAGTCAATCCGACGCAATCGGAAGCCGTAACCATGCTGTGCTGCCAGGTGATGGGCAACGACGTTGCCATCAACATGGGCGGCGCGATGGGAAATTTTGAGCTGAACGTGATGAAACCGCTGATCATCTATAATTTCCTGCACAGCGTGCGCCTGCTCGCCGACGGCATCACCAGCTTCAACGACCACTGCGCCACCGGTATCGAAGCCAACCTGGAGCGCATCGATACACTGATGCACCATTCGCTGATGCTCGTTACCGCGCTCAACCCGCATATCGGCTACGACAAGGCCGCAGAAATCGCCAAAAAAGCGCACCGCGAAGGCACGACACTCAAAGCCGCCGCAATCGCTACCGGTTATGTCACTGTCGCACAGTTCGACGCCTGGGTCGATCCACTGAAAATGACCGGCCCGGGTGACGAAAATACCTGATCGTTATTACAACAACGCAATGATTCAGAACATAAAAGCAAAACTGTCATAAAACCTTAATCATTGAAATATACACTTGTGCGGTATCCATAACTATCGATCAAGGAGTTTTTATGCTGTGTTACATCAAGGAATGGCCGAATAAAATGGCCACACTCATGACCGCCGACGGTATCGTGCTGTGTGTCTGTAAAAACACCGACGAAGCGCGGAAAGTCTGGCATGACTGGAAACAACAGCAGTTAAATGCTCAAGTGCTGGACGCATCCGACACCGACCCCGAAATCCTGCCCTATTCGCCGACTATCGCAAACCGGTTGAAAACCGTTGTGACGGATTATTATTCACGCATGGAAAAGAAAGTAGCGAATGCCTGATTTTATGGGCCTCTACCCCGGTATTGCAAAACCCGCTTTACTGACAACGGCAATTTAAATTTGCAGTCCAGCCACTGTGCGCGGTATCTGAAAAAAATATCGCCACGCATCGCAAAGCCCCACCCATCCCCAGGTACCAAAAAATTAAGCGCCGAGAAATACGCCTCGCGCTGACGCAATTGACATCAAATAGCGTCAGCGCTCGCATGGAATCACGTATCTATCAGAATTTCACCCTTAAACCACCACTCAGCCAGCGTGGCGCATTCCCGCGTGCACCATCAGCGCCACGGTGGGTAATTTTCTGCTCGTTGAAGACGTTATCTGCGCGAAAGTAGGCATCAATAAACCTATTTATCGGATATGAAGCCACCAGATCTACAACGAACAATCCCTCGGTCTTGAGATAGGTGCTGTCTACACCCGGTCGACCGACACTGTTAGTGGAATATGAGCCATCAATATAGCTCAATGCAGCAAAGGTATTCCAGATGCCATGTCCTGTCGTGCCTTCCAGACCTAACTGAAATGAAACAACATGTTTGGGGGTATACTCCAGCGCATCTCCGGCACGCACGCCTGTCGGCAAATCGGAACCACCTTTGTATTTACCATCCGTATAGGTATAGGAAAAACGTGCCGGTACGCTTATGGCGTGGCCACGGTACACGTCGCCGGATCCGCTGAATTCAACGCCATAAACTTCTTTCGATCCCGTCTGTTGGGTACTGCCGTCTACAATTGGCGGGTTTCCTGAAACAGGATTCGGACAAGGATTAGCAAAAAGGCACTGACGCAGTGTGTTCCTGAAGTCACTGTAGAAACCAATTGCATCCACGGTCAATCTGTTGTCGCGGAACCTGATACCCGCTTCATAGTTTGTACTTGTCTCTCCTTTGGTGCCTTTGCCCACACCGTTACCCGGAGGAGCAAACCCTTGATGAACACCGGCCAGTGCCGTCCATTGTTCATTGATCGCGTAATTCGCGCCTATACCTAACCGGGTATTATTGAGCGTATTGCTCATCCGTGATGCGATCTGTGCGGGTGTCGCGTTATCGGCGATGTTTGCTTTGCTTTCGATGTATTCATGGCGGATAACAGGAAGAAGCATTAAGTTACCATATGAAATTTTATTTCCCATCCAGAAAGACAAGGCATTCAGTTTGCCTTCTGTCGGCACCGCACTGTCCGTTCGCTGGTGAACCAGGCTACCGTTCACCTGCTGGTAAATGCTGTTCGACAATCCTTTTACGGCATTTTCCGGTGATTCCCAGCTATAGCGTATTCCAGTGAGCAACTCATGTTCCAGCGGCCCTGTTGCGAAACGATTACGCGATTGTACCTGTACCCCCTGGACGGTAAATCTCTGATGATTATGTCCATAGCGTACTCCATTCGCATGTGTGGTATCCCGTGTGCCACGCAGAATGCCATACAACAAATCTGCATCAGTACCATTGGTATTGATAATATCGGTAATGCCACCGAGATTGACGCCGTTAATTTGGTTCAGGCGGTTATAGTAACGATAGGTCTCAGTCCAATAAAAAGCTGTCTCCAGCGAATTGTTTTCATTAAAGCTGAACTGATGCCGTATGTTTGCTGAATGACGGCCACGTTTCATACGTTCCAGCTCGCTGAGTCCATAGCGACGATTCGGGTCTGCGTGAAAATCTGCATCAGTCAACCCAAGGTAGCTCACGTCCAAACGTTCGGTAGCGTACATCAATTTGGCCTCCAGCTGTTGTTGAAAACGAGCTCCTGGTGCACTCTTCCACCTGGCTTTACCCAGATATTCGCTAATGTCATAACCGGCGTTGTGCTTGCTGCGGTCTATATTATGAAAACCATCACTTTCACCCTGATAAGTTTCCAGCAGGAAACCCCATTGCCCTACGGTGGCACCATAGTAAGCATGGAGCTTGCGTGTACTGAATGCGCCAACCTCTACGTTAATCGCAGCAGTCGATTGATCGGGAATCGGCGTAGAAATCAGGTTGATCGCGCCAGATGTGGTATGGGGCCCATGCATGAGAACCTCCGGTCCCTTCAATACTTCAATGCTATGGATTCGTCCTATATTGGGAAAGTAATACGCTGAAGGGTTGGCGTAAGGTGACATCGCCGCCGGAATACCGTCTTCCAGCAGAGAGATGCGGTCGCTTCGACCAGCGGATGATGCACGAATACCGATGCGAGGAAACCTGCCTAACCCATCTTCCTCTCTGATATATACGCCCGGCACGCTACGCAGGACATTGTTGACGTTAGTATGTTTGAATTTATTCAATTCATCGGCAGACAGAACATAGGCTGATCCCATCGAACTTCGCGGATCTTCAGGTGTTGCTATGATCTTGATCGTCTCCATGATGGTGGGTAAGTTCTCAATCGCTTTATCGGTGCTGGTATTCGCTTTGTCGGTAGTAGTACTCGTGGTGCCTTGTGCAAATGCCGGCTGTAAACTAACGCCGAATGCACAGGCCAAAATAAGAGAAAGTCTTGTATATTGATAGGGACTGACAATAGTCGACAAAATAGAAACATTCATTGGCTTTGATCTCTGTTGTTAATAACTAATCGCTGAATTACCGGTATCAGAACGCCACATACTGCGGATGATGCAGGAAACACCGCACATACAGTTTTCCCAACACAATAACACCTTGATTTTATTCTTATATCAAGGAACACCGCGCATGCAGCCTCCGCCTTGCATTGCTTAGAGAAAATACAATTAGGAGATGCAAACGATACTGATTTGCATTAAGATACAGCGACACTTGTCAGAACATTGTCAGATTTATCCATGAATATTCCCTCTCCCGCACCTGATTATGGTGGCAGCACCAGACAGCACTATGAGTTGATTCACGTCCTGATCGTGGACGATCATATCGACCTGGTCAGCAATATTTTCGCCCACCTGGAAAACAAGAACTTCATTCTCGACGCAGCCAGAGATGGTAAATCCGCTTTGGAATTGAGCAGCAATGGACAGTATGACGTGCTGGTACTCGACTGGATGTTGCCCAGGCTCAGTGGAATACAGGTACTTCGACGCTTGCGGGCGGCCAATGTGGATACGCCGACGCTGATGCTCACCGCCAAAAGTGACATCCCTGACAAGCTTTCCGGGTTTGCTGCCGGTGCTGACGATTACCTGACCAAACCTTTCTCGATTGCAGAACTCGAAGCCAGAATTCTGGCTTTACATACAAGGCGGATCGGGCGGGCGAAAATCCTGCAGGTAGGTACCCTCATTTATCACGCCGCATCGCAGCAGGTGACGCGAGATGGTGACATCATCCACCTCCGCAGCGGCTCGCTGAAACTCCTGCAGATGTTGATGCGGGAGAGCCCGAATGCGGTGACCAAGGATCGCCTGGAAAGCCTGCTCTGGGGCGAGAATCGACCCGACAAGGATCTTCTGCGCACACATATCTACGAGTTGCGCAAGAGCATCGACGGCGACTATCCGACAAAACTTCTGCAAACCGTCCCCAGGATTGGCTATCGGATTATTGATCCGAAATGCAATCCATGAATAATCGACCACGCCTGAGAAAATTAATCGTCGTCAGCCTGGTCTGCTACACGACCATACTGTCACTGACGGTTTCGCTGCACGGTTACCTGGTCAACGAATATGTCGAGAAATTGATATGGGAATCGATGCTGGAAAGTGAGATGGTCTATATGAAGCGGAGAATTGCCCAAGACCCTGAATATGTTTGGTCGGATTTTGACCTGTTCCACTGGTACGACGAGCGCCGAAACCAGTCCATACCGGCGCAATTCCAAATGCTGCCGACAGGCATGCATGATGAGGTGAAAGTCGATGACCGTCAGTTTGCGCTATTGATAGAGGATGGCCCGGAGGGGCGTAGAATATTGGCACTTGATATCACCGATCTTGAAGACAGAGAACTCATATTTACTGTTGCCATTATGGCATCTACCGTACTGCTGATCGCTGTTCTCGCGTTGTTTTCCCTCTACAGCGTCAATCGGCTGCTGCGACCATTAACACGTATGGCGGATGAAATATCCAATCTCAGTCCCGATGGCGAAGGACAAAAGATTCCTATCGGCCATAAGGATGCTTATGAAACCTATATTATCGCTGATGCCATTAATCGTTTTACCGGTCGAATCCAGGAACATATCGAGCGTGAACGTAATTTCATCAACACCGCCAGTCATGAATTGCGCACGCCGATTGCAGTCATGTCAGGCGTAACCGAAGTGGTACTGAATCATCCCGATACCACGTCAGCCCTGAAGCCTCATCTGCTACGCTCCAAGCGCACCATTAATCAGATGGGCGATCTGGTGGCCATTCTTCTGGCACTTGCACGCGCCCCGGAAAAACTCATTAACAATGCCGAAAACATTAACATACAGGCAGAAGTGTTATCCATCGTAACGGATCATGAATACCTTTGTCAGGGAAAAGACCTGCATATCGCCGTGGAAATCGAATCGCCAATTCCCCTGTTTGCGCCGCTGCATATCATTCGTGTCGCAATTGGCAACCTGGTGCGCAATGCCATCGAGAACTGTGACAGTGGCGTCATCCGGATCTATTCGGATCACCCCGGAACAATTACCATTGATGATCCGGGACACGGCATGACACCCGCCGAAATGAGCAGAATCTATACCCAAATGGCAAAGTCCGGGCAGTATATATCCGGAGGAATTGGCATTGATCTGATCATACGGATCTGTACCCACTTCGGTTGGAAACTTAATTTCGAATCGGTTGTCGGGAGAGGGACAAAGGCAACATTGAGTTTTTATTGAAACACATAGTCATCCATGAAATCCCCACAAGCCCATTTACGATCACGCCGATCAATACGGCTAAATCCCCGGAACGGCCAAAGAAGGATTCATCGTTTATCCAGGCACTACCGACAAAACAACGACATTTCAACTTGTATCATATGCGGCTTAATCCAGGTGTCAGATTACTCCCGCTATGTTTCAACCCTTTATTGCGTCATTCACCGGAACGGCCATCGAATTCTTTGAGACAGTGGCTATCGCCTATGCCATCGTCAGGGCGGGCTACCCCAGAGAGGCCATCTCTGCGCTAATACTGGGACATGTACTCGTATTTGTGTTGGCAATATTCCTGTTTCCACTCCATGAATTCTTCCCAGTCTTCTGGCTACGCCTTGTCGCTGCCGTGCTCCTGACATCAATGGGACTGTACTGGTCATTCAAATCATTAAGGCGCATACAAGCCCATGAGCGGCCTCGCTGGGTGGAAGATCCCCTCGGAAAGGTGGAGGTTACCCCGGCAGTGGCTACGGCCACAGCATTTTCGCCGTTTGTATTTTTTGTCATGGGTAAGAGTTCAGTGATTGAAGCCAGCGAGATTCTGCTGGTTGTTTTCCCCATTGCTGCTGCCAGCACGGCATGGCGTCAGGTCCTTTGGGGCGCGGCGGCCGGCATATTCGTTGTATCAGTGACCGCATGGGTACTTCATGGCCAATTGAAAAAGATTCCGGAAGTCAAGTTAAAACTCGTCATCGGGTTAATCCTCAGCATACTGGGTATCTCCTGGCTGTGGGAGCTTTACCGTGATTACGCCATTTAACCACGCACCCCGGAACCGATGGCTTTACCGGTGGTTTTGCCGCTACTGACTCCGGATCGCCATCAATTTTGCGCCTGCGCGGCAAGGCGATAGCCGACACATCGGAGTGTGTGAAGCAGTTTTTCTTCCTGTTCTCCATCGACAGCACGCCGAAGCTCATACATATGTGAGCGGAGCATGTCGCCTTCCGGCGGTTCGTCACCCCAAAGCGTTTCTTCAAGCTCGATGCGGGAAACTACCGATGGACTTGCCCGCATCAACACTTCCAGAAGCCGCCGCGCGCTTGCGGACAGGTGTATCTGCCGCGATCCGCGCCATACGTGCTGCGTATCCAGATCGAATGAAAGATCGCCCACAGCGAGCTTGCGTTTTCTGCCACGACTGCGGGCGAGCAATGCTTCAATGCGTACCTCGAGTTCCACAAGCGCGAATGGTTTAGTCAGATAGTCGTCGGCCCCCGCCCTGAATCCATAAACTTTGTCATCAAGGTCATCGCGGGCAGTCAGTATGAGGATGGGTATGTGACAGTCCTGCGCGCGGAGGGCACGGATGACATCCACGCCTTCTTTCGTTGGTAGCCCCCAGTCGACGATCAGCGCATGGTAGTTCCCCTGCTGTGCAAGCGTAAGACCCGCGAGGCCATCCTGAGCCGCATCCAGCAGGTATCCCCGTGGTTCCAGGTAGGCAAAGAGATTGGCAACGAGGTCGGCGTTATCCTCAAGGACAAGGATACGGGCTTGAAAAGAGGGATTCATAGTTTATTCCAGGCGCTACTGACAAAACAACGACATTCCAACAGGTATCATACCATGAACGCGAACGATTTTTGTTTGCACCCATATTCGCGTCGGCACTACAGAGCGCCCCGCAGAGGCGTTCTGTTCCGCAGCAGCGGGTTTGTAGCGTAGCTATGGAATCGGCGTATCCGGGGTGGATCGCCGCCCTGCCGCCTGCCGGTTCAGCATTTGAAGCAGGAAATGAGGAGTTTAACGTATGAAGACATCGAAAAATATGACGCAGACAGCACGCTTTCAGGCCGTGCGGTGCAGCGGAGTTGAATCATGAAGACCAGAACAGACTATCTTCGTCCTTCGAAGTTGCAGGCAGCGGGCTTGCGCCCCACACACGCGCGTTTATGCGTATTGGAAGTACTGGAAAATGAGCCACAGCGGTGGATCGAAAGTGAAGCGGTCTTTCGGGAGCTGATTGCACGGGGAACGGCGATCAGCATAACGACCGTCTATCGCGTGATCAAGGATTTTGAATATCGCGGCGTCCTGCTGCGTGAATGGCGCGTTGGCGTCAGCGGTAGAAAAGCCTTCTACAAATTGAATTCGGATGATCCGCGAGATTGTGAAGACACCATCGTATGTCGCCAGTGCGAGTTCAGTGCGCCGATAGACGATTCTGCGCTGCATGAGCGCCTGAGACAACTGGCCTCCAGGCATGGTTTAACTCCGGCGAAACAGCCAATAACGATTTATGTGACCTGTGACCGTTGCGCAAAAACGCCAGGAAAAAAATCTTCTCGTGAGAGAAACATTTCCCTGTTGCCTCGGTATTCCATGTCATTGCGCCATGCCAAACGCCGAGAAAATGAAGAATCTGACGCGATCCCGTCAGTTAAGTGAGATGAAGGGTCGGAATGAAGTGGCGTATATGCTGCACGTTTTTTTCAGCGCTGGTGACGGATATCAAGTCCGGCCTGTTAGGCAAGGCGAACGCTGATACTATGCACATCATTAAATAGTTCCCCAACTATCCAACCCCATATGTACTTGCTACGCTATCCGAATTCAGCTCCGCACCATAATCGGAAACACTGATACTTCTTGCGGCTGTATCGCTGACCACGCTTCCGGCGGCCAGTCTGACCACCCGGTCGGCGCTTGCAATCGTTTCAGGGCGATGCGCCACGATAATCCGCGTCAGTTTAAGTAAGCGTATCGCATGATTGACGTTTTGCTCGCAATGGATGTCCAGGTGACTTGTCGCCTCATCCAGAAAAAGAATCGCAGGCTGCCGGTATAAGGCACGGGCCAGCAATAACCGCTGTTTCTGACCGCCCGATAACACTGCGCCCATATCCCCTACCAGTGTATTGAATTGCATGGGCATCGCAATAATATCCTGATGGATTGCAGCAAAGCGCGCGCTTGCCTCGATACGCTCAAAATCAGGCCGCGGATCAAAGAAACAAATATTCTCGGCAATCGAACCCGCAAAAAGCTGGTCATCCTGCATCACACTCGCAACGGCCTGGCGGTATCGTGTCATCCCTATTCGATTCAAAGGCACCCCATCAATCTCGATACACCCCTGCGCAGGCTGCAGCAAACCGAGCATGAGCTTTACCAATGTCGTTTTGCCACAACCTGAAGGCCCCACGATCGCTACCGACTCTCCCGCATGAATACTGAAATTGATATCCTGCAACACTAGCGGATCGTTTTCTGTATAACGGAAAGCGAGATTCTTAATCTCAATTCGACCGGCGGGCGGAATGCAGGAATCGTTCTGAAAATCATCCACCGGTTCAACCGGCGCCAGTGCCACGTCACCGACCCGCTCAGTATGAAGATCCAGCATGCGTAATTCCAGCCCTTTCTCGATCAAGGCGGAAATCCGCTGTACAAACTGGGTTTTGTAGGCCATGAACGCAAATAACATGCCTATAGAAAAGCCATTGCCGTTAGCCGTATCCAGTATCAGCATGGCACCCAGCCAAATGGTAATAATATTCTCGATCCCGAACAAAAGACCATTCAACCCCTGATATAAAATATTCAAACGCTGTGTCCGGATACTTGCATTGAACTGATCGGTAAGCAGATTCTGCCAACTGGCAGCGCGGGATGCTTCATAGGCGAACAGTTTGATACTTTGCATGCCCCTCACGGTTTCGAGGAAATGGCTGTGCTGTTTCGCGCCGCGTACGATATGATCTTCAGTCGCCAGTCGCAGCGGGCGGTACAGCGCAATGCGCAACAGGCCATACAACATCGCTGCGGCCAGCGCGACCAGCGCCAGTTGGACACTGTAAAAAAGCATCATCGCGAATGTGATGATCACCATCACGCCGTCGATCAACGCTTCCAGAAAACCGGTTGTCAGTGTGCGCTGGATGGCATTCAATGAATCGAAGCGCGACACGATATCGCCGATATGGCGCTTATTGAACCACTGCATGGGCAGGCGGATCAGGTGACGAAACAGGTTCGTCATCATCTGCAAATTCAATGTTGTGCTTAGCACCATCAATATCCAGGCTCTCAGCGCTGTAATGCTGACCTGCACGATGGCCAGCAGAAGAAAACCGATACCTAAAATCACCACCAGATCATGATCATGCGCAACCAAGGCATGATCAATCACCCACTGCATATAGAACGGCGCCAGAATGGCAAAAACCTGCAAGATCATCGCAAGCACCAGCACCTGGGTGATCGCTCCGCCCAGCCCTGGCAAACGGCCAATCAACGATCGCAGTTTTATCTTGTGAATGTCATTATGCGCAGCAAAATCTTGCGTTGGCGTCAGCTCAAGCGCAATGCCTGTAAAATGTTTCGAAAATTCAGCCCAGGCGATATCGCGCTCCCCCATTGCAGGATCGTGTATTGTCACGCGATCACGCTGCACCTGTGTCAGAACCACGAAATGATTAAAATCCCAGTGCAGCAGGCAAGGTAATGTCAACTCAGGTAAATGTTCAAGATCGAGGCGCAAAGGGCGCGAAGCCAGCTTTAACTGATCGGCGATCTGAATCAAATCAGCCAGTGTCGAACCCCGCAGCGAAACGGCATGCCGCGCCCGTAACGTGGTCAGATTGATCTGGTGACCATGAAAACTGGCGATCATCGCCAGGCAGGCCAGACCGCACTCAGCCGCTTCGGTTTGCAGGATAACGGGAGTTCGGTGCCGTAGCGAAAAATTGAGCATGGTCAGATGCGCCCGGTAATCGATAATAAAGGATCAAACACCCATTCGATCAGACGCCGCCGGTCGATATGAATATCGGCATCCAGCACCATTTCCGCCTGCAACGGTATCGCCTGCCCATAAGCCTGAATCTGTTGTTGCGGCAAACGCACGGTAACCCGATAAACCGGCTCCTGAATCACTATCGGTAAATTAGACGCATCCGGTTGAATTACTGCGCGGCCAATTTCAATCACTTCACCCAGATGATGCCCAAAACGCTGATAAGGAAAAGCCTGATAACGCAGAGAAACCGATTGTGCAGGTTTGATAAATCCTGCGGAGCGCGTCGGTATCAACAGTTGCGCCTGTAATTCCGCATCTGCAGGCAGAATGGAGAGCAACGGCAGATTGGCATGCGCGGTCTGCCCGACTTCGGCCAGAATAGTCGTCACGGTACCGTCAGCCGCCGCAGTCAGTACAATACTGCGGCGGATATCTGTTTCCGTGAGCTGTTGTTCCAATTCTGAAATTTGCCGCTCAATAACGGCCTGGTTATTCACCTGCTTCAAACGCGATGCGGATAATTCAGTCCGCGCCGTGCTCAATTCACGATTCAGGCTTGAAATGCTGCGCCGGATCTGCGCCAGTTGATTACGTTGATCGATTAATTCCTCATACTTCTGCTGCAATGCAGCTTCAGACATGAACTGTTCCGCAACTAATTTTTGATACCGCGCGACGGTGCGCTCAGCGCTGGCAATACGGCTGGATTGCAGCGCTAATTGTGCTTCTGTTTCGCGGACCTCCGTTTCAAGCCCGCGAATACGTCCGGCGATACTGATTCCGGTCAGTGAATCAATCTCGCTTTGCTGGTGTTGTTCACGTCTCAAGCTCGCCTGCCGCTGTTTGAGTTCGGTCAGCATGCTGGCTTGCGCTTCGCGTGTATTGACTGTCGTGCGCTCGCTGGAAATCGTCAGTAAGGGATCACCCTGTTTGACCAATTGCCCTTCACGGACATGCTTTTCCTGAACCGTACCCATTTGCGGGGAATAAACCCGGATCATACCCGTCGTCGGCGACAGATACCCCACGACATGCGCTTTACGTGTATATTCGCCCCAGAAGGCAAATCCTGCCAGAGCGATTGTGAATATCACGGCGATCCAGATCAACAGGCTGATCGCCGGTGATCGTGCAATCAGCACATCGCCCTTCAGCGGATCATGCTGGTAAGTCAGCGCTTCTGAGCGAAAAAGAGATTGTGACATAGCGCAGTTTCATGTTAAGGCCATCTGACCGGTATCGCTGTGTGGAAATTCACATCGACATAAAGTGCATGGCGCGATTCCGGGCTTCTTCAGCGCGTTTACTAATCAGGTCATTCCAGTCAAAGAAAAAAGGTGCAGGCGCACACGCGATTTCCTTATACACATCACGGCATAATGAATAGAACGCAGGCAAACTTCGTTGACGCCATTCCGCAACTAACGTACTGAGTGGCGCATGTTTTAAATTACCCATCGTATAATCACGCGAAAAACCGTGTTGGACCGGGCTGACCGTGCCATCTGCTTCAATCACCAGCGGTGTAATAAGCTCGCCAAACCGTTTTTCTTCAATGCCGGACACATCGCCGGCAAATACCAGTTCCGGCTGCTGTTTGATCACCTCGCTAAAGGCAAGATCGACCTGTATCCGGATATCGCTATCAATTTTCTGCTGAGTCAGCATCCAGGCATAGGCACCTTCAGTTGCATCAGGTGAGTTGCCGCGCAGCATCGTTGCTGCATTTCCCACTTCTTCCAGCGGATGAATCTGCAGCAGTTTTGCGCCTTCGCTTATCGCAAAATCACGGACCCAGTCGAGCTCATCCAAGTTATATTGCGTCAAAGTAAAAATAAATCCGAAAGGCATATCCGCTGCGCGCAATAGCGGCAAGCGCGATTTCATGGTATCAAACGCAAGCTGCGAACCCCTGATACGATTATGTGATGCCGGGATACCGTCAATACTGATGGCAAGTACATCGACTACATCACGTAGCCGTTCTATTTTCCGCTCGGTTAATAACATGCCGTTGGTTGTAACTGCTGTCCTCATCCCCAGCTGATGCGCATGTTCCAGCAGTTCAGTCAGCGGTTTGTAAAGCATCGGTTCGCCTCCCGAAAGGCTAACGTAGTTGAAGCCTTCATGAGCGGCATCTGAAACCGCATCGCATAATAGCTCCAATGTTAAATGTCCCTTTTCATTTGGGGATGAAGACGAATAGCAATGGAGACAACTTAAATTACATTGCCGACTTGGGTGAATCTGCAAAGCACGTGATAGTCCGGTTGGCCCCATCGCTAATCTCCTTATCAGAACTTCAGTTGATTACTTTAAATGATTCAAATTTTGAATCAGTAATCCAGATCTAAAAATATCCGGACCAGGCATGCCATTAATAATAGGACCTCCTAGACCTGGTATTTTGATAAGTGGATTTTGTAGTGCTAACGCATATCCTCCTGCAACCTGTGCAATTTCTTCCGGTGTCAGGCTGGCCATCGTTTGGCACTTCGCTTTCAGTTTCTCTGAGCCACTCATTTCTTGTGACATAATTGTTCTCCTTAAAAAAGTTGAATACATTTCAATGATTGATGATCAGCTGGCGGAATCAATAACAGTGAAAAATGCATTACTGTTCAACGCTTCACACAATCACGGTTCAAGATAGCCTGGATTGAAAAAATGCTCAGTGGGAAAAATCACACTCGCAGGAATGTTTCTATGTCGGAAATCGGAGTTAATGGGAAATTCAGCGGGAAATTTGATGGGAAATGACACTAAAAATCAGTGATATCAGTAATGAATGCGGGGGAAGAGCAAATGTGACAGGGTTGGTGGGTGAAAAACAGAACAAAGTATTTTGTATCAGTTCCTCCGGAAATCGCCGATTCCACTGCATCACTCCAGGATTACAGCATCACAGCACAAATGGGAGGAGGGTTTTAAGAGACTATCCCGTTAACTGCTATCTGCCCACATTCTCAGCAGGTTATGATAAATGCCAGTCAGGCTGATTACTTCAGGATCTTTTCCGCCACGCTCAGCAGTGAGTTTCTGGATGGCACTATCGAGCTGAAAGAGTAATGTACGATGTGCGTCGTTTCGCACCATGCTCTGTATCCAGAAAAATGAGGATACTCTTGCACCGCGTGTCACCGGTGTAACATGGTGTAAGCTACTGGCTGGATACAGTACCATCGAGCCGGCTGGCAGCTTGATTTCCTGCGTGCCATAAATATCTTCTATCGTCAGTACACCGCCATCATAATCTTCCGGTTCGGAAAGAAACAAGGTTGCGGAGAGATCACTGCGGATCCGGAAATGTGTTCCGCGTAACTGACGAATCGCGTTATCCACATGCGTGCCGAAAGCCTGTCCAGATTCGTAGCGATTGAATAATGGCGGGAATACCTTGAGCGGTAACGCTGCCGAGATAAACAGCAGATTCATCCCCAAAGCATCCTGAATGAATTCACCGATGCTGCGTGCCACCTCTGATTCTTCCGGCAACTGCATATTATTTTTGGCCAATACAGACTGATGTCCGGAGGTTACATTACCATCCACCCATTCTGCCTGATCCATCAGCTTTCTGCATTCGGCGACTTGTGCTTTGGTGAGTATATCTGGAATTGTCAGCAGCATTTCAGCAGTCCTTCAGATGTTCTTTAGATGTTCCTGGATACAAAACAACGTATTACCTGATTCTACAGCGCAAAAAAACAATCTCTGCGGGCGTTACTTCCGCAGAGATCGATTGTATCAGTATTTATCAGTCAGGCGGGTAGAACGCCTACCCGCCTGACTGTCTACCCGATTGTATCAGAACTTGTAATTCAGATTGACAAACGCAAAGCGTCCCGGTGCCGGTATGGCATAGTGACGGAAATACGTCGTATTGAAGTAACGTGTATTCGTCAGATTTTGAATATTCAACTGCACATCAAAATTCTGAGTGATGCTATATTTTGCCATCAAGTCGAAACGCACGTAGGAAGGAATATGCCCATTGTTACTCGGATCGGCGTATACCTTGCCGGTATAGAATAAACCGCCACCGAATGTTAACTGTGGCAGAATCTTGTAGGTCGACCAGACACTCGCAGCATGCTTGGGCGTGCCGTGCAATTGTTTACCTTTACTGCCAGCCGAGCCGACCGCATTCTGATCCGTACTATCACCCACTCTGGTCTGCTCTGCATCGAGGAAAGTATAACCCCCGAACACATTCCATCTATCCGTTATGTTACCGGCAAAACCGAATTCAAAACCGTTGATCACAGCCTTGCCCGCGTTTTCAATAAATGGACCCACATTGACACGGGCATTATCTTTGATCGTATGGAACACCGCAGCCGTCAATGCCAGATCGTGCAAGACATGCCATTTGGTACCTATCTCATATGTTTCGGTACGCTCCGGTTTTAAATTCTGTGTACTGGCATCCAGGCCACCACCCGCATAGTTAAAATCTCCCATGGACAAACCTACAGGCGAGGAAGACGTCGCAAAGGCGGCGTAAACGTTCGCATTGGGCATCATTTTATAAACGGCGCCCACCTGGTAATTGAAGAAATTTTTGTCCTGCTTAAAACCGGTCGTATTTGCGCCCGTATTGGCATTGCGGTTCTGAAAGTCAACCTTATAATTATCAAACCGAATGCCCGCATTCAGCAGTATTTTATCGGTCAACTCCATGCTGTCGAAGATATAGCCCGATTTGTTATGCGCTTCTGCTTCGGAACTGGGGTATAGACTCCGGCCGACAGGATCGAACGCAACCGAAGGATTGGGGTTGCTCAGTGGCGTCAGGCGATCGCCCGGGTTGGTGATCGCACCGCCGGTATAGGTAAGATTCCGGTAATCCTCCCAGCTGACTTCAAAACCGGCATTTAACTTGTGTTTGATGAATCCGGTATCAAAGTTGAACGATACATCCGTCAGGTTGGCAACGGTTTCAGTGCGAGTACCCCGGTTTCTCGAAGCGCTTCTGTCCACAAGACCTAAGGCAAACTGGTCGCTGCTGATGTTGGGGCGTCCGACGAAGAACTCATTGGTCGTTATGCCGAAACGTGTGGTATTACGCACCTTCAGATTCTCGTTGAATGCATGTGAGAGTTTAAAGGTACCGATATCCGCTGAAGTATCGTGGAAATCCCGGCCTTTGACACCGTACCAGGCACTTCTGGAACCCACCGGTTTTCCTTCCGGAATACCGCCGTTGGCAGCATTCTGGATATAGGGAATCCCCCAGTCCGACCGGTCATCCGTTTCAAAGTGATACCAGCTGAAGGTCGCGCTGGTAGGCGTATTCAGACCCAGGGTGATGGAAGGCATCAATCCCCAGCGTTGCACGCCGACGTGATCACGCCCCGGGGTATCTGCCTTATGTGCCATCCCTACCAGACGGACGGCGATGTTCTCATGGATGGTATAGTTACCATCGAAGGTGCCACGGATAAAATCATCGGTACCGCCACCGGCAGCCCCTCTGAGAAAGTTACCCGCCCGGGCCTGCTTGGTCACGATATTGATGCTACCCCCTGCAGAGCCTCTGCCATCGAAACTACCGCTTGGGCCTTTCAGCACTTCCATTTGCTCGACCGCAAATATTTCACGGACCTGAGTACCGATATCGCGTAAACCATCCACAAAAATGGATGAAAAAACATCGAACCCACGAATGAATGGACGGTCACCGGCTGCGATACCGCCTTCACCACCACCGAAGGTAATGCCCGGCGTTGTCCGCAGTGCGTCCTGGAACGATAGCGAACCGCTGTCTTTGATCACCTCGTCGGTAATTATCGTGATCGATTTAGGTGTATCGATGAGCGGCGCGGTGAATTTCTGACTGGCAGATTCATCGACTTTATATTCGTTACTCCTTGTCGCATTTTTTTCTGCTTTGATTTTGATTTCAGGTAGTGTCGTTGTCTGTACAGGTTCATTCGCGTTTGCCATTCCACCAAAAGCTAAAGCCAGCGCAGATACCGCCGGCTTGATGGGGAATATATCCGATGAACGGGCTTTCTTTGCCATTTTTAATCTCCCTTATATAAATATATTTTTAACATCATGTTTTTATTAAAATAAAATGATTTAGCCTACTATTAAAATAAGTACGACTGCCGCCGATGATTCGTAGGCCAAACCGGATCTGACCGGCGCCTTGTTTTTTCGTAAAAGTTAAATCGATGAGCAATCTGAAAAAAACATTCCGCTTTTCTGCCTGCTCACTCAAGAATCAAGTGCTATTAAGAATTCGATGGGTTTTTTGAATGACTGCATGAGACTGTATAACTGTACAGGCCCGTATTTTCAGCCATAGCCTTTGTGGTGCTCGTCAACGATTATCGTGTTGACTACTTAAGCCGATGTTATTGTGATCGAATTTTTTGGGTTATGAAAATACTAATGCAAACGATGTTAATTCGCATTATATTAGACTAACGAAAAATTGTGAAGGAATTGTGAAAAATTAGTTAAGAATGGGTTAAAAATTTGTGAAATATGCTGAAAACTGCATACGAAAAAACTAACCGATATACGATTACGCAGGGCTCTGTATGATGCAGAAAAATCCTCAATCGACACACGCTGCGTTGATCCCATATTGCCCGTTTTTTCGGGCGAAACCATGCTGAATAAAGGAGTGGATTGTTGAAAAAAATCAGTTTCTATGTGACAGGCAATGTCCAGGGCGTCATATTCCGCCAGACCTTTCTACGGGCCGCAAAAGAAAGAAAATTAAAAGGCGGCGCATCCAATGATGCACGGGATCATACGCGCGTCCATTGCTCACTGAGCGGCGATGCTGCGGCAATCGATGAACTGATCCACAAACTGCGTTCAGGCAAACCGATCAATTCCTGGAATGCTTACGTGGAAGAACTGCATCTGTATGATCATTTTATTGAACTATCTGAACATCAGGTCTCTACAGCGCATAGCCATCCGTTTGCCTGGCCGCCCAATGTCGATTTTTATTTGTAGGCTTTTATGGATAGAAAAGCGGGCTATGGTCGAACTTCGACAATGCCGTTCTGCCTCGCCAAACCGCTGATAATACGTCCAGCTGTATTACGCACCTGCAACACCTGCCCATCGGATGCATCGGACAGTGCCTGACCTTCCGAGCTGACACTGAATCCCCGCCCTACCACCGTCAGTTTTACACTCTGTCCGCGCAAAATAACGAAAGGTGCCCGCACCATATTCGAACGCATCGGTTGACCGGCGGTGATATTCATCGCTGCTACTTTTCCCACGACCTGGGAATAATCTGTAAAAACGCCTTCCGGGAATTGTGTCAGATTAGCCATCTGCAAGGATAGATCGTCAAACCCGATGGTCTGGTCGCGTGCAACCGGCCGGGTTACGTAGAGCACATCGGCCATGACTTTGACTTCTGCGGGTACATAAATGGTCCAGCCGAGCTCGCCTTCGCACCGCACGCCCACCGAAGTTTTCCCCCATAACCGGCTGCCGGGCGGCACAAAGGGTTCCAGGTAAGGACATTTCGGCAATGTAATGCGGCTGTCAATCTGGCCCACTTCAACCTGAACCATTGCATTAGGGCTCGTCACATGACTGTAGATAAAATCTTTTACCGCATTTTGTATTAAAGAAATGTCCTGATAGTGCGATAAAGTATTTCCGGCAGACAATGGAAGGGAAGAGAAAGATATTTTGATGAGTAGAATAAAAGCCAGTGATTTTAATCGCTTACTACGCATGATGCGCTCCCGGAATACATGCTGTTGCAACAGTTATTGATAGCCAGAATATCTTAAGGCGATCTGACAACCTGAATCACTCAAGTAGAGGGCGATTTCCAGTTTTATTCTCAAGTTCATCTACTGTAAAAATGCCCTAGCATAGCTGACCATACGACGACTTCAACGGGCCTGAGCATATCGGGCCATTTCCAGCGAGAATGGATATGATCAGCAACAAGTTAGATAAAACACTTAATTTTCATCATCAGGCTCTGGGGCTCAGAGCAACAAGGCAGGAACTGCTCTCCAGCAACATTGCCAACGCGGATACGCCCAATTTTAAAGCCAGGGATATTGATTTCTCCGGCGTGCTGCGTGAGAAGTTATCCGCATCGTTCCCCAAAACCCCGCTCAAGACAACCTCCCCGCAGCATATCGGTAACGGCATGGATCACGGCATTGGCAACAGCCTTCTTTATCGCATCCCGCAACAGCCCAGTATCGATGGAAACACGGTGGATATGGATTCAGAACGCACCCGCTTCGCCGATAATGCAATTAAATATGATGCGAGCATCACGTTCATCAATATGCAGCTCAGAAATCTGCTGACTGCGATACAGGAGCGATAATCATGTCTTTATTCAAAGTTTTTAACATTGCAAGTTCAGCCATGACGGCGCAATCCCACCGCCTGAATATCGTCGCCAGCAATCTTTCCAACGCGGACAGCGTTACCGATTCTTCCGGTGAGCCTTACCGTGGGCGACAGGTGGTATTCAGCACGCTCAAAGCGGATACGAATGGCGCCAGCGGTGTCAGAGTCGCCGGGGTTGTGCATGATGCGTCGCCGATGAAAAAAGTTTTTGAACCGCATCATCCACTCGCGGATAAGGATGGCTACATTATCAAACCCAATGTCAATGTTGTCGACGAAATGGTCAATATGATGTCGGCGTCACGTTCTTATCAGAACAGTGTCGACATGATGACGACCACCAAGTCTTTACTGCAAAAAACACTCACGATTGGTCAATAGAAGGTAAATCACCATGAATTCAGTTCAGGAAACCAACAAGCAATTATTTCCAACAACCACAACAAGCACGTCTTCTTCTAAAAACAGTGTCGAGAATCCGCAAGACCGATTCCTCAAACTGCTGGTCACGCAAATGAAAAACCAGAACCCGCTTAAGCCGCTGGATAACGCGGAAGTAACCAGTCAACTGGCACAAATCAGCACTGTCACCGGCATCGATAAACTGAACAGCACGCTGCAAAAACTGCTTTCCGGCGTTGAAGACAGTCGCTTTGTGGAAGCAGCCGGTTTGATCGGACACAAGGCGTTGGTCCCCGGGAATGCATTGTTACTTGATAACAACGCCGCAGTGGGTGGATTCGAACTGTCGCAACCCGTTGACAAACTGAGCGTCACCATCCTGGATAGTTCAGGTATTGCCGTACATACCATAGAACGTGGCGCGCAACCTGCCGGTGTCAATACCTTTATATGGGACGGCATAACCGGCAGCGGCACCAATGCAGTCAACGGTAACTATACCTTTGCCATCAGCGCAAAACAGGGGGACCAGGAAATCAAGGTCGACCCGCTCGCGCTGGGCTTAGTCAACAGCGTTTCGCCCGGTGAGCATGACGCAATACTTGACATGGGCGGGCTCGGACTTTTCGGTATGGCCGATATTAAACAGATTTTTTAGTGATAAGGAGTAAATCATGGGTTTTCAACATGGACTGAGTGGTCTCAACACAGCATCCCAGAGTCTTGATGTTATTGGTAATAACATTGCCAATGTCAATACAGTAGGTTTTAAGCAATCACAGGCGCAATTCGCGGATGTTTATGCACGATCGTTAACAGGCGCAGCCAGTGAAAGCAAAGGACTGGGGGCCAAAGTAGCCGCTGTTGCCCAGCAATTTTCACAAGGATCAATATCCACATCGAACAATCCGCTGGATATTGCGATCAATGGCAACGGTTTTTTCCGTATGAGTGATAACAACGGCGCGATATCGTTTAGCCGCAACGGGCAGTTTCATCTCGATAGAGACGGCTACATCGTTAACAGTGACAATATCAATTTAACCGGTTATGCAGCAGATGCAGATGGAAAAATATTTAACTCCACACCGACCAATCTGAGAATTTCGACAACGGCACTATCGCCACGTCCGACTTCAAGCTTTGGCCTGGAACTCAATCTGGATTCCCGTGTTGATGTACCTGCACCACTGCCGGCTTTTAATGCGACAGACCCAACCACCTATAGCGGCACAACATCAGGCACGATCTACGACAGTTTGGGAAATGCCCATGTTCTCTCATTGTATTTCCAGAAAAATGCGGCTAACTCTTGGGATATGTACGCAACCGTTGACGGCGCATCGACACCCGCAGGTGTTCCTATCGGCGTTACGCTGGGTGGCGGTGCATCCCAGGCATTGACTTTTGACAGTAACGGTATTTTAACTTCACCCGCAACACCTATTGCGGTATCAGTGGATCTGGCAACAATAGATCCGGCACTTGGTGCCACGTCACCGCTCGCTTTCACTTTCGATTTAAACAACTCAACCCAGTTTGGTACCGGATTTGGCGTTAACGCAATTACACAGGATGGTTACACTTCAGGAACGCTGGCCGGTTACACGATTAGCTCTGAAGGTTTTATTACCGGCAACTATACCAATTCTGAAACAAAAATACTTGGTCGGGTCGCATTGGCAAGTTTCGCTAATCCACAAGGCTTATCCCCGATTGGAAACAATTTATGGCTTGAAACCTCGGCATCCGGACAACCGCTGGTCGGTGCACCCGGCACCGGAATTCTGGGCATATTACAGTCATCCGCTGTTGAAGATTCAAATGTAGACCTGACCGCTGAATTGGTCAAAATGATCACGACACAGCGGACCTATCAGGCCAATGCCAAAACCATCGAGACTCAGGACGCTATATTGCAAACGCTGGTTAATCTTTAACCATTGAGAACCTGTTCACGATCCCACTGAAGGGCGCATTGCGCCTCTTGATCGAGATCATGAACAGATTCTGAGACACACATAGGCAGATAAAATGGATCGTCTAATCTACACCGCAATGTCAGGCGCCGTTCACGCGCTGAATCACAAAGCGACCGTATCGCACAACCTGGCGAATGCCTCTACTAACGGTTATCGTGCAGAAACCAGTGCATTCCGTGCCGTTCCCGTTTATGGCGACGGCCTTCCCACACGCGCTTTCGTATTAGATTCAACCACTGGCGCAGATTTTACGCCAGGCCCCATACAACAGACCGATAGAAATCTTGACGTCGCCATTCGCGGATCAGGATGGATTGCGGTGCAACTGCCGAATGGTGAGGAAGCCTATACGCGTAATGGCAGCCTTCAGATTAGTCCGTCCGGAATCCTGCAAACGCATAACGGCATCAATGTCAAAGGCGATACCGGCATCATTACGGTGCCACTGGAAAATCGTATCACGATTGCGAAAGATGGCACGGTCTCCGCCGTACCGATCACACCGCTGCCTAATGCGGTATCCATTGTCGGGCGCATCAAATTAGTCGATCCACCTGAAGATCAGCTTATTAAAGGCGCTGATGGGCTATTCCGCATGAAAAACGGCACCGTTCCATTACCGTCGGCGCATGTCACGCTGGTTGAGGGTGCGCTGGAAAGCAGTAACGTCAATCTTGTGCATGAAATGGTCAGCATGATTTCGCTTGCCCGTCAGTTTGAGATGTACATGAAAATGCTGGAAAGCGCTGAGCGCAATGCGCAACAGGCCAGTGAAATTCTGGTGGTCAGAGCATAAGCGGTCGCCAGTAGCCACGCTAAATTGATACAGAAAAATCGGAGTAAATTATGATACGTTCATTATGGATATCAAAAACAGGTCTTGACGCACAACAAACTAAAATGGATGTTGTCGCCAATAACCTGGCGAATGTCAGCACGAATGGATTCAAACGCGCGCGCGCGGTTTTCGAGGATCTGCTCTATCAGACGATACGCCAGCCCGGCGCGCAGTCATCCCAACAGACACAAATTCCTTCCGGACTGCAACTGGGTGTCGGTGTACGCCCGGTCGCCACAGAAAGCATTTTTACGCAGGGTAATCTGCAACAAACCGGAAACTCACGTGATGTCGCGATACAAGGCGACGGTTTTTTTCAGGTGATGATGCCGGATGGCACAACCGCCTATACCCGGGACGGCGCATTTCAGTCTGACATTAATGGACAATTCGTTACATCCAGCGGCTATGTCGTACAACCCGCCGTCACTGTTCCACCGAATACATTAAGCATCACTATTGCCCGTGACGGTACCGTTTCAGCGCTGGTTCCCGGCGCACAGACGCCCATACAGATCGGCAATATCCAGCTGGCGAGCTTCATCAATCCGGCCGGTTTGCAGAAGATGGGGGAAAATCTTTATGTGGAAACGGCCTCCAGTGGCGTGGCTACGCCGAATGCCCCCGGCACTAACGGTTTAGGGCTGCTTAACCAGGGCTTTGTAGAAACCTCCAATGTCAATGTGGTCGAAGAATTGGTCGGCATGATTCAGACGCAACGCGCTTATGAAATCAATTCCAAATCCATAGAAACATCCGATCGCATGCTCCAGAGATTAACGCAGTTATAAACACTGAATCCTTTTCGGAGTCACTAAATGGCACACCATTTTGAGCGGCAAAATGACAGGCTGTGTTTTCTATCACTCGCCCTATGTGTCCTGTCACTGCTCGGCGGATGCGCAACACCGCCGGCAACGAGCACGCATCAGCCTTTTTCGATACCGCCCAGAGAAGCGCTTATCATGAATGAAGCAAACGGCGGCATTTTTCAGGCGGTCAGCAATTTCTCCGGCAGGCGTTACACGCCCCTGTTTGAAGATCGGCGCGCACGGAATATCGGCGATACCATTATCGTCACCCTGAATGAAAAAACCAATGCCCGCAAAAGCTCAGGCAGCAATGTTAACCGCTCAAGTGAAATGGGTTTTTCCATACCGACAGCCATCCTTGGAATACCGTTAAACTTCCTCGGCGGCACCGAGCTTGAAACGGAATCGAACAATACATTCGACGGTAAAGGCGCCAGCTCGAGCAATAACGATTTCACCGGCACGATATCGGTAACCGTCATTGATGTTTTACCCAATGGCAATTTACTCGTGAGTGGTGAAAAACAGGTCGGTATCAACCAGGGCCATGAATTTATCCGCCTTTCAGGGGCTATCAATCCGATCAATATCATTAACAATACCGTTTCATCGGTACAGGTCGCCGATGCACGCATCGAATACCGATCCAACGGCTATATTGATGAAGCGCAGACAATGGGCTGGCTATCGCGTTTCTTTCTTAATGTTTCACCGTTTTAATACCTTAATTGCCATCTGAAAAAGAGAACAGATTAATGATCAATACCATGAAAATTCATACTCAACTTTTTTCCTTGATATTGATGATCGTTCTTTTCACTTCCGGCCTTGCCCAAGCGGAACGCATCAAGGATTTGGCCAGCATTCAAGGTGTGCGTAATAATCAGTTAATCGGTTACGGCCTGGTTGTGGGTCTGGATGGCACCGGGGATCAAACCACACAGACGCCTTTTACCGTACAAAGCATTATCAACATGATGGGGCAGTTGGGTATCAACCTTCCGCCCGGGACCAATTTGCAGTTACGCAATGTCGCAGCTGTAATGATCACGGCCACCCTGCCCCCTTTTGCCAGGCCCGGTCAGCAAATCGATGTCACCGTGTCTTCCATGGGTAACGCCAAAAGCCTGCGCGGCGGCACATTATTGATGACACCGTTAAAAGGCGCCGATAACCAGGTCTATGCCATCGCACAGGGTAATATTCTGGTCGGCGGGGCCGGTGCAGCGGCGGCTGGCAGCAGTGTGCAGATCAATCACCTGAATGCCGGAAGAATCAGCGGTGGCGCGACTGTAGAACGCGCTGTGCCTGCCGCGCTGGGCCAGGAGGATCATATCCACCTGGAACTTAATTCCACCAATTTCACAACCGTTACGCGCATCGTTGAAGCGATCAACAGGATTTATCCCGGCAGGGCGTCTGCGGTCGATGGGCGTCTCGTGCAGGTCAAAGCGCCACTTAACATGAGTGATCGCGTGATGTTCATATCACAGATCGAAAGCATGACCATTACGCCTGCAAGAGATGCCGCAAAAGTGATCGTTAATTCCCGCACGGGCTCGGTCGCCATGAATCAATCTGTAACCTTGGAGCCCAGCGCCATCGCGCATGGCAATCTTTCCATCATTATCAATAGTGAACCGGTCATCAGCCAGCCAGGCCCTTTTGCCGAACGTGGCGAAACGGTTGTCGCGCAACGCGCACAAGTTGAAATACGCAGCGACGAAGGCAATTTGATGCTGTTATCCAGCGGAGCAGACCTGGGTGAAGTTGTTAAGGCATTGACCGCCATCGGCGCAACGACACAGGATTTGCTATCGATACTACAGGCACTGAAAGCCGCCGGTTCATTGCGCGCCGAACTGGAAGTCATATAAGGATCCTATCATCATGATGAATTCTCTCGATTTTACCGGCAAACTGGCCATAGACAGTAAAAGCATTGACGATTTGCAATTGTTATCAAGGCAGGATTCTAAAAAGGCATTACAGGAAGCCGCCAAACAATTCGAAGCTTTGTTTTTTCATATGCTTGTTAAGAGTATGCGCGATGCAACCGTTAAAAGCGGGTTGATCGATAGCCAGCAGACTCAGTTCTATACTGAAATGTATGATCAGCAGTTATCACAAACCCTCGCTTCCAAAGGCATAGGGCTTGCCGACATGATGGTCGAACAATTGACGCGCACTTATGGGGAATCCGATCAGGCAGATTCTTTAGCAAAATTACTCGATAACGAGCCATTTGCGTATTCACAAAACGAACCGGATAACTACACGCTCCTTCCACAGGCGCAGCAGGTGAACCAGCCCTGGCCGATCAATCAGGCATTATCCGCATCGTCCGGTACAAATGCACCTGATCACAGGAATGCTGGAACGTCTTCAACGACGGTTGTTGATCAATCTTACAAACTCTGGCCGCTTGAACAGAATGCCGCGAAAACGCCGGCACATGAAAACACTGCTTCAGTCAATGATAATCCGAATAGTGTGTTCACACCGCAACAGGCATCAGACAGGACATCGAGATCGGGATCGGGATTCAACAGGACAACCGATTTTATCAATACGCTTATGCCGCATGCTCACATCGCATCGCAATCCACCGGGATACCTGCACATTTCATGTTAGCGCAGGCTGCGCTCGAAAGCGGCTGGGGCAAACATGAAATACGCCGCGCTGATAATTCTCCAAGTCACAACTTGTTTGGTATCAAAGCCGGACGTCATTGGAAAGGTGAAACGGTTGAAACGGTAACAACGGAATACATCAACGGTGTTGCACAAAAAACGGTCGAGAGATTCCGCGCTTACAGTTCTTATGAGGAAAGTTTCCGCGATTATGCCAATCTGCTGTCCAACAACCCACGCTATGTCAATGTTGTTAACACGCAGAATGCTGCTGAATTCGCATATGGCCTGCAGAAAGCAGGCTATGCAACCGATCCGCAATATGGCAATAAACTGATGCGCATTTTGAATAATCCGGCATTGTACAAACAGGATATTATTTAATTTTTAGCTTTTTTTGCCGTTGAAACATCACAGAAGTACAAGTCACCTGACGACAGAAATATTTATATCCAAAATTTTTAGAATTTAATTTCAGCTATGGGTAATATACTAGGAACCGGTATTTCAGGGTTACATGCGGCGCAAGCCAACTTGCTTACTACAAGCCATAATATTACAAATGTCGATACGCCGGGATATTCAAGGCAGCAGGCAATTCAGAGCACCAACATTCCGCTGGCAACGGGGTCAGGTTTCATTGGCAGCGGTGTTCATGTCACAACTGTGAAGCGCATTCACGATCAGTTCCTGACCACACAACTGATACAGGTACAGTCACAAAACAGTCAACTGGCTGCGCACCATAATCAGCTCAGCCGGATCGATAACCTTTTGGCCGATCCAATTTCCGGATTGTCCCCGTCTTTACAGGATTTTTTTAACGGCGTTAATGACGTTGCGTCTAATCCGTCTTCGGTACCTTCACGCCAGGCCATGATCAGCAATGCGGAATCTCTGGTATCGCGCCTACACAGCCTGGATCATCAATTATCCGAAATGCGTGATGGTATTAATAGCGAAATCAAAAGCACCGTCAGCGAAATCAATTCACTGACCGGGCAGATCGCCAAATTGAATCACAATATCATGGTAGCCGAAGGCACAGGTTCCGGTCATCCGGCAAATGATTTACACGATCAACGCGATGCGCTTATCAATCAACTCAGCAAATTCATAAATACCGACGTAGTCAAGCAAAGCAACGGCACATACAATGTTTTTATCGGTACCGGCCAGGCCGTGGTCGTTGGTACTGAAGCAATGCCGCTTAAAGCCGTGACATCGCCCGATAATCCCCAGGAACTGACCATCGGGATCAGCACGGGCAACAAAACGATTATATTGCCCGAAAACCAGATACAGGGTGGCAGTCTGGGCGGCATTTTAAATTTTCGCAGTGCATCGCTGACTGAGGCACAAAATTCGTTAGGCCGCATTGCCATTAATCTGGCACAGACGTTCAATGATCAACATCGATTAGGCATGGATTTAAATGGCAATCCAGGGACTGATTTCTTCACTGTGCCCCAGCCACAGGTTTCTTCATCTGCGTTCAATGATCCGGCATCCAATATTGCGGTCGACATCAGCAATGTCAATGAATTGACAACGAGCGATTACCGTTTCTCTTATGACGGTACAAATTATAGTCTAACCCGATTATCCGATAACCACTCGGTCAGCACCGCTACAGTACCATCGCCTGGATCACCGCTGATGATGGATGGCGTCAGGATTTCGGACGCGACGATCAATGCAAATGAAAGATTTCTGATCCAGCCGACCATCAATGGCGCGAAAAATATTTCCACTAATATTTCAGATACTTCCAAAATAGCTGCTGCGATGCCCATTCGCACCGAAGCCGGATTGGCCAACACAGGCAATGCCACAATAAGCCAGGGCAGCATCAATCCTTTGCCGCTGGATCCAAATCTGCAACAACCGGTTACCATTACATTCCATGCTCCCTATGACGGTCAATTCGATGTTACCGGAACAGGCGCCGGACTACCGGCAACCAATCTTGTCTACACAGAAGGCGCCGACATCAGTTTCAACGGCTGGACTGTTAAAATCGAAGGCCAGCCGGCTGCTGGCGATATATTTTCCATTAAACCCAACAATGGCGGAAATGCGGATAATCGTAACGCCTTGCTACTCGCTGGACTACAAACGAAAAGCACCATGGCGAATGGCACAGCTTCATTTCAGGAAGCTTATGGACAAATGGTCAGCCTGATTGGCAACAAAACCCGCGAGCTTGAAGTGACCAGCAAAATACAAGCTAATCTGGTCACCCAAACGCAGCGCTCCATAGAAGCGTTATCCGGTGTCAACCTGAATGAAGAGGCAGCCAATTTATTGCGGTTCCAGCAAGCCTTTCAGGCTGCGAGTAAAGTTATCGAGATTGGTAGTACCCTTTTTGACTCCATACTTCGAATTCGTTAAATAGGGACTAAAACAAAAACCGGAGGATTATATTATGCGTGTCAGCACCAATGGAATGTTTGATTCGGGCACAGCCACACTATTGCAACTGCAGGAAGCCTTAGTCAAAACACAGCAACAGTTATCAACAGGCCGGCGCATTTTAACACCGTCGGACGATCCTATTGCAGCAGCGCAGGCAGTCAATCTGTCGCAAGCGGCATCAGTCAACACACAGTATTCGACCAACCGCGGTCATGCAATGGCCTCTCTTGGATTGGTTGAAACAGCCTTGGTGGATATTTCCGAAAATTTGCAAAATATCCGCCAAGTCACCGTACAGGCGGGTAATACCGCTTTAACGGATTCCGATCGAAAAATCCTAGCCACCGAGCTTCGCAGCCGGTTTGAAGCCTTATTGGGACAAGCCAATATTACGGACAGCACAGGAAATTACCTGTTTTCCGGTTTTCAGGGGAAAACACAGCCTTTTATCCATTCCGGCTTCAACGTTCAATATCAGGGTGACCAAGGACAACGCTTAAATCAAGTTGGCCCAGCCCGCCAGATGGCTGTCAGTTATTCCGGCACCGATGTTTTTGAACGTATTAAAAATGGCAATGGTATCTTCACCACTGCCGCAAATCCTGCAAATACCGGCAACGGAACGATCACTGCCGGTTCGGTAACCAATCCGGCCGATCTGACCGGAGACAACTACGAAATCACATTCTCCACCGGTGCTGGCGGCTTAACCTATGATGTTGTAAATACAACAACGGGAACGACGCTATCCAGTGGCAACACCTTTGCCGACAACGGTATTATTCAATTTGACGGCCTGCAATTCAGCATCGATAATGCTCCTGCTCCCGGAGACACATTCACTGTGTCGCCGAGTACTAATCAGAGTATTTTTAAAACGATTGGCGATTTAATTACTGCTCTGGAAGCACCTGTCAGAGGCGTGCCGGGTGGTGACGCAAGATTAACCAACAGTTTGAATTCCGCACTGCAAAACCTGGACAACGGACTGGAACAGGTTCTGACGACACGTGCTTCAATCGGCTCAAGAATGCAGGAAATTGAGGCACTTAACAGTCAAGGCAGCGATCTCGGCATCCAGTATGAAAAAAGAATCTCAGAGCTGCGTGATGTGGATTTTGCTGAAGCCATATCGGAATTGAACAGGCGGCAAGTCTACTTGGAAGCAGCACAGAAATCTTTCTCTACGATAACGCGTCTGTCGCTGTTTGATTATATTTAACTGCTATTCTTTAAATTGATAAACAACACTCGAGGGCGGCGTCAGAATCAGCGGCGAATCCGGTAATCCTGTCGCCGCAAAAGATGGGATGATGATTTCTGTAAACGGTATCAGCAATCCTGTCGAACCACTGGTATGCACAAGACCTTTATTGTGGATCATTTTTTTCAGCTGGAATGAAGCGCCTGCATCGTCATACTCAAACAGCAGCGTGTTGGTGACCGGTTGAATATGGCTGGTGTTGAATGAAGAAAAAGTGCCGCGCGATTGGCTCATGTCGGTATACATCGAACTTACCACGATCACCAGATCATGCCCGTTAAAGTAAGCTGTTGCATCAATACTATCGAGCCTGAAAGGTAGTCCGGATTCCGGTGTCCCGGCAAAACCAAGCGCCGTGTCGCTATCGATACAGATACGTGGATCATCTTTAACAAATCTTGGCAAACCGCCGCTCAAGCGTAAACGAAACATCCCGTCATTCAAGCTTTCGATTACTTCAAATCGACTTTCAAGCGGTATGTTTGACGGCGCAGAATCGCTGGCATTTGCCGGATTTACACATTCAAACCCGCGATAAGTGATCGATTGCGCGATGCCATGCCACGGAAATAACCCGCCGACCGCGATGATCAGTAACATTTGAAAAACTTTCATGACATCTCCTCGCAGATCAACAATGCGCTGCTATAGACACAAAAAATCTACTTCCGGATTTTGTTTCCTGATACACGTAATCTTCGGGCTTCCTTGGGGTCAATCAGCAAGGGTCGGTAAATTTCCACCCTGTCGCGCGATTTCACGAGCGCATCTCTTTTGGAAAGCCGGCCAAAAACCCCGACTCGATTTGTATTCAAGTCAATTTCAGGAAATTGTTGCATGATGCCCGACAACTGAATAGCCTGCTCAAGCGTTGTCCCCGACGGCACCTGTATTGTTGTCAGCACCTGCCGGGACGGCAAGGCATAGACAATTTCTACTCCCAGTGTTGTTACAGTATCCATCGAGTCATGAATCACCATAAACAGCGTCGGCACGTTCGATAAACGATTCCACAAAGCTGTTGGCGATCATATGAAATACCGGCCCTACCAGTTTTTCCAGAATCTTGTGCGAAAACGTGTAATGCAGCCGGAATTCGATTTTACAGGCATCATCGGATAACGGGATAAAACGCCAGTGACCATCCAGATGCTCAAACGGCCCGTTCAATAACGTCATTTCAATCAGCAAGGGCGGAGTGCGTTTGTTTTCAGTCGAAAAACTGTGTTTAACATGATGATAATTGATATTAACGGTCGCGTGCGTGACGGCGTCACTCAGATGAATCACCGTCGTGCCGTCGCACCAGGGAAGAAATACCGGATACTGCGCGACATCATCCACCAGATTAAACATCTTCTCTGCTGAATAGGGTACTAAAACTGTTTTTTCTATTTCTGCCATAAAAGGAAGCCACTTTGCTTATTTGCGGTGCGTTACTGAAAAACTGATAAAATACACAAAATTTAAAGAATAATCACCTTTTTTACAACATTGACACCGCCTGAATGAGCATTATTCAAAATAAAAAAGCATTCCACGATTATTTTATAGAAGAAAAATACGAAACAGGTCTGGTGCTGGAAGGCTGGGAAGTCAAGGCGATCCGGGCTGGTCGCGTTCAATTGAAAGAAGCCTATGTTATTGTCCGCAATAGCGAATTATACCTTATCGGCTGCCATATCAGCGCATTGAAAACAGCATCGACCCATATTCTTCCTGACCCGGTGAGAACACGTAAACTGCTGTTGCATGCTGAAGAAATTAAACGGCTTATCGGCAAAGTGGAACGCGCAGGCTATACACTGATCCCATTAGACATGCATTACAAAACAGGCCGAATCAAACTGGAAATCGGCCTTGCGAAGGGTAAAAAACTGCACGATAAGCGGGAATCCGAAAAGCAGAAAGAATGGGAACGCGAAAAGCAGCGCCTGATCCGCTCCAAATAAAGAAACACGCACATAAAAAAACACTCACATTTTTAATTTTCAACTGTATTTATTCCATGAATTCAGAAAAAAAACCTGTCGCAATCTGGTTACTTATTTGCTGTG
The DNA here is from genome assembly GCA_964464365.1 of uncultured Nitrosomonas sp. Classification (GTDB taxonomy): domain Bacteria; phylum Pseudomonadota; class Gammaproteobacteria; order Burkholderiales; family Nitrosomonadaceae; genus Nitrosomonas. The sequence goes on along the minus strand of CAYXFV010000008.1, from coordinate 17,944 downwards.
CTTTAGTTTTCGCCATGATCGTAGTCGGCGGCGTGACACGATTAACCGATTCGGGGTTATCTATTGTCGAGTGGCAACCGCTGATCGGCACCCTCCCCCCGATCACCCAGGCAGACTGGGACCAACTGCTGGACAAATACCGCACATCGCCGCAATACCAGCAAATCAACAAAGGCATGAGTACTAATGAATTTAAGACGATTTTCTGGTGGGAATATTTTCACCGGTTACTCGGGCGGCTGATCGGCCTGGTATTTTTCATCCCGTTTGTTTACTTCCTGATCAAAAAGAAAATTGACAAACCCCTTGGCCTGAAACTTACGGGTATTTTCATTCTTGGCGGGATGCAGGGTTTCATGGGTTGGTATATGGTCATGAGCGGTCTGGTGGATAACCCCCATGTCAGCCAGTATCGCCTGACAGCACACCTCGGGCTGGCATTCATCATATTTGCAGCCATGTTCTGGGTCGCTCTGGGATTGCTGTCGCAACCCGACGCCACTGCCGCCGGCGCGGATAAAAACAGTCTGCGGCGTTTCGCGCATGGATTGTCCTGGCTCATCTTTATCATGATTCTGTCGGGTGGTTTCGTCGCCGGGATTCGCGCCGGACTGGCTTATAATACGTTTCCGCTGATGAACGGTCATTTCATACCGCCGGATCTGTTCATACTGGATCCCTGGTACCGCAATTTCTTTGAAAACATGACCACGGTGCAGTTTGATCACCGCATGATCGCATGGCTGCTCATGTTCAGCATACCGCTGTTCTGGTTCAAAGCGATGCGCGCTAATCTGTCGAAGACAACACAGCTGGCCTGTCATCTGTTTTTAGTAATGCTGATCATCCAGGCCACGCTCGGCATCACCACGCTACTGCAGGTTGTACCGATCCATCTGGCGGCGTCGCACCAGGGCGGCGCGGTATTATTATTTGCTGCGTCACTCTGGGTAAGCCACCGCCTGCGTAAACCGGCATAAATTCCGTCAAACAGGTATTATATTGTTGTTCAGCAATCAGTCTCAAACTGGCCGTTCGCAGTACAGCGCCAGTTTGTTGTACGCTGTACTGCTTATTTAACACGACTAATTCAATATTAGAAACTCAATAATCAAGAGGTCAAAGATGGTTCTAAAAACAAGAACGTATTTCATGATTACAACCGTAGTATTTGCGCTGTTTTTGTCAGCCTGTTCAACAACGCAAAAAGTCACATCATCACCAAGAACACCCATCGAACAATTGCTGCATAGCGAAGCGATAGCCCGAAGTCTGGCGAAACAAAACGATGTGCAGTTGCATATCCCTTCAGGCTCAAAAATAGCACTGAGTACCGCCGGATTAAGCCCGGATAACCCGTTTGCCGGAGAAATGATCAGCAGCTGGCTGGGCAGACAGGGCTATATCGTCGACAATTCCGAAAACGCACAGTATAAAATCCACGTTATTGTCAACGCGCTGGGCACAGAACTCGGCGAAACATTTTTTGGCATACCGCCTGTCAGCGGCGCCTTTATCCCGATTTCACTGCCTGAGTTATCCATCTATAAATCACAGAATCAAGTCGGCTATACCAACCTGCGGATGGATATCTATGAATTGCCGTCCGGCCGTTTCGTGCATTCAACGATGCCCTACGTCGCGGAAGCCTATTTTAATGACTACACGTTCCTCTTCATGTTTAAATTCAGCAAAACGGATTTGATCAACCCACCTAAATCCAAGTCATTAAGCAGAATTATTGAATAACGAACGCAAAAAAACCGGTTACTTCATAGCCGGTTTTTTCATATTTCTGCCGTAGTCGAATACACGGCTGAATCAACTCCGGGCATTTTCATCCGTCATCTGTACAATAAAATCTGCCCGGAGTTTGAATCCGGTATACGAATTGACATTCAATCCGGCTAATCCTGCCGCGAGAAAATAACACCCGCCAGCGGCGGCAAAGTGATCATCAGCGAATACGGCAACCCCATCCACGGCTCGCAGCTGGTGCTGATATGTCCGGCATTGCCCATATTGCTCCCGCCGTAATAAAACGAATCGCTGTTGAATCTTTCCAGATAAATGCCTTTTACCGGGACGCCGATGCGATAATTTTCGCGCGGAACCGGGGTAAAGTTCAGCACGACAACCATAAACTGCCCGTCACGTGAGCGACGTATATAACTGATAATTGACTGATCGGGGTCATGACAATCGACCCAGGAAAAACCTTCACTGAAAAAATCAAGCTGATGTAACGCGGGGGTATTTTTGTACAAGTGGTTCAGATCTTTCAAAGCGGCCTGCACGCCTGAATTTGTCTGATTCTCGAGTAATCTCCAATCAAGCTCCCGGCTGACATCCCACTCAGTACTCTGTGCAAATTCATTACCCATGAAATTCAGTTTCTTGCCGGGGCACGTCAACTGGTAGGTAAACAACAGGCGCAGATTGGCGAATTTCTGCCATTGATCACCGGGCATTTTATCGATTAAAGCCCCTTTGCCATGAACAACCTCGTCATGGGAAAAAGGCAGCACGAAATTTTCGGTATACGCATAAAGCTGGCTGAAAGTAAGCTGGTTATAATGATAACGCCGGTAGATAGGATCCTGCCGCATGTACGACAGCGTGTCGTGCATCCAACCCATATTCCATTTCATCGAAAAACCCAATCCACCCAGGTACGTCGGACGTGACACTGCCGGCCAGGCGGTGGATTCTTCCGCCAATGTCAATGCACCGGGAAATACCCCATGCACCATGATATTAAGTTCACGCAGAAAATCGATCGCATCCAAATTTTCCCGCCCACCGAACGGATTCGGCAGCCATTCGCCTTCATTGCGCGAATAATCCAGATACAGCATAGAGGCAACCGCATCGACCCGCAATCCGTCAAGATGAAATTCCGCAAGCCAGTAATACGCGCTGGATAACAAAAAAGATTTCACTTCGTTACGGCCGTAATTGAAAATATACGTGCCCCAGTCCTGATGATAACCCAGACGCGGGTCTTCATGCTCATACAGCGCAGTACCATCAAAGCGCGCCAGCGCAAAAGCATCCAGCGGAAAATGACCTGGAACCCAGTCAAGAATCACGCCGATCTGCGCCTGATGACAGGCATCAACAAAGTATTTGAAATCGCCGGGAGAACCATAGCGGCTGGTCACGGCAAAATACCCGGTGGTCTGATAGCCCCAGGATTCATCCAGCGGATGCTCTGAAACCGGCATCAGTTCGAGATGGGTATAGCCCATCTCCAATGCATAGGGGATGAGGTGCTGGGCGATTTCGCGGTAATTATAAAAACGGCCGTCGGGATGCCGCTTCCATGAACCGGGATGGATTTCCAGAATATTCAATGGTGCGTGCAGCCAGTCCCAGTACGCGCGTTTTTCCATCCATGCCCTATCAGACCATGGATAGGTATGGTTCGTGGGTGTCAATGCTGCCGTGTTGGGACGCAATTCGAAACGTGTCGCATAGGGATCCGTTTTCAACAGGATCTCTCCGCTATGACGGTTGCGTATTTCATATTTATACAGCGCGCCAGGCGGCAACTCCGGAATAAACAATTCCCAGACGCCACTGTTATGATGCACGCCCATCGGATGCATGCGACCGTCCCAATGGTTAAAATCGCCCACGACGCTGACACGTTCGGCGTTAGGTGCCCACACCGCAAACCGCATGCCTTCCACGCCGATATTGCACACACGATGAACACCCAAAGTGCGGTAAGCCTGCTTAAGCTTGCCTTCATTAAACAAATACAGATCATGATCCGTGATCTGCAATGGCAATGAATACGTATCGTAAATGTCATAAACACGCTGCGCCTGTGTCGCGGAATCCCGTGTTTCAATCCGCAGTCGCACGGGTACCGGTGGAGATATTGCGCCATGCCATTCATAGATGCCTTCGGCATGAGTGCGCTCCATCGGTTCAAAACCCTGCGCTGTTCTAATCGAAACCGCATGCGCGCGAGGCTGAAAAACCCGCGCCTGATATGCATGGATTGTCTTGTGTAGCCCGAGATAAGCGAAAGGATCATGCAACCGCCCGCCCAAAAGCGCATCCTGGAGCGGGTCTCGGGAAACAGTTAACGATGAGTGTTTTAAGATATTGGAAGACATATGGAAATTATAATATAACTATAACCGCGTTGGGGTTTGCCTATTTACTGATATCATAGTACCGTAATACCTTGTGATAGCCGTTAGAACCTGTTCAATATCTCACTAAAGGGCGCATTGCTGCGTTAAAATTGAACTCAAAATGCTCACATACGCCAAGTATGCTCCGCTTTTTCATTCAATTTTGCCTTACACTGCATCCCTTGATCGAGATTATGAACAGGTTCTTAAATCCGTAAGACCTGGATTTAATGGAAAAAATATCCCTATCGAACAGGAGGTCATCAATGGAGCAGCAGTACGCATTGAACAATGTTCCCAACAAAATCACATGCAGCACCATCGCGCTGATTCTGGCCGGCGGTCGCGGCACACGTCTGAAACAAATGACCGACTGGCGGGCCAAGCCTGCCGTGCCTTTTGGCGGCAAATTCCGTATCATTGACTTTCCGTTATCCAATTGCGTTAATTCCGGCGTGCGTCAAATCAGCGTCCTGACGCAGTACAAAGCACAAAGCCTGATTCAACATATCCAGCGCGGCTGGAGTTTTCTGGACGGGCGTTTCAATGAATATGTCGAACTGGTGCCAGCGCAGCAGCAGATCAAGGAATCCTGGTATCAGGGCACAGCCGATGCGGTATTCCAGAATCTCAGCATACTGCATCATCACGACAATGACTATGTTTTAATTCTGGGTGGAGACCATATTTACAAAATGGACTATGGCAAACTGCTGGCCGAGCATATCGACAAAAAAGCCGATCTGACCGTCGCCTGCATCGAAGTCCCTCTGGAAGAAGCGAGTGCTTTTGGCATCATGGGGGTTGACGATGACTGGCGCGTGGTCAGCTTTGCTGAAAAACCGGCAAATCCCCAGTCCATGCCCGGCCATCCGGATAAGGCGCTGGTCAGTATGGGTATTTATGTCTTCAATACGGCGTTTCTGTTTGAGCAACTGATCCGTGACCACGAAACCGCAACTTCATCGCATGATTTCGGCAAAGATCTGATTCCCTATATGGTGCCGCGTCATCGTGTCTTCGCGCATCGCTTCCGGGACAGTTGCGTCAATATGGTCGCAGGCGTACCGTACTGGCGTGATGTCGGCACAGTGGATGCCTACTGGGAAGCCAATATCGACCTGACCACGGTAACTCCGGAATTAAATCTGTACGATAACAGCTGGCCTATCTGGACACATCAGGAGCAATTGCCGTCGGCAAAATTCGTTTTCGCTGACGAAGACCGGCGCGGTCAGGCGCTGGATTCCATGGTATCCGGTGGGTGCATCATCAGCGGCGGGACGGTGCAGCGTTCCCTGCTTTTTTCCAATGTACAGGTACGCAGCTACAGCAGAGTCGAGGATTCGGTCATCCTGCCCAACGTCGATGTCGGCCGGAATGCGCACCTGAAACGTGTTGTAGTTGAAAAAAATTGCAAAATCCCGGAGGGCCTCAAGGTCGGCTTCGATCCTGTTGAAGACAACAAACAGTTTTATGTGACTGAAAAAGGCGTCACGCTGATCACACCTGAAATGCTCGGGCAAAGGACGCACTACCAGGGCTGATTTTATCGCATGAAAAAAATTGAACTTGTTTTGCTGTGGCACATGCATCAGCCCGATTATCGTCATCACGACACCCGGCAATTTGAAATGCCGTGGGTGTATCTGCACGCCATAAAGGATTACACCGATATGGCCTATCACCTGGAATCGCACCCTGGAATCAAAGCGATCGTCAATTTTGTACCGGTACTGCTCGATCAACTGGAAGATTACGCCGAACAATTCGCCTCAGGGCAGATACGCGACCCCTTGCTGCGCCTGCTGGCGACACCGGATCTGGGCGCAATTTCCCGCGAAGATCAGGAATGCATCTTAACCGGTTGCTTCAAAGGCAATCACAATACCATGCTGAAGCCTTACCCGGCTTACACGCGCCTGCATGATCTGTACGATACGTTACTGCACAAGAATGCAGCCGATCTGATCAATTTCTCGGAACGTTATCTGGCCGACTTGCTGGTATGGTACCACCTCGCCTGGACAGGCGAGAGTGTACGGCGTCACAGCGAAATCATCATGCAGTTGATGACAAAAAGCGAAGACTTCAGCCATGCCGAAAGAATGCAGCTTTTTGACCTGATCGGCGCATTGATAAAAGAACTGATCCCCCGCTACCGCAGGCTCGCCGAGAAAAAGCAGATCGAAATCTCGACAACACCCCATTATCATCCGCTGGCGCCATTGTTGATCGATTTTGCTTCTGCGCGCGACAGTATTGCCGATGCAGCCCTGCCCGCCAGCAGCGTCTACCCTGGTGGGCGCAGCCGTGTGGCATTTCATGTGGACAAAGCCATCACCAGCCATGTCCGGCGTTTTTCCACGAAACCGACCGGTATCTGGCCTGCTGAAGGCGCGGTGTCATCCGCACTGATACCGATCCTGGCGGAATCCGGCTGCCAATGGTGCGCCAGCAGCGAAAGCGTGCTGTTCAACAGCCTGCGCCAGGCTGCCACACATGAAACACCGTCCGACCGCAATCACTATTTATACCGCCCCTACCGCATCCAGTCGAAAACAGGCGATGTCATCTGTTTTTTTCGCGATGACCGGTTATCCGACCTCATCGGTTTTGAATATGCCAAATGGTATGGACGCGATGCGGCTGAACATTTCGTCGACGTACTTGAGCAGATCGCCCCGCAAGTCGGCCCTGAAAGCAATATTGTCAGTGTTATTCTGGATGGCGAAAATGCTTGGGAATATTACCCCTACAACGGCTTTTTCTTTCTCGATGACCTGTATACGCTGCTGGAGCACCACCCCGCCATCAGCACCACGACGTACAGTGACTATATCGCTTCAACCGGTATAAATAACATTGCCCTGTTACCTACGCTGACAGCGGGTAGCTGGGTATATGGATCATTTTCAACCTGGATCGGCGATCCGGAAAAAAACTACGCTTGGGATCTGCTGTGTGCGGCCAAGCAAAGTTTTGATCTGGTCATGCAAAGCGATCGATTGTCAGAGGAAGAAAAAGCCGAAGCGGAATTGCAACTCGCCTCGTGTGAAAGTTCTGACTGGTTCTGGTGGTTTGGCGACTACAATCAAGCCAGTACGGTGATCCGGTTTGATCAGCTCTACCGCGATAATCTAGCAAACCTGTATCACCTGTTGAAACTGCCGGTTCCCGCAACACTGACCAAGCCGATCAGCAAAGGTGATGAATATGCCGAAGAAAGCGGCGTCATGCGGCGATCATCATGAAAACAAATCGGCGATACGCCGCTGCGCCCGATAGCCATGCATATCCAATGGCTGATTTGAACGTTCAAGCGTATAGTTACAAAATGCACATCAAGTAGGAATTTCAAATGTCCCGACCTGTATCACTGCTTTTGGGTGTTCATGCGCACCAGCCGATCGGTAATTTTCCCGAAGTACTAGCGGACGCCCATCAACGTTGTTACAAGCCCTTTCTGGAAGTGCTGTTCCGTTATCCCGATTTTCATCTTGCAGTTCATTTTTCAGGCTGGCTGCTCGATTATTTATTTACGCATTTTCCGCAGGACATGGCCCTGCTGACGGAAATGGTGCGCCGTGGTCAGGTCGAAATCTTCGGCGCCGGTGAAACCGAACCGGTACTGGCAGCCATACCCGCCCGCGACCGTATTGGACAGATCGAAACTTTTTCCGGAAAACTGGCAACAAAATTCGGCCAGCGGCCCAGCGGTGCCTGGCTGACAGAACGGGTGTGGGATTCAACCGTCGTGCCCGCGCTGGCGGCATGTGGTATCCGTTATGTCATCGTTGACGATTACCATTTTCTCTGCACCGGCAAAACCACAGCACAACTCAACGGTTTTTTTACAACGGAAGAAGATGCCCACAGGCTGGATATTTTCCCGATATCCGAAACACTGCGCTATAAACTGCCTTTTTCACCTGCGGACGATGCGATCGCGCATATTGAATCACTCGCAGACGGAAATGCAGACGATCAACCTATTGCCGCGATTTACTTTGACGATATCGAAAAATTCGGCATATGGCCGGAAACCTACGAATGGGTCTATGAACAAGGCTGGCTTGAACAGTTTATTCAGGGCATCCTGTCCTCGCCGAAGGTAATACCGCGACATTACCGCGATTATCATACTGCCGGGAAAACTAAAGGTATCGTTTACCTGCCCACCACTTCGTACATCGAAATGAATGAATGGACACTCCCGGCAGAATCCGCCCGGGTATACACCGATCTGGTGAAACAATCCAAAGCATCCGGCGAATTTGAACGCAATAAAGCTTTTTTACGCGGCGGTATCTGGAAAAACTTCCTGTCGCGTTACCCGGAGTCGAACTGGATGCATAAGCGCATGCTCGCCCTGTCCGACCGGCTCGCCACACTGCCGGAAAACCCGCACACCGGCGAAATGCAGCAAAAACTGTATGCTGCCCAGGCGAATGACGCCTACTGGCATGGCTTATTTGGCGGCCTGTACCTGCCACATCTGCGGCGCGCCATCTACAACAATCTGGTTGCCCTGGAAGCGATGCTCGACCAATGCGCGCCACGCACAAGCCGCATCACCCAGGACATCGACTTTGACGGCATCGACGAAACCTGCCTGCAGAACGGCATTCTGCAAATTATTCTGAAACACGACCCATCTGCCAGTATTGCCGAATTCGACGCCTACGAACTGAAACATAATTTCGGTGATACCCTGCGCCGCCATAGTGAAGACTATTTTCACAAAATACAGCTGTGCGATCAGAATCCGCCGCATGACGCCGCCGGTTCCGCCAATTTCGACAACCCCGGCAGTGCTGCCGATTCCGGCAACGGCATCGCTTCAGCGCATGACCGTATTGTCAGCAAGCACAGCATTTATGCAGCAGACCTGGAACCGGACAGTCAGGCCCGTACACTGTTCATCGATCGGCTCAACGATACATTGATCGAATACCGGCACCTTGATTCCGGCACAAACAATATCCGCTTTCAGACCCGGCATAAATCGACGCTGATTGTTAAGCAACTGGAACTCGCGGACAACCGATTACAGGTAACCTACCGTTTTACAGGCGGCTTAAAACACAGCTTCAGCACCGAAATCAACTTGGCCATGCCGAGTTGCGACGGACCGGGCGGACGCTTCATTGTCCAGGGCAAACCGGTCAGTGGTTTCGGCCAACAGCTCGTGCTGACGGATCTGACCGAAATCACACTGGACGACGACACGCTGCAAGGCCGCCTTCTGCTCAAATCATCCGTCCCCGGCCAGCTGCACGCACAACCGCTTTTTACCGTATCCCAGTCCGAACAGGGATTCGAAAAAATCATGCAGGCGGTGACATTGTTGCTGACATGGCCCGTTGAAACCGGGGAACTCATCCTCTCACTGGATGTTTCCCCCCAATAGCAATGGATATTCTGCCTGTCAAACTTCGGCGGCTGATCCGTTTCCACTTTTGCACAGCGGCTATGACTTCGTTAACGCAATCCCCCGCCTGGCTGGCGTTAAAAGCGCATCAACCGGCAATCGCCAAACAGGCCGTATGCGAGCTATTCAAGCAGGATGCACAGCGTTTTGAGCGATTCTCCCTGAAATTTGACGAGATGCTGGTCGATTTCTCCAAACAACCCGTTACAGACACGACCATCGATCTGCTGCTTGCGCTGGCCCGGCAACAGGATCTGGAAAACTGGATCACCCGGCTGTTTCGCGGCGCACGGATCAACAGCACCGAAAACCGTCCGGCGTTGCACATCGCCCTGCGCAGCAAGGCACCGGTCATGCTCGAAGGTAAGGATGTAACCCTGAAAGTCAATGCGGTGCTCGAACACATGGCGACATTCACGGCTGGTATTCGCAATGGCGACCACAAGGGCTATAGCGGCAAACCCATCACCGATATCGTCAATATCGGCATCGGCGGCTCCGATCTCGGGCCCCGTATGGTCGCCGAAGCGCTTAAACCGTATGGTTCCTCCCGTCTCAGGGCGCATTTTGTTTCGAACATCGATGGCACCCAGCTCTACGAAACACTGCAACAACTCGACCCGGCCACGACGCTGTTCATTATCGCCTCGAAGACGTTCACAACACAGGAAACCCTGACCAACGCGCATTCCGCGCGCAGCTGGTTTCTTGCACAGGGCGGACGTGAGCAGGATATCGCGCGCCATTTTGTCGCAGTCTCCACCAACCGTGTGGCTGTCGAAAAATTCGGCATCGATTCCGCAAACATGTTCGAATTCTGGGATTGGGTTGGCGGTCGTTACTCGCTGTGGTGCGCCATTGGCCTGCCCATTGCGCTGACAATCGGAATGGATCATTTCCGCGCATTGCTGGATGGCGCAAACGCCATGGATCGGCATTTTCTCAATACGCCACTGGAAAAAAACCTGCCGATCATACTCGGTTTAATCGCTATCTGGCAGATCAATTTTCTAGGCATTACATCGCATGCCATCTTGCCCTACGACCAGTACCTGCATCGCTTTCCGGCATACCTGCAGCAACTGGAAATGGAAAGCAACGGCAAGCGGATTGACCGCGACGGCAGGGAAGTCGATTACCCCACCGGAACCGTCGTCTGGGGAGAGCCGGGAACGAACGGCCAGCATGCGTTCTACCAATTACTGCATCAGGGCACCGCATCGGTTTCCGCCGATTTTCTGGCCCCTTGCCAGAGCCAGCATCCGATCGGCAAGCACCATCAACTGTTGCTCGCCAATCTCTTTGCCCAGACACAAGCGCTGATGTGCGGAAAAAACGAGCATGAAGTCCGACTTGAGCTGGAATCCGGCAATCTGCCGACTGAATTGCAGGACAAATTGATCCCGCATAAAATCCATCCCGGAAACCACCCCACCACTACGATTCTTTTCAAAAAACTGGATCCCAGAACGCTGGGCATGCTCATCGCGCTCTATGAACACAAGGTATTTGTGCAAAGTGTTATCTGGAACATCAATCCATTTGACCAATGGGGCGTTGAACTCGGCAAGCAACTGGCCGGAAAAATACTGCCGGAACTGGAACAGGAGAAATTGACTACATCGCACGATGCTTCGACCAACGGACTGATTCATTTTTACAAACAACACCGCTGACATGCCAAACGCTGTATCCGCTCCTTCACGTAATGAACCGCGCGTGCTTTTTATCACGCCAGAAGTCTTCCCACTCTGCAAAACCGGCGGACTCGGCGATGTCAGTGCATCGCTGCCCGCAGCTTTACGCGCCCTGGGCATAGATGTCAGACTGCTGATTCCAGGCTACCCATCGGTATTATCCGGACTGAAGCCCAAACGGAAAGTTGCCGAATTCGACGATCTTAAACATTTCCCGCCATGCGTATTACGCTCGGCAAAACTGCCGATCAGCGATTCCGACAGTATTCCGGTATTCATCATCGATTGTCCGGAACTGTATTCAAGGGAAGGCGGCCCTTATCAGGACACGGCAGGACAGGACTGGTCGGATAATGTCTTGCGGTTCGGGCTGCTCGGCAAAATCGGGGCTATCCTGAGCAGCGATGCCAGCCCGCTGAAATGGCAGCCGCACATCGCACACTGCAACGACTGGCAAAGCGGCCTCACTCCGGCCTACCTGCACTTTCATTCAGGCCGCAAATCAGCATCGGTCATGACCATCCACAACATTGCCTTCCAGGGCAACTTCCCACCGGAAAATGTTGCCCGCCTGGGATTGCCTGCCAGCAGTTTCAGCATGCACGGCCTTGAATTCCACAGTTGGATGTCTTTTTTAAAAGCAGGGCTTTATTACGCCGAACATATCACGACAGTCAGCCCCAGCTATGCCCGGGAAATTCAGCACGAACCGCTCGGTTTCGGTCTGCAGGGGCTGCTGTCGGCACGACACGGGCAAATTACCGGCATCATCAACGGTATCGACGAGAGTATCTGGAACCCTGCCAGCGATCCTTATATCGCCAGCCACTACACCAGCGCCGATCTGTCGGCCAAAGCAGCCAACAAACGCGTACTGCAGGAAGCAATGGCGCTGACGCCGGATGACACTATTCCGCTATTTGCCGCAATCAGCCGCATCACGCATCAAAAAGGATTTGATCTATTGCAGCAGATCACCCCGCAGCTCGTCGAAATACCGGTGCAGCTGGCGATACTCGGCAGCGGCGATGCCGCAATGGAAAAAAAACTCGCCGCACTCGCCCAGGCATATCCGGGAAAAATCGCCATCCGGATCGGTTATACCGAAGCTCTATCGCACCTGATCGAAGCCGGTGCCGACTGTTTCCTGATGCCGTCGCGTTTCGAACCTTGCGGATTGAATCAGATGTACAGCCAACGATACGGTACGCCGCCACTGGTGCATGCCACCGGCGGACTCATCGATACCGTCGTGGACTGCACCCCATCCACACTCAGCGATGGCAGCGCAACAGGCTTTGTATTTCACCCGATGACCGCGGAACAACTGTTCGGCACGATTCAGCGCGCCGTGAAAGTATTTCAGGACAATGCCACATGGCGCATTCTGCAGCAAAATGGCATGGCGAAAGACTTCAGCTGGCACAGCAGCGCGACAGCCTACCAGCGGATTTACCGGATGTTTGCCGGGTAATTTGCCTGATAGGCGGTATTATGTGCAAAATGAATTTTTTCTTTGAGCTGAATACACGGGTTCCCATATTTTTCGTTGTATATCATCTATAACGGGGATGGTGATTCTTCTCCCCCTCGTTACAGATCGGAGAAAAAATAGGCCGCAGTACGCTCTATCGTTGTCGTGTTCCCGGAAATATCAGCCACTGTCGCGGTAATAATATCGGCAGGATTGGTGATCGGGGATCTCAGCGTAATTGTAACTATCCCGTGGACCTGGGCTGTTCCCGCTAAATTAGACCCGTTATTGACTTTCACCGACAGACTTGCCGTGTTAATACCGGATCCAAGATCAACTGTGCCGATATGCAAATGGGTTAGTTTCGGCCCATCGTTGTCAGCAACGGTAGCAGCTACATGCAGTGTGGGCTTTTGTGTATCCAGCAGTTCCTGAGAACCGCCTGGTGCGCCGATATCAATCCAGCGCGCGAGAATGCCAAGTTCCTGCGCAGTAATATCTGTCATATGTGCCGCGCCGAAATTAATATCGTTCGCAACATCCTCATCGGTTCTATTATCAGTACGCTGACCAGCAGCTTTCCAGTACAGCAGGCTGGCCCGAGAGCTGAATGCTTTCATGTATTTTGTCAGCTGCGGCCTACGTATGCTGAAACCGTCCGCACCCGTGGGGAATTTCAGCTCGGACGGAATACAGGTCTGCGTACTATCTCTAACCAGGCAGTACCAGACCGCCCCCACCGCTGTATTCGTTTGTCCGGCAGCATTGAGATTCAATCCCCCTGCCGGTTCGCCGCCGCTATGACACGAAATACAACGCGCATCAAAGATCGGTTTGATATCCTGTGTAAAATTGAGCCTCATGCCATACCCACCGACCGTGCGGGTATGCACAGTATTTCCGGTGCGTCCCTCCATTAGTGAGACGACACCTTTCCCCAATTCCGGGATAGTGTAATTCCCTGTGGCGGCATACGACTGTTCGAACGTTATACGCGGCTCCCGCGAATGCACGTGGCAGCCGCCGCAGGTTTTTACTTCACCGGGGCGCAAAGCCTGCCATGTCTGGTCGGTATTCAGTGTGCTGCCGTTGCAGTCGATGGCCTGCAAAATGTGCGGCATATTTGCGGGCATTTTGACTAAAAAGCTGGTGTCCGGATTGCCACTCGGATCAATGATCCGATTCCCTTCATTGTCATAGTTCAATACCGGCACTTCCCCGAGTATTGCGATTCGTTCCCCGGCGTAATTAGCGATTTCGTTAGAAACATTCGGACTCCGATTCGGCAAAACACCGAGGATACGCACGCCGCATAATTCTTCATCAGTGTAGTCAATGGTGTCGGTTCCCTGAAGGTTAAACTGCTTCTCTACATGAGTTCCAAGCACTCTAATACCGCCGTGGGGATGTGTTTCACGGTCGATAATCGATGCCGCACCGAGCAAACCGAATGGTGTGCCGGTTTCAAGGCTGGCATGTGTCGTGCGCAAATCGGAGCGCTTAATCACCTCCGGCGCGGCCACGCCATGAATGGCTGAATAGGGAACCACGGCGCGCGCCATGATTTCATGCCAATCAGGCGAATCGACGATCATTTCCAAATCATTGGGGTGTACTGATGGGATCGTAGTGGCGCGATAGAGACCGGTATCGCAACCGGGAATATCCATTCCCAGCGAGGTGAGAAGGTTCACCCCAGCACCGGCGCCATTCCCATTGACTACAGGCGGCACTGGCCTGCCTAATGCTTCGAAGATATGTTGCTTGACTACCGAACTGCAAGCGCCTTTACCCCATGCAAGCATGAGGCCATTACCCGATAATGCCGCAGGATGTCCCAATTTTCCGGCAAATGGTATGGGGTCGGCATAATTTGGGTGCGTCACTGCCGGACTAAGCAATGGGTCGGACATCTGGTCAGCGTTAGTTGCCCATGCGGCAAAATTAATGGCGTCACGCGGGACAAACCAGTCGCCATGATGAGCAACTTCGCTCGGTGCGAAGCCTTCCTGCCCCTTGGGTTCCGGCATGACGCCGATAACCGCACCAAGCCCACTGTTATTGCCGCGATAATAGTCCGCAAACCAGATACGGCCATCGGATGTCTGTGTCAGAAAATGCGCGGCAACGTGATTTTCACCAAAATAACTGGGAAGATGATCACCGCTGTGTTGCCCATAAATCGGAAAGTTACCGGCACCATCTGGATCCTGCGCATAAATGTGGAAGAAATTATCGATGGTGTCAGGGGCGCCTGGAGCGCCATGTCTAAAAGGTATCCCGCCGAAAATCTGCCAGCTGGAATAAGCCACGCGCCCGTCTTTCAGCATGAATGGGTGTTGTTCCTGAGACGTTGAATGATGACTGGATAAGTCCAGGTTCTTACCATCCAAGTCTACCGCCCATATTCTCGTGCCCTTCTTGGAGGCAGTAGTCCTGAACACTACCGTTGCCGTATTTCCATCCCGTGTTGATGTGAATGCCAATCTATTATTCGTTATGAACGTTGGCCCGGAATCCCACACACCTGAAATATATGGCAGTACAGGAATGACCTCATTTTCAACCAAATCGTAATACATTAACTGCGCACCCTGTCCTATCAACAAGGTATTTGGAAAAGTCTTGTGCCCGAGAATCTGTCCGGGATCGGCTTCCGGATGAAGCACCCTGGCATCAAAATACATCTCGATGTGGTTTTTTAAGGTCCCTTTAAACACCGAGAAGGCTATTTTTGAACCGTCCGGAGAAACCTGCGGATCCAACGCAGCACAGGAACTCCCCATGCTTGATGTCGTCGAGCAATCATAAAGAACCGTTTCAACCCCTTTCGCATCTCTGTATACCAGGTCACAAGGTGCGCTGAAATTATCAAAAAAGTTCGTTACATCAGGCAGTACATCGTATATATCTGTTCCATAAAATATCCGGGATACAGTAGCTGGTTCGCCGCTAACGGTTATAGTTGCAGACAGTTCAACCGGAGCTGTTGTCCGTTTGCAACGCGAATAAACAATCGGATCAGCAGCAAAAGCCTCGGATATAAAAACAAGCAGAAATAAAACAATAATTTTTTTCATATGCAGAAATGAAAATGTAATTCCCTTATTTTAAGTTTCATTCGGCAGAACCTATTTTATGGCATCCGCCTACGCACCCTTAAACGAACCTCGGGAACTACGGCATATATTAGTTAATGCTTCCCCAAATACCGCACACTTTGATTCAAAACCATAACTTGCCCAAGAAATGCAGCATTGACTCAAATCAGGGTACGGAACTCAAAGGATTGGTTATAAGGATATTACTTAATGATATTTATAATATCCTTCAGGATTAGTTATATTGCCGTACATTTTTTAAAAATAAACCTATGAAAATTCGTGATCTTGATCTGACCCGCAATCCTGTCAATGAAGAACATCAACAGTTAGGATTACCGCCTGTTGAAGATACGGTATCACACCTGGATGCCCATCCTATTTTACGCGCTTCTGTCTGGTTTGCGACTGTTGTTCTGATTTTACTCGTTGCATTCCTGATTGGCCGTTTTTTCCTGGGACAGGAATGGAGCAATAGCTGGCAGATTATCGGTGATACGCTTGACAGCAGAATTTTCTGGAGTGCGGTTGCTGTCGGTTTTCTCGCACAAGTTGTCGATGGTGCCCTGGGCATGGCCTACGGCGTGACTGCAACCACATTTCTACTGGCATCCGGAGCGAGCCCTGCCGCAGCCAGTGCCAGCGTACATATCGCTGAAATTTTCACGACCGGTGTCTCGGGCATTGCCCATGCCAAATTCGGTAACGTCAATAAACAATTATTTATACGCCTGCTGGTACCGGGAATGCTGGGTGGTATATTGGGCGCGCTATTAATTACCCACATCGACGGCGAACTGTTCAAACCTTTCATATCGGGCTATCTGATACTGCTGGGTCTTTATATCCTCAGCAAAGCTTTTCGCCAGTTACGTATTCGAAAAGAATCGCCCAAGCATGTCGGCAAACTGGCCTGTTTCGGCGGCTTCATGGATACCGCGGGCGGCGGTGGCTGGGGGCCTATTGTTACAACCACGTTGGTCGGTACAGGTAGCGACCCGCGCACCACAATCGGTTCGGTCAATTTTGCAGAATTCTTTCTGACATTAGCCAGCGCAGCCGCTTTTGCTTTACTGATGGAAACAAATACCTGGCCACTGATTGTCGGCCTGGTATTCGGTGGCCTATTCGCAGCGCCGTTTGCCGCATACTTATGCAAAAAATTCCATGCGCGCACTTTGCTCATCCTTGTCGGTGTCTTAATCACCACAATAAGCTTATTTAATCTCTATAAAGCCCTCACTGCATTGTAAATTCTCACGTAAATGACATCGCAAGGCAAACTAGCCGCCTACGAAACCGGACAGTAAAGCCATTTCTGGAAGAACACCCCTGTTCCAGAAACCACAAGGCTCCGGACGATCTGAAACAATCGTTAATCCGGAGCCCAGTAGTGGTGAATTAATTGCTTACTTTGATATAACTAATTTCCCTGACGTTCCCACACTTCACCTGTGACCGCATCGGTAATCAATGAAATCAACTGTTTCCTCTTTGAATGATTTTATTGGTTTAATTCAAATCAGCCGACATTTTTCCTGGCTAAAGACTATGGAATGATGTCAGAAAATATCAGTCAATCTGAATTAGTTTGAAGCGATTATGCAGTTACCCTATGGTCATCCGGACCGATGACATCATCATTAAAAACAAGAAATCCCCAGTGGTGGGCTTTGGTCAGGATAGATGCAATCTGTGTTTTGCCTGTGTTGTTGCGGAATGATGCGGCTAAGCGAATCACATCCGGTGCTGATGCCGGGTGCGCTGTAAAAAGTGTTGTGGTCAGCGCATCCGATAATGCGGCGTGGTCACTATCGATCGCTTCAGACAGCATATCCATGAATTTATCGCGTTCCGTCCGAGTCAACATGGATGGCATGAGCGCCGAAACAGCCAGAGCCTTGATATCTTCCGGAAGCTCGGTATCCATGACCAACTGCATTAAGATTTGCTGGATGGTCTGTTTATTTTTTCTTTTCTGTAAAAGATCGAGGTGCTTGAGCGTATTATTTATGAACTAATTAGTCGGCCTTGAATAATTATGTAATGCATTTATTCATGAGGGATACAGGTTGATTTTTTGTGTC